>NZ_JBQSYR010000020.1:0-77722 GCF_052379505.1 Glutamicibacter sp. 363 | reverse complement strand
CTAAGCAGCTGAACACATGGAAAGCTCCGCAGAGCATTTGATGCGCGCGGACAAGAACCGATGCATCCGAATCCCTGGCGTGGAGATTTACTTGGGTAAGCTCATGCGCAGCACCGCGCTAACAGCCCGCTGGAATCAGCAGGAATTGATGCTGGAGACGATGCGAGGCGAACTGATCGCTAGATACGATTTCACGATTTCACGATTTCAGAAGGAACGAAATATCGGAGGCTGAAGCATGCGACAGCCCTGTTCGAGAATCCTCAGGAAGATCAGTGAGTATTACCGAAGCCTTGATACATCAAGTGTTACTGATGTCTTGATGTAGTTTGTCACCGATGCCCTGATATATGACACCGTCAAATATATTCTAGCGTGGTTAAAACTACTTGCTAAGGGTTTGCCGCGAAACAGGGGAAATTATCTAGACTCTTAAAGAACCGCGAGCCACAGAGACGTCGACATTATCGTGTACAGATTTCGAATATCTTTACGGTTGCGAAGATTGCCAGTAGCTAAATGACTCAGATAAGCGCCATCGATCTCGCTTCCCAAAGTATGCTCAGCTGTTGATTTGATAACCTTCTGCAAAATTTTTTGCGCGGCATCTAGATTTTCGATTTGCCAATAGTTTAAGCCTAATTTATTCGCTTCAGCGATAATTTTTTTCCTGGTCTCAGCACTCGGTTTAGGGGCAGCCACCAAAAATTCACGAATCTGGCTCGGTAGAATATCGCTGTCGTTAAACAACACTTCTTCCGAATTATCATACTTTTCAGGGGTCCACACTTTCAACAAGCTAGTCGGCGATTCTGGACGTGAGTCGCCAATCAAGCTGTGATCGAATTTGGGCTTATCGAAAGGCACCGTCAACAAGCTTGGATGAAAAGCGGCCAGCAGATCGTGACCGATCAAGTTACTGGCCCGCAGCATGGGCGTACTCCGGATACTCAGGAAATATCCGTGCACTGAATACAAGGGGTCCACTCTTGAACCGATTCGGCTCCATTGCATTGCGTTGTATCCAAAATGATATCTGTTTCGTACATGCAAATACAGAGCATCACCATACTGCGCCGGGGCTCTATACTGTTCTGATATTTTGGACCATTCGACCTTTAGTGATGACTTGATTCCACTAAATGAATGTCCCGATAACATGGAATTTTTATGATCATAATAAGGATCAAATTTACTAAATATCTCTTGTGGTGTACTGGATGAATCGAGCGATTGCATCCTGGCTCCAAAGGTAGATCTAAGTAACCCTCCATAGCCTCCACCGACTGCAAGGATTCCGCTTTTCTCTTCCCTGCCGTTAGGTCCCGTATTTGCGACGCCATTGCTATGGAATAAAGGTGCTACCAACTGCTCAGTAACGTTGTTCGTAGGACCGGCAGATAATCCAGCTTTGTTTGTTCGGCGCAATCTGTAGTCAACAGTTATCGAGTCAGCCACTAGTCGGTCTGCAGTCCCTGTTGGGCCCGAACAGAAAAACTGAAAAACGTCCGACGCGTCACTATCAATGATCGCTGATAATAATAAACGAGAATCGAATCCACCAGTGATATGCGATATTTTGGTTGAATAATTTGAATTAGCAATAGCAGCAATGGAATCTGAAATATCTTTTTTGGTCGCATCAAGTTCTGACAAATATGAATACGGATGATCTAGATGGTCAAAGATGGAGTAGCGTTCGACAAGCGAGCCAGCGTCGCTTATTTGAAGATAGTGAAATGCCTCAATGGTGGTTATCTCTTCGTATGGGCTTGAATCGTAGCCACCGTTACCTAGAATAATCCTCTGAACTTGAAATTTGACTGATTTGGTCAACGGGAGACTTAGAGAATTAACAATTATCTCCAATGAATCCAGGCACGTTGAATAGAGATTTATCCCTGCATTCTGATATTGATAAATTGCCGCAGCTCCAAGTGGGTCTGGAGCGATCGCTGCAATTCCCTCTTCACTGTCAAAATAATATATCGCATTTGGATTTTTTGAATTCGTCCCCCACCAATCGAGCAATGTGTTAGAGCTATCGAATTTCTTATTTGCCAGTACCTTGGACAATTGCTCATCGTCATGTATCACGTGCCCCCCCACGATAGCGCATCCATCGATCGCGACCTTCACATTTTGCCGAATCGAGGCTTTCAGAGGGCCAAAGACTGTGATCCCATCTTTATACTCGTCTCTCGATATGGCTGATAAACCTGAGCCGATTACTGGGACTGAAACCGAGATGATGGTGTCTCCTAAGATACTGTTGTCATTAATAAACTTCTGTCTTTCCTTGAAAGCATAGTACAAGCGTACCAATTTTTGTTGTCGTCAGAAATTTGAATTCTTCAAACGCACTTTAGGATTCACAGACGATAGTCCGGCTTGATTCGAAGATTTGGCACCCGGGGAATACGAGTTCCGTCGCGAAAAACCATGGGAGAACTATCAAGAAATGTTCACACTTGAAGTTCGATCCTTCAAAAATGCCGCTTCTCTGATCTACCGCCGCCGAGGCCGCGGCTGGCATACGGGGCAGCTGTACGAGGAGCGCCCCATAAAAGGGTCTCGGCGGATCATCGATTCTTTTCCGTTGCCGGCGCAGCGTTGGCAGGCCTTGCCTTCGCGCCCATAGGCGTTCAGGGAGCGGGAAAAGTAGCCACTAGCGCCGTTCACATTGACGTATAGGGAGTCGAAGCTGGTCCCTCCGGCGTCTAGCGCACGGGACATCACGTCGATGAGTGCAGCATCCAGGCGCACGACCTCTGGGCGCCTGATGGTCGCGGTGTTGCGGAGCCCGGAAAGTCCTGCCTGCCAAAGCGCCTCGTCGGCGTAGATATTGCCAACACCGGAGATCACCCCCTGGTCAAGAATTGCCCTCTTCAGATCAGTGGTGCGTTTACGCAGCGAAAGATAAAGCGAATCCGGGTCCCTATAAGGGTCCAAGACATCTCGAGCTATATGTGCGGCGGCCTGTGCAATACACGGTTTATCGCTGCCGGCGCCACCTGGATGCCCATCCGCGGTCGGTACCAGCGGGGATAGGAACATTCCGCCAAAAATTCGCTGGTCGACGAAGCGCAACTCGGATGGTGCATCGCTGCGTTCGCTGAGCGACAATCGGACCTTCAGGTGCTTTTCATCCGGTGCGTCCGGCTCTTCGACCAGGAGCTGACCGCTCATCCCAAGATGCGCCACTAAGGCTGCCGGCTCAGAGAGGCCTTCGAGGTCCATCCAGAGAAACTTACCCCGCCGTACCACCGAAGCCAGGGTGCATCCGGCCAGGGTTTCCTCGAAATCATGCACACCATCGGCATGTCGCCGAATGGATCGTGGGTCCAGGACCTGGGCAGACTCGATCAATCGCGCGCGAACCCATTTGTCTAGTCCTTCACGGACAACTTCTACCTCTGGCAGCTCAGGCATATCCGTGCCTTAGCGTTTCGGGAGATCTTCACCGGGGTGAAGCATATTCCACGTGTTCCGCGCGGCTTCTTGCTCAGCTTCCTTTTTCGACGGACCAGTGCCTTTGCCGTGCAGTTTATCGCCAATGAGCAGTTCCGCTACGTATGAGCGAGCATGGTCAGGGCCGGATCCGGTAACCGCATAGCGCATTTCACCGTTTTTGGCTGCGGCGACTTCTTCTTGGATGACGGTTTTCCAGTCGGTGGCAGCACCGAGCAGTTGCGGGTCGGAAAGCAGCGGGCCAACGAGGCGCATCACCATGTCACGCGCTTCATCCATGCCGTGCACCAGATAGACGGCGCCGATAAGGGCCTCTACAGTGTCTGCGAGGATGGAAGACTTGTTAGCACCGTTGGACTGGCTTTCGCCGCGGCCCAGGAGAATGTGCTGGCCAAGTTCGAGGCCTCGGGCAATATCTGCCAAGGCGCGGGTACTGACTACTGCGGCACGCAGCTTTGCTAGATCACCTTCAGGGAGATCGGGGCACGTCTTATAGAGGTGCTCTGCAACGCTAAAGCCCAAGATGGAGTCGCCAAGAAACTCTAGGCGCTCATTAGTGGGTATGCCACCGTTTTCATATGAGTACGAGCGGTGGGTCAACGAAAGATGAAGCGTCTCGGAATCGATGTCGATTCCGAGACGCTTCAAAAGTTCTTCTTTAGAAGACATGTCTTAGACGTCTGCGACCTTGCGACCCTTGTATTCAAGGAACAACTCGGTACCTGCTGAGTCAGTGACAACCTTTGCCTGGTGAGGCAGGCTGTAGGTTACGCGGCCGTTTTCAACGGTCTTCACCAAGCTCGGTGCGGTAGCCTTCCACTGTGAACGGCGGGCACGAGTATTCGCACGGGACATCTTCCGCTTTGGAACAGCCACGACTACTTCTCTTCTCTCTCGTCTGACGTTTTATCTGTTGCCACATCTTCTGTGGCGGCCTCGGACAGCTGCGCAAGCGCTGCCCAACGAGGATCTACTACCTCGTGGTGGTGCTCAGGTTCATCGTTGAGGCTGACTCCGCATTCATTGCAGAGGCCCAAACAATTATCCCGGCATACCGGCTGGAACGGTAGGGCTGTGCCCACTGCGTTCCGCAATACCGGATCGATGTCAATATAGTCACCGACAACCCAATACTGATCTACATCATCATCTTCTTCGAATTCATCGCTCTCTTCATAATAGAAGAGTTCCTGAATATCAGCCCCGTAGTTGAACCCGATAGGAGCAAGGCACCGTCCACATTCGCCAGCGATTTCCACCGTGGCAATGCCGGATACCAAAATTCCCTCGTGCACAGCTTCGAGGCGAAGATCTAAGGAAATCTCAGATCCTCCACGAATACCAATGAGTGCGTTACCCACATCAGCGGGTGCCGGAACCTGTTCATTAAGAGCCTTCATGGAACCTGGCGCTCGGCCAAGGTCCATGGCTGATATAACCAATGGCGAGTTGCGATCGAGTGCGCCATGTGACGATCGATCAGAACGCTTATCGCTAATGATGACTCCTATAAAAACATAGTCCGACATTTCATCTTAGCTTGATTGAAGCTCAGTTCCCAAACCGGGAACCCTTCAAACGGCATAGAATCAATGTTGCACTAAACACACAATATCGCACCTTCCTCTCGCATCAAGACAAGAAGGCACTCATTTCTGCGATTTTTGCTTGCTTGAACCCAGATCATCACACGATTTGAAATTTTTCGGTGATTTGGCCTGTCCACCAATTCCCGAAATATTCTCTTGCATAGAATGATTCATGAGTTTCTGAGGTTCATGAGAGGGATAAATGCGCGCGATTCCAGTTTTGGCCGGTGCAGCTAAGTTTGCCAAGATGCGCTTGGACGCCCGCCAGCAGCGCGCTTACGTCCGGCGGCACGCTCGGCACCTATTCCATCAGCCCACCGGCGAGCAACGGTATCGAGTGGCACTGTACTTTGCCGATGCGATGGTCAATGCGTATCAGATCCGCCAGTGGTATGAGCCGTTGAAGCACCTGGCTGGATCCGCTCCCGTCGTGGTGATTACCCGCAATGCCGGTACCGCGTTGGCATTGTCTGAAGAATGCCCGCTTCCCGTGTATCTCGCCCCCACGATTGGCGATATCGAAGAATTAGTTGATTCGCAGAATCTCAACGTGGTGTTCTACATCAACCAGAACATCCGCAACTTCCAGATGCTCAGATTCAACGATCCCAAACACGTGTTCATCTGCCATGGGGAGAGCGAAAAGGCCTATATGTGGTCTAACCAGCTCAAAGCCTACGATTACGTTTTCAGTGCGGGCCAGGCCGCTCGTGACCGTTTAGCGCTGAACTTGCGTAACTATGATGTCGAGCAGCGAACCCGTTTGGTTGGCCGGCCGCAGATTGATGCGGAATATCTGGCTCCCTATGCGCTGAACAGTGCGCTGCCCACGGTGCTCTATGCACCCACCTGGGAGGGGGACCGTCCTTCAATGAACTACGGATCGGTATCGAGCCACGGCGTGCAGGTCATCGATTCGTTGATCAATAACGGTGGCTTCAACGTCATATTCCGCCCGCATCCTCGGTCCGGAGTCAACGTAGAACAATACGGCGCGGACGTGGCCAAGATCCGGGAAAAACTCAATTCGGCGAATCCGAAATCAGCTGGACGGTTGCTCTTTGACGACACCGCGCACTGGGGATGGCAATGGCATAAGGCGGACGCGTGCATCACAGATATCTCGGCCGTAGCTTACGATTTCTTTGCTACCGGCAAACCCATATTCATCACCACACCCGTGTCCTCGGAGGCCGTCGTGGCCGACTCCCCCGCATTGGAACAGCTACCGAGCCTAAGCTCAGTTGAAGCTGCGCACACTGCCGATCTAGTCCGTGAAGCGCTGGAAACCAAGGATGCCGAACGTGATGCCCTCATTGAGAGATACTTCGGGGACATCACGCCCGGCGCGAGCATGACTCGGTTCCTGACGGAGTCGCTCTCCCTGCTCGACTCCTAGCCCAGACGTGAACCGGCAGGCACTGGCTTATTCACCAGAGTTTCGAATTGTTCTAGCGCCTGCAATTGGTAGCGTTCGGCATCAAACTCAAGCTCGGCCTTGTACCCATTGAGATGACGCTCCATGCCTTCGGCCAGTCCCTCGACGGAATTTTCGACAAGCAGTCCGAATCCTCCTGTCAAGACGCTGCGCGAACCGACTACGTCGGTGGAGATTGCCGGCAGGCCCAGCATCATCGCTTCGATCATTGCGAGTCCTTGCCCTTCATAGTCCGAGGAGAAGACGAAACAATCGGCAGATTTCAAGGTCGGGAATGGGTTGGCCAGCAGACCTGTGATAACTACCTTGCCGGCTAAGCCAAGTTCGTTTATCTGTTCTTCCAGGCTCAGACGCAGCGGGCCGTCGCCGATGAGCAGCAGGCGGGTATCCGCATGAGCGGCGTGCACCCGAGCGAATGCGTGCAGCAGCTTCGCCTGCCCTTTTTCAGGGGAAAGGCGTGCCATGTTCGCAAAGACAGTCAAACCCTCTCCACTGAACTCGTGCACCGGCTCGGACAGCTCCGCCCAGTCTGAAGGCTTGTTCAGATCCAGCAGGTTTTCCGAGACGGTGAATATTGATTCGTCGATACCGAATCGTTCACCTAGTTGCCGTTGATTGATCTCCCCCACGCTGTCGGTCACCGAAACGAGGGCGTCATAGTGGCCGTAGGTGGCGAACAAGCCTGGCATGGTGCCGAAGCGCAGCAGCCATTCGCCCACCATATCGTTGTGAAGGTAGATGCTCGTGCTAGCTGCGTGGCTGCGAGCCGCGGCGAAGAGCGCGGCCCAGAACCGTGAATATCCTTCAAAATTGATGGCCATGTCGAAGCGGGCGGAGCCGAAGCTGCGGTTCATTTCCCGCGCCATGGTGCCCAGATGAATGTTTTCTGCCTCCGCCGAGCTGAAACCGCGCTGGGCATGGAAAGAGTCCGATACCCAGCGTTCCTCGGCTGACATCGCCGTGGCTCCCGCGCGCGGCAGCACCCTCACATGGCTGGGCAGCGAATTGAGGATTTCCAGGGCCGCCGGGTCGGAACCCGTCGCGTTCATGTCCACTGCCACCGCGACGAGATACTTATCGGAATCCAAGGAGCCAATCAGGTTCACGAAGGCAGTTGCGATTCCGTTGGGCTTGAATGGACCCTGGTAGAAGAGGAGTTTGGTCCGAGTATCGGCCTCTGGGGCGAGTACGTGCGCGTGATCGTCAAAGAAGAAGAATTCGATGACCCGAGCGCTCGCGTTTCCATCCTCCATCGGAGCGAACTCTGCAAGATTTTCCTCGAAGTTCGGGTGCGCGGTGCCTGCTGGGGCGTCCAGCGTCCGGCGCAGGCTGCTGACCAAATCGACAATGTTGTCGCTGACTTCTCCGGGCCAGCTTTCGCGCTCGAAATACAGCCCGCGTTCGGCATCATAGGCTTCGAAATCCGGGGTGTAGAAGAGTACAGGCTTTCGCGCCGGGAGGAAATCATAGAAAATCGATGAATAGTCTGTGATCAGCACGTCGACAACGGCCAGAAGTTCGTTGGTATCGATCGATGCCGGGACCACTGTGGCGTCCAATTGCGCGTCACCAATGAGCTGTTCGGCGAAGCGGTGCGCGCGGAACAACATCTGATGGGCGCCTCGCGCCATTTGGGCTACGTCCGTCACCAATGAATTCACGTTATAGCTTCGGTCATTGAGCTGTCCGCGCCAGGTGGGAGCAAAGAGCACGACAGGTTTTTGGTTCTGCGGATCGATCCCCAACTCGGTGAGTATTTCTGCACGGCGCTGCGCGCTGAGGTTCATCATCGAGTCAACACGTGGACTGCCGGTCAGTGCCACCGAAGCCGGGAACATCCCATCCAGGTCGTGATCCTGCGACAGCGTCTTCAGCGTGTGCCGGTTCGGCACCATCAGGTGTGTGGTGTGCAGGAAGTTGCGCTGCACATTTCTGTGTTCTCCAATGGCACCCTTGACGAGCTTTCCCATGAATTTCAGCGGAGTACCATGCCAGGTATTGAGGACTTGCTGCCCCTCACGCCTTGAGTAATATGCCGGGAAGGTAGCGTTGTTCACCAGGTATTTAGCGGTTCCCAGTAACTGGATATAAGCATCCGAGTGTTGCTTGATAATCGCTACATCCAGGTCTTCCGAAAGCTGCGCAGGGACCTCGTTGTGGTCGTTGTAAACCCATGCGTAGCGGAACCCTTCGAAGCGTTCGTCTTGGCGCATGGCTTGGTAAATGGCCAGAGGATGGCAATGCACGTTTTTTCCGTGAGAAGACTCAAAAAGCACCAGATTCTCATCCAGGGGAAGTTGTTCGCTCGCGTGAATGTATAAGGCGCCCCGGTGTCGCCCTACGCCCTTGAGCGCGGTTCCCAAACCTGCCACCGAAATTTCGGTGAAGAGCAGCATATTCTCAAAGTAGCCGCAGGCAACTTGCGGCTCACCGATCTTGGCCAGTGCTTGTCCTGCACGTGCCTGCCACGTCCGCTGGGTCGTAGAGGTGTGCCATAGCGCGTCTCGATACGCTTCCGCGGCATCATCCCACTGCCCGCGTTCTTCGGCCGCCTGTGCTAGGTCAATATGGTGGGCGGCGCGCGGCCCGGCTGCAGCGGGGACCTTCAACGTTCCGTCGAGGTAGCCCCACGCGCTAGCCGCCCGAAGGTACACACTTGCCGCTTGTTCATAGTCGTTCATCCGGTGTAGCGCATGGGCATAACGGTAGAGCGCTACGGGTTCTTCCACACGGCTTTGCTCCGGCAGCAATTCGACGAAGCTCGAGTAGGTATCCGCGGCATCGGCGAAGTTGCCAGCGCGGGCGTAGACCCGTGCTTGGGCGTATGCGGATAGTACCTGCCCTTCTACCGTAGTTGCGGTTCCCCGAGCTTCGCCGAAGTGCCTGGCTGCCGCTTCCAGATTGAACAGCTTGCTGTTCACTTCGCCTGCACGATAGTTGAGCCCCTGCCTGTCCCCAGGGCGGCTGGAGGCGGCCAACGCTTCCCGGTAGGATTCCAAGGCTCGTGTCCAGTCGTTTGCTCGTTCGTGCAACCGTCCGACACCCAGCGTCGAAGTTTGTTCGTCATTGCTGGTGAGTACGGCTTGGGCATCGGCTCGTTGTGCGTTCTCGTATTCGCCCAGTTCTTCGTAGGCTCGTGCTAGGCCATACCAGGCCTTGGAATACTCCGGATCCAGTGCCGTGGCCTGCAGGAAATAGTCTCGGGATATTTCGAACCGAGCCATGAACTGTGCCGCCTGGCCGGTGAGCAGCATCCACTTGGCTTCAAGCTCGTGTACCGGTGCGTATGCTTGGCGTATTTCGAGCTCACGCCACCGCTGCCCGGTTTGAAGCAGATGATCTGCGAGGGCCGCGGAGCTCGCAGGCTCGGATGGGAACCTGACAACGAGATTCTCTAATATTGACCCGGCAAGATCCTTCTTGCGGGCAGCAACCGCGCACTTGGCGTAACGAGTATGCCACCGAATATTTTGCGGTTGTCCAGCGCAAGCCGCCGCGAACAGCTCAAGGGCGCGATCAAACTTTTTCATCCGCTGCATGTTCAAGGCAAGGGATTGGATCCAGCCGAAGCGGTGCGGTTGGTGGGCGATGGCGGATTCCATATTGACCATGGCCAAGGAATACTTCTTCATCTTGAACTGGCAGAATCCCAGCCGGAAACGAACTTCGTCGGATTTCAGGAGCTTCGTTGCCAGCGCCCGTTCATAGAATATTGCGGCAAGGCGAAATTTGCCGCGATGTTCGATACGTCGTCCAACGCCTAGGATGACGCGGGTACTAAATCTATTCACAGTGTTCCTTCAACCATCGGCCCGTGCTGGATCACGCAGGCTTTCCATTAGTGGCTCGCGAGCTACCTGACGATTCTTCCCTATTTACCGGGACAATTAGCTATATTTCTTCCGTGTTGGCCGCCATCCGCAGTAAAGCCCGGCATCGATCTATCGATGCCGGGCTTTACTGACTAGCCATCAGCTACGTGGGAAAAAGCGTTCCACGACGCGCCGTGAGGCTGATCCGTCGTCGTATGGGGCGAAGCGGGCAATGAAGCTCTCACGCTCGACTCCCCCAATGTCCTCGCCTTCCAGGGCTCGCTGCACGGTATCCCACAGCTCCGTTTCGGTCTCCACAATCGGGCCAGGCATTTCCTTCTGGTAGTCCAGATAGAACCCGCGAAGGTTATCCCGATAGTTTTCCAAGTCATAGGCGTAGAAAACGATCGGTCGACGCAGCAGGGAATAGTCGAAGAACACGGAAGAATAATCCGTGATCAGAACGTCTGCCGCCAGGTACAGCTCCTGGATATCCGCGTAGCTTGAGACATCCATGATCCGTGCTTGAAGCTCTTCCGGAATGGTAATAGCGTTGGAGACGAGCACGTGCATGCGCAGCAGCAGCACGGTGTCCGCACCAAAACGCCGGTCAAATTCCTCCAGGTCCATTGGAAGTTCGAAGCTGAATCGACCGCGGCCTGTTCCTGCGTCATCTCGGAAGGTGGGCGCATAAAGGATGGTTTGCACTCCCGGAGCCAGACCAAGCCCTTCACGAATCTTTGCCTCCCTAGCTGGCGCGTCGCTGGACATGAGGATGTCGTTGCGCGGATATCCAAGTTCGGCGGCGATTCCCGAGAAAGAATACGCCGATTTCATGATCTCGGTAGTGTATTTTGACGGCGAGATGAGGTGAGACCACTGCTTGGTTGCATTCAACACTCGCTGGACGTACCCCTCATCACGGCCATGGATCTCCTCGATATCCAAAGCCATATGCTTCAGCGGCGTTCCGTGCCAGGTCTGCAGGAAGATGCCTTCCTTGCGACGGCGCAGGTAGTGCGGGAAGCTCTGATTGCTCACCCAGTACTTAGCCCTCGCCAAGTACCAGAAGTACTCGGGAGAAAGCCGTTTGATGGTGATCGTGTTGGAGTCGGTGAAGCGATGCGCACCCGAATAGATCCAGACCTTTTTGCGGGTATCGCCGCTGCGAACCAGTTCTTCATAGATGTACCGCGGCGAGTCGCCGTATTGCTTGCCCAGTCCCGACTCGAAAACAATCAGGTTATCGTCGGCCGGCGTGCGGGACACGGCCTTGAACAGGGCGCGCATGACCGAAAAGTAGCGCTTGTCCTTCCGGAATCGGCGCATGAGCTTTTCAGGCAGTTCAGCCTTCCATCCGTCCTGCGAGCGGCGGCGCAACGCGGCCTGCTCGATCTCAGCGGTAACTCGCTGGCTGTTGCCTTGGTCCCGGTGGGTCATGAAGGCGTCTGCACGCAATACGTATTCGGCCTCCATGGCCTTGTCCCGGTCCATGGTCTCCGTAAGATCCTGCAGCAGGGTCGCGCTGTCAAACGCGATACGCCCCGGCAACTCGGCGTCCAGGTCAAGATGCGAGCCTTGCTTGCCCAGAAAGCGTGCACGATCAAATTGGAAGTAATGCACCGGTTTGTGCAGGAAGCTGAAGTCAAAAGCCACCGAGGAGTAATCGGTAACCATCACCGCAGCGGTTTTAATCAGTTCCTGGACGTCGACCTCGCCCTGAACGATCAGTCGTGCCGGAGTATCTTTGAAATGCTCGCGGAAGTGCTGCATATTCGGGTGCAGGCTGAAGACAATCTCTAGCGAATGCTCGGCAGCCAATACCGCGAGTTCCGGAGACGAGAGCAGATCCTTCCACTGCTGCAGGTACTCGGATTCGAGGAACGCTTCCTCGTTCTGCAGCCAATCCCGCCAAGTGGGAATGATCAGCAGCATGTTCTGGTTGGTTGAGATATCCTCGGCAAGCAGCGAGTCGAACCTCGACAGACCCGTGACTTTGACATCTTCTGCGGAATACAGGAAGTCCGAGACGATGTACTGCTTTTCGCGCTCGGAGGACACCATGAACAAGTCCGTGGTGAAGCCCGGGGAGTTCTTTCCATAGTTGGGCACCATCCATTTGGTGCCCATGACACCGTGCTGGAGGAAGACTCGGGTTGCGCGAGTTCGTGAGGAAAAGCTTTGATGACGGGTGGGGTACAGATAGTCCGCATGGTGGGTGCCGACAAATCGGGATGCCCTAATGGCCAACTCGAAGTGCTCTTTGCTGCCATGGAAAACAACATGGTCCATCGAGCCGAAGTTGCGCAGATCCGGGGCATTCTCGTCAATGACATAGTAGGCATCGATGTCCGTGCGCTCGGCACGCAAATAGCGGAACAAGTGCAGCCCATTGTCCTGAGCTTTGTAGGACAGCTCTCCGACAATCCAGATGGGCTTGCGCCCCGCCTCAAGAATCGGGAAATGCCGCGCCTTTGAATCGGCCAGGACCGCGAAGGCCTCCTTGTCGAAGACTTCAAGAGTCAACGATGTGGATTTGGCCTTGAAGGTGAAGTACGGCGAAATTGCCAGCGTCTGGTTCCCCACCTGTACCGCACCGGCACGGGTGGTTGAACGGACCACGAATGGGGTTCTGGTGACACGGATGCGACGTGGTTCGTCGCTTCCCTCGGAGGTGACCATCAAGTAGACATCGTAGTTATCGCCCCGGTCAATCAATGACCAGTCTTCTTTGGAGAAGTCCAAGGAAGTCTTCCAAGAGTACGTAGCCTTGCCAAACCGGCGGTCCGCAAGAGTATCGTCCAAGGCAAGGTCCACGGGCGATTCAAAAACCAGTTGGGAGCGGCGCCCGACAATGCTCAAGTGCGCCCCGGTAAGCCGATCGGTTTGCGTGTCAAGAATCCCGGCGAGGCTGAATACCCCCTCTTGGACTTGCGTCTTGTCGGTTCGAATCCGATAGGAGTGCGTAACATCGCGGTTCAGCCCAATGGACACCTCGGCACGTTTGTTCACGTAGACACCGGCGCTGCGTTCGCCCGCATGGAAGTGAGCGGCATCGCGCAGTTCGGTCTTTTCAAACCTACCCATAATGCGGTGAGCGATCACCGGACCGTCGAGAACTAGTGCCTCCTCGGCAATAAGATCCTTGACTTCCTTGCGGCGCAACAGCTCGCCATTGGGTTCGAGCTGTACCCAGGCGATCCCGGTGGGCAAGTCTTCAAAGAGGCAGTTGAAGCTGAATGCCAAGCGTACGGTGCCCGCGGAAAGACCCTCGTCGTCCACTGCGGACTCTTCGGATACCGCAACGTCGTCATCCTCCGAGACGGCATTCCCCGCATCTGCAGCCTTCTGCGCACGGTAGTCTTCCCACGCTTCGAGCAGTACTGCTAGCTCGATCTTTGCTTTGGCAGTGAACCGTCCGGTGTCCGCCCGCTCCACGTTATCCGTGTCCGCGCTGAACACGAGGGTCCGACCGTGCAGCACCGAGACGCCGGAGGGAGCGTAATTCAGCTCCGCGTCCACGAGCAGGGTACCGTCGCGTGACTCCAGGCCTAGCGTGTGATGACCAGCGTAGTAATGGAATGTCTTCCTTTTCAGCCGCTGGCCGCGGACATCGCTGACGAGCGACTGGACCAGAGATTGTGCGGAAAGCTTCTTAAGAACCACTGACGATATTCCTTAAAATTGTGCGTCACTAACTTTCAGATTCTGGCGTTGCAGCCACAATCTACTTTTCGAACGAAAAACGAGCGCGGAAAACGACTTCAATTAGCATTTTCACCACGCGCGTTCTTTGGCGAATGTCCGTTGGCTGCCGACTCTCGTTCAAGCGGAACATTCGCGGCAGGCTACGCCGGGCGAACCGAAGCGACCGCGCTAAAAGACTTCGACAACCTATATCTGAATGAGCGTAGTCGAGTACCATGGGATATCCCTGACCGGTCCGTAAAGCTAATCGATACCCAAGTGAACACCTAAGTGGAATATCTCCAGGATTGCCAATCCATTTGCGAGATCCCCCGTCCCCAGTTGCGCAGGTTGCGTTCGAGCCAGGCTCAGCTATTGGGAAGCAGGACATCTCTGGTAATTGAGACGCCGTCTCCAACGAGTGCCGTGACTCTAGATTCGTGGCATAGCGTGCGAAATTCCCATCCCAGAAATAATCACGACCAATCCGGTCGCCAACGGTAATTTCGTTCTCCAGACGTTTTGGAGCATTGGACAACACTCCCGGCAAGGCAACGGCAAATTTGGACGCAAGAATCTCTTGGATCAGTGGCGTCGGCAGCATCCCATTTAGTACTCCGCGCCACCCTGCGAGATCCACGAATTTTCCCATTTCTTAGTCAGCATAGAGGTTCGTAGCTAGTCTATGGACTGAGGAAACCAGAGAAGCGCGAATTGACGTGCGTCGATCCCTAGAATTCGCTGACAATCTCCTAGCGATGCCATTGCCGAATGCCGCTAAGCTTCTGCGCCCGCTCCATAATCAGCTGCAATATGACCCGTTCAAAGCGTACCGTCGAATCACCACGGTCCAGTTCCCCGAAGTAGAAACGACGCATACCCTCTCGTGCTTCTTGAAGCTGGTCGTTGACTAGCGCAGTTTCAAGAAGTTCAACAGCATTCCCGATCGTGCTCGCGTCCACGACTTGACATGCCTGGGAGACAGGGGCGTCCCGCTGAAGGTTCGCCTGGTTGGTCCTCCGATCCGAAAGCACCAACGGTTTCTCAGGGTGCAAGTACAGGAAATCCAATGCCACGCTAGACACATCGGTAATCAACGCATCCGTGGCACCAAACATTGAAAGGATATTCCCTTCCAAACACACCAAGTGCTTGGACCCTAAGGAATTCGCTGTTTCCAGTTTGGTTACGATGTTCTCGTGCGCCATTGCCACGGCCCGATCGGTACTTGCTTGTACGCGCGGATGCGGCTTATAGATGACTCTCAAATTTGGGTTCGCTAAGAGAGCATCAACAATTTCTTCACCGTAAAGATCTATTGAGGTGTAGTTATTGTCGTCGTTCTCGCCCTCCCAAGTGGGCGCGTACATTACATCCATCTGCAAACTTGGTTCCAGCTCGGGCTCAAACTCGATGTCCAACTGCGGGCGGCCAGTAACAATAAGTTTGTCGAAGTCGAAATCAACAAGCATTGATTCATGACGTTTAATCGCGGCGGGGCCAGCCACGAAGACCTTGTCGTAGGCCTTTGCCCGATTGGAAACCATAGACAGCTTGTCGCTCTCCCCGTGGTTTACGTGCACGTGAACCATGCGCGGGTGTTCGATTGACTGGAAATTCATGTACGAGTTATTGACGTAAATAATGAGCTTTAGCTCATTGTCGTCGTAGAAATCCATGAGATCTGAGTATCGCCGGATATACACCTTCGGCAAAGACGTACGCTTGGACGCTGCCCGAAATGCACTTAGCGTACGAAAGACCAGAAGCACTTCTTGCTTTTGGTGGAGTTTCTCCAACACAGGTAGCCATTGAGCCACTTGATAGATCTTGCTCGATGCATCTCCGAAATACATTGCGACTCTACCGGGAACAGGCACATCAGCTATGCCAACGCGGGGGCCACCTGGGGCCACTGGGTTGAGCAGCTTCGTCGCGGTTCTCACGGCTGGCTGACGCCCGATAGCCCTCAGAGCGTTTTTTACGACGGACTTTGCAATTTCAGGAAAGTGATCTGTAGGCAAGGTTAAGTTTCTGAGGGTAGGGAACGAGGCTCGAGCTCAAGATGGCTAGCTAAGCTCTTTGACAATCTGGCTCAATGAGTCGAGCGTATTCTTCAACGACTCGACGTGCCTTTCATCGAATTCGCTCAAGACACGCTTCATTTCGGTAGTCGAAATGCCAGCAGTGCGCGGCAGGTAAACCACTTCTACCTCGTCGCCCAGGTCATCAAATTTGCCCTGCCAGTCTTCACCGATGCCGAAGACCTTTGCGTCATACTTTTTGATGTCCAAGCGCTTCTGCTCCCAGTTCTCTTCCGGGATCGCCAAGTCAACGTACTTGATGGCCTGGACGATTTCTAGACGCTGCGCAAACGGAACAACAGGCTTCTTGCCCTTGATCGCATTGAATTCATCTGTTGATACACCGACTACGAGTCGGTCACCCTTTTCCTTCAGGCGCTTGAGAATATTCAGGTGTCCAATATGGAACAAGTCGAAGGTTCCGTAAGTAAGAACTGTTTTAGCCATGTTTACCTCCGCGCCATTTAGCTGGTGCATAGTTAAAGTGGCGAGCTCTGTTGCTCGCCATAAGTTTTAAAGTACTGGTGGTCTTCCCGCCATAGTCATTCTAAGCACGGTTGACCATCTAAGCTTAGGCCGAGCTTCCCGATGCCATGGACTTCCACGCCAGCCAGCTCGCCAACCGGCGACATATTGACTGACAGCAGAACGATTTTTCCTCATTCTGAGGCACTCAACCAAGAGCCATGAAGTTGGATAGATCCAGCACAAGGGAGCCGGCAGATTCCGACGTGCCAGCCATACCCTGTTCCGTGCGTTTAGCCGGTAAAACTCATCATGGCGACGCGGGTCCACGACCGGATGGCCGATCCTCATGTCTCCGGCATACCAAACGTAGTGTCCGGTGTCCCAGATACGCCAAGCAAGTTCAATTCCCTCATGTGCGTACCAGAAACCTGCGGCCCAGCCACCGGTTTGGTCAAATAGAGCGCGTGGGCTGACCAAGCAGGTCTCCCCCACGTGGAAAACCTTGCTGGGTTCTTCTGCCGTGCGCTTATTCAAGCGAGGGATCCAACGGGTGGGATCATTCTCGAAAGATTTCGGGTCGGTAATGCGCGGCTGCAGCAATCCCATCTTCGGATAGCTCTTGAAACGCTCGACTGAGGTAATCAAGAAATCATCGTCAAGGAACCAAGAGTCATCATCGAGAAAGCAGAGGAATTCGCCTTCTACTAGACCCACGCCGGCATTGCGGCCCGCAGGGATTCCTAGGTTCTCCGGAAGAAAATGCGTCTTTATGGAGGCAGGGATATCAACAGGATTCCAACCATTGCCAACGACCACAGCGTCGATCTGTACAGACTCCTGCGCAAGCAGGGAGTCCAAAGCGCGCCGCAACTCGGCGGGGCGGTTTCCCATTGTCAGCACGACGACACCGACGCGAGGCAGTTCTTTTACAGACATCATCTTCCTCCCTTCGAACTAACTGGCTTTAAGCCGTGTGGAAGCCATGTTCGCAATGAAATGGCCAACGTTAACCAGGACGGTTGCAGGCAAGAGAATCCAAATCATCCATTTCTCGGCAATTCCAGGAACTCCTACCAGAGCAGAGATGATTGAACAAGCCAAAATTACCAAGCTGAGTTCCACCGCGTGAAGCATCCGGTGGAAGGGCAAGAATCGGGCCAGCGAACGCAAGCGACCCACGATGGATGTCACCGGAATTGAACGCGCTTCTGCGGTATCTGGAAGTTTAGCCAGTCCCGCCATGCTCCGAGCCGCATGCACCATCAAGGACTGGGACCTGTTCAATACCAGCAACACAGCCAGGCACCCGGCCATGAACAGTGTTGGCCAGGCTTGGACTGCATTCGATCCGTCTGCCGAGAGTTCTAGGAAAACGCGATATCCCAGCGCAATAGGTATGAGGGCTTCGGTCGTATGGTGACCGACCATGTCGATAAAAATGCCACGTGGTGACTGCGTACCACGCCACCGAGCAACTTCCCCGTCCGAACAATCAAAGTAGAGCTGGACTTGTGACAGAACTACAGCGAGAATTGGACCCCAGATCCCCGGGATCAACAGTGCCAGGGACATGCACCAACCGGCAAGAATCATCAACCCGGTAACACCGTTGGCCGAGATTCGGGTGCGGACCAACACCGCGGTCAGATAGATCGAGATATGGCGCAGGTACAGCTCAGCTGTCCAGTGCTCCGCGTTCTTGCGCGCGCGGACTTCAGGTGGTTGGCAAACTGCCCGCAGCTCTTCAAGCGTGGGACGAGCCGGGCGTTCGGCAATCATTTGATTCGCCCTTTGTCGAGAGTGCTTCCTGCTCCCACTGCGCGGCCCTTGATATAGCCGGCGGCCCATGGAAGGTGGATGGCCGGGAAGGTGGCTGCGGTAAGCAGCTTTTCTTTCAGGCCTTCTCCCTTAGCCCGGAACCCGGCGAGCAAAGTGCACGCGCCATAGAGAACCGGTATCGCTTTGCTGAGCGTCAGCATGATATTGACTGGCTTTGCAAGTCTTTCACCGGCCAACGGCTGAATTACTGCTGCAACTATCCCCGCGCCAATCCCGGCAAGGAGCAATGGTGGAAGGTCATGTCGCAACGACTTGCCTTCTGGGAAACGACGCGCAATTTCCCCGCGCCAAGTTCCGGAGGCAAATGACTGTTTAATCAGGGACGGGAAGTTGTCTCTCGGGTAATAGCCAACCTTGAGTTCCGGATCAAACCAGACCTTATGCCCCGCCTGGCGGATCCGCAGGCATAGCTCCCAGTCTTGAGCACGCCACATGTTTTCGTCGAAATAGCCCACTTCTTCAAAAACTTCGCGACGGAAGATACCTAGGTATGCCGACTCCGCTTCGCCCTCGGGTGCGCCGGAATGATATGCAGGTCCGCCGAAACCGAACTTGGAGTGGTACGCCGCGGCAATGGCTCTCTGGAGGGCCGTGCGCCCACGGGCGTCCATCAGGCCGCCTACGTCGTGTGCGCCAACACGATTCAACGTTTCAATGCCCTGCTTCGTGTAGGAAGCGGGCAGCTCGCTATGCGCATCGACGCGAATAACAATCGGATTAGTCGAGTTGCGGATAGCGAGATTCAAGGCAATCGGAGTACGCCCCTGCGGGTTGTCTACCAAGGTAATGCGCGAGTCTTTAGCCGCTAGGCGCTGTGCAACAAGATTCGTCTCGTCCGTGCTTGGCCCCAGTGCAAGAACAAGCTCCTTGTCACCTTCGTAGTCCTGCGCCAAGATAGAAGCGACAGCCTCGTCGAGGTATTCTGCTTCGTTCAGCACAGGCATTACATAGGCAACGCCAGGATATTCAGTCATCCGTCCCTTTATTTCTTCTTCTGGTGAGCCTGATAGGCCTTGATCACGGTGTCAGGGTCGCCGTCCATCTTCTGGACGCCCTTCTCAATCCAGATACAACGGTTGCAGGTTTCCTTGATGGAATTCATGGAGTGGGACACGTTGAAAATAGTGCCGGCGTTCTCCCGAATTTCACGAATTTTGGCCTCACTCCGTTTCCGGAATTTGGCATCACCCACGGCCAAGGCCTCATCAACGATCAAAATGTCGTGTTGTTTTGACGCGGCAATGGCAAATTTCAGCCGAGCTCCCATGCCAGACGAATAGGTACGCATGGGAAGATCTATAAACTCTTCAAGCTCTGCGAACTTGATGATGTCTTCTCGCATCTTTTCGACTTCTTGGCGGCTATATCCCAGTGCCAGCCCGCCGAGAGTGATGTTCTTATCGCCAGACAATCCGGGGATTAGGGCAGCACCAACCCCAAGCAAGCTCGGACGAGATCTTGCAAAAACACTTCCGGACGCAGGAGGCGTCAATCCGGTGATTGCTCGGAGCAAGGTCGACTTCCCCGAACCGTTTGACCCAATTACTCCAATTGACTCATTCTCATAAGCCACGAAGGAGATCCCTTTCAATGCATGAACCGTTCTAACGCCTCGCATATTCGACTGGAGCAACCGGCGAGCACCTGAAGCTCCCACGGCTTTGCCGCTTGAATACACTTGGTATTTCACGTGGAGGTTGTCCACCATGACTACCGGTTGGCGGCTCGAATCGACATTTAGGTTCGGGCTCTTAACGTCATCTGAAGACACCACATCGATAAATGAGGTGTCATCTGAAAAAATCCGTTCTGGTTCATAGTCTGGATGCAATTCAGGATTTATTAGGTCATCAAAACTAATCCGCACGGCCGTAACGCTCCTCAGCTTTCCAGAAGTAAATAAGCCCGACCACCAGAGTAGCGATGGCCCAGATGCCCACGACAAGCCACGCGTGTGGATCGTAAGGGCTATTGTCCATAATCATTGCTCTCGCGATAGTCAGAGTTTGGTAAAGCGGGTGATAGTCAAATATGGCAAGCATCCAAGGCCATTGATTGAGGATACGATCGACGCTGAATAGCACGCCTGAGGTATAGAAGAGAACACGTCCGATCAACGGCAGTATGTTCGTAAAATCTCGAATGTGAACCGTTATTCGTGCACATATTAACGCTATACCCATATTGAAAACGCTAAACAGGAGCACCAGTGGAATGATCACAAACCACGTCCATTTCGGAGAGGTTCCTAGGATGAGGGCATAAATGAACATCACACCAAGCATTGGAACAAGAGTCAAGAAATTCTGGGTGACTTGAGCTACAGGAAGTGACAGTCTTGGGAAAGCCAATGATTGTACAAGCGCGGTATTTCCGGTGATCGATTTTGCACCGCCATTCATCGACGTAGTGAAGAACTCGAAGAGGAACACTCCGATAACCACGAATACAGGGAAATCAGCAGGACGGTTCCCGCCCTGCAAGATGCCAAAGATGAATCCATACATGAGGGCATTGAACGTAGGTTTCAGGACGACCCAAACCATGCCCAGACGGTTACGTTCGTTCTGAGACTGAAGTCGGGCCTTGGCAAGTTCATAAATGAACTCGCGACGACTCCACGTCTGCTTCAGGTAATCGACCAATGACGGTCTTGCCCCTACTCGGTGCAAGCCGTACTTATCGGCCTCCTCCGCAACTGTCATGTGCAAAATGTCCTCTTGTCGAATGCTAACTACTACTTGAATTCGTAAGCACAGATGATCAAAGTCTAGTTTACGAGTGGTGGTAACACGTGATTTCGCGCTGCATACGCGAGTGCAATTGCTCCCACTCGCGCTTGGCCACGTCTATTCTGGCGGGTACTCAGCCAAATATTCAGCCATGGTATCGGTTTGCAGCGCCTCTGAAATTTCAGCGACTGCTAGTTCGCTGGCAAGTTCGATTGACTGACCATCGGCGCTAGTTGAACTACCTGCAGTCGGCATCGTGAACATCTCCAGGTTTTCGGTGTCCACGTTTTTGAGCTGCATACCCAAACCAACTAGTGTCGCCGCATCGAATTGCGAGTCGAAGGTGAGGTAAGGCGAAACTTTGTCGACAATACCGTAGAGCTTCACCGGATTGGTGAGAGTATCGTTGGATAGCATCTGGTTCACGGCCGCAACGAGGAATGTCCGTTGATTCTTGACGCGCTGGTAGTCACCGTCGCTGAATGACTTTCGTTCACGGACGAAACGCAAGGCACGATCCCCTTCTAAAGTGACCTCGCCTGCAGGATAGAAGTAGTCCGTGTCATTCGCGGTGAAGGGTATTTCATTGGAGACCGTAACGCCGCCCAGGGCCGTGGAAAGCTCTCGGAAGCCCTCAAAATCTATCATCGCCACGTGATCAACTTTCGTGTCGAATAGACCTTCCACGGTTTGCATCAGTAACGGTACCCCTCCAAGCGACACCGCAGCGTTGAGCTTGTTCTGGCCAAATCCTGGGATATCTACCCACATATCTCTGACCAAAGACATGATGTAAATTTGCTCTCGGTTTTCTGGAATATGCACCAGCATCATGGAGTCACTACGTTGATTCACCGCGCCGTCTAGCGCGGCTGCGTCCGATTGCTCATCATCAGCATGATCTACTCCTAGCATCAAGATATTCATGGAGCCATCGTCGGGATCTTTGACAGGTCTCGAACTCTGCTGCTCATCGCTGTAATCGATGGACAAGGTATTGGTTTTCGAATTGAACTGATGTTGAAGACTAAAGAGGTAGAACCCTGCACCCAAGGCTGCAACGACTACGACCGCAACGACGGATAATAGAACGCCGCGCAGGCGGCGCTTCCGCCGTCGCTCCACACCATAGCGCGCGCTACGAGACGTAAAGCTTTCACTTGTGTTTTGGGTATTCATTCCTGCAGCTTCTCAACGAAAATCTAGGGTATGCCCATGTGGCAAGTTCAATGCTCGCTACAGGGGCAAAGAAAAAGACTACTCAAGATAAATGTGATTATCCTGAGTAGCCCCTTACGATTAGTCTTCGAGGTTTGCGACGAACGTCCTTAGCCAAGTCTTCATGCCCGCGCCTAGTTCCTCGTTTTCAACGGCCAAAGTCACGTTTGCCTGGAGATAGCTCAGCTTGTCACCAGTGTCATAACGTCGGCCGCGGAAAACTACGGCATGGACTCCGGCTCCTTCATCGATGCCCACAGCAAGCTCTTGAAGAGCATCCGTCAGCTGAATTTCACCGCCGCGTCCCGGAGCGGTGTGCTCAAGCACTTCGAAAACTCTGGGGTGCAGCAGGTACCGGCCAATGATTGCCAGATTGCTTGGGGCTTCCTCCAAGCTTGGCTTCTCAACCAGGGCGTTCACTTTCACATAGTCTTCGCCCTCGACGGCAGAAACGTCCGCACAGCCGTAGGCGCTAATCTGTTCAGGCTCGACCTCCATGAGCGCGATCACCGACCCACCGGTCTTCTGCTGGGTTTCTACCATGAGCGACAACAGTTCATCGCGTGAATCAATTAAGTCGTCTCCCAGTAAAACTGCGAATGGTTCCTGCCCTACGTGCTGCTTTGCGCATAGGACCGCATGCCCAAGGCCTCGCGGGTCGCGCTGGCGTACGTAGTGAATATCGCCAAGTTCCGTTGCTTCCTGAACCGAACGCAACTTCTTCATGTCCCCCTTGGCTTCCAAGGATGCTTCCAAGGAGGGAACCCGATCGAAGTGGTCTTCGAGAGCGCGCTTGCTACGCCCAGTAATCATCAGCACGTCGTTCAGCCCAGCGTTCACGGCTTCGGCAACGACATACTGGATTGCAGGCTTATCAACTACGGGAAGCATCTCTTTTGGCATTGCCTTCGTTGCTGGCAAAAACCGAGTTCCCAGCCCGGCAGCTGGAATGACTGCCTTGGTAATTTTTGGAGTCAACGCCATTTTGATAATCCCTACTGTTCTCAAAAGGTAATCTGTATCTGATGAAGCAAGCAATCTTCATCTCACGAGCAAAGCTTCTAACTCTTCTTCGACAATCGCTTGATGACTGCGCGTGGAAAGTATTCAGCGACATCCCCGCCGAGCGACTGCACTTCTTTGAGCAGTGACGACGACAAATGAGTAAATCTGGTGTCCGCCTGAAGGAAGACTGTTTCCACGCCTGTGAGGTGGCGGTTCATGGTGGCCATGGGGATCTCATAGGCATAATCCACGGTGCTGCGCAGACCCTTGACGATAGCTTCGGCACCCTGCTCCTTGCAGAAATCCGCGAGGAGCCCTTGGCCCATGGGCATTGCGGAAACTCCGCGAAGACCTCCTACGGTCTCTTCGACAATGGCTACTCGTTCTTCTTCGCTAAAGCGGTAGTTCTTGGAATAGTTCGTCGACACAGCAACGATTACCTCGTCAAAGAGGCTCGCCGCACGGGCAATGATCTCAACATGGCCATTGTGGATGGGATCAAAGGATCCTGGGCATACAGCTCTGCGCATATATTGAATCTATCAACAAACCGCTAATAGCGCGTGATTTTGGATGGGCTGTCACGTAACGATTCATGCGTGTTACCCAACGCCAATTTCCTGATAGGAAGCATAATTGATCTATGACCTACGAATCCACGCCATGGCGGCGTACCGCGCGCAGTGCAAACCTGCTGGGACCAACGGGCGATCCCGGGGTCACAATCTTCGAAGAGATTACCGGTCTGGCGAATAAACACCACGCAATAAATTTAGGTCAAGGTTTCCCCGACACCGAGGGCCCGCAAGAAATTCGCGAATTGGCCGTCAAAGCCATACATGACGGAGCCAATCAGTACGCTCCAGGCAGCGGTATTCCCGCGTTGCGGCAGGCTATCTCGGAGCACCAGAATCGTTATTATGGTTTGAAAATTGATCCGGATACACAGGTGGTCGTCTCCACCGGCGCCACGGAAGCTATCGCGGCGACAATTTTGGCATTTGTCGAAGCTGGTGACGAGGTAGTCACTTTTGAGCCTTACTACGACTCCTATGCAGCCATGATTGGGTTGGCCAATGCTGCGCACAAGGTAGTGAAACTGCGAGCACCGTCATTCGCGCCAGATCTGGATGAACTCCGGGCTGCTGTCACCGACAAGACACGATTAATCATTGTCAATAATCCGCATAACCCCACGGGCACGGTTTTCGACGAGAACGTGTTGAACGAAATCATTGCTCTCGCGCATAAGCATGATTGCATCATTTTGGCGGATGAAGTCTATGAACATCTCACATTTGATTCGCCGCATATCCCCATCGCGACTCTTGCCGGCGGTTTTGAACGCACCGTGACGATTTCCTCTGCCGGCAAATCGTTTTCCTTCACCGGGTGGAAAGTTGGGTGGGCATCCGGGCCTCGCGAACTCATCACCGCGGTACGGACAGTCAAGCAATTCCTTTCCTATTCCTCCGGGCCTGCTTTCCAGCCAGCCGTCGCTGAGGCTCTGGCGCTTCCGGATTCCTTCTTCACCAACTTTTCCGCCGATCTCGGTGAGCGAGGTGCACAGCTTGCCGACGGCCTAGAAAAGGCGGGGATCCCGGTGATGCGCCCCAAAGGCACCTATTTCTTGGTCGCCGATCTCAAGGGACAGGGAGTCGAAAGCGCTGTGGACGCGGCGAAGCTCATGCCCGAACGAATCGGTGTGGCCGCAATCCCGCTATCGGTATTTGCGCACCAAGAAAATCAGTCGGAATATGCCTCCCTACTGCGTTTTGCCTTCTGCAAAAAACCTGAGGTCATTGCGCGCGCCGTCGAGCTGCTGCAAAATCTTCCGGGAGAACTCGCAAAATGAGCAATAAACCCATCAAACGCTGGCTCGGTGGTGTTCAGGCTCATGCAACGATTTATGACGATGACCTAGTTCCTGGTGCCAAGATCCTCGCCATTGCTGGCGCCGAACAGTCACATGTAAATCTGGCTGATCCGGAACAGATCTTCTATGAATACCTGGCTCGAATTGCCAATCATTTGAGCGTATTGCGCCCCAAGCCAGAACCATTAAAATTCCTCCATCTAGGTGCCGGAGCGCTGACCTTAGCCCGTTGGGGTGCTCTGCGCTATCCAAAAAGCACGCACGTTGCCGTTGATATCGAACGCGAACTGCTCGACTTCGTGCAAACGCACCTTCCCATGCCAAAAGAAAGCAATTTGCGGGCGATTGTGGCCGATGCCCGTGCGGTGCTTTACGAAGAACTGGCAGGTGAGCTCTACGACGTTATTGTCGTTGACATTTTTAGCGGACCGGAGGCACCGGAGCATCTGACCACCGCAGAGTACTATGCAGAACTTGCAGACTCGCTGGCCGTCGATGGTCTGCTCTTCGTGAATATCGGAGATGACCCGCCCTTGGCCTTCACCGATCGCCAGGTGGCGGCCGCACAAACTGTCTTCGCCCATGTGCTGCTCAGCTCAACTCCAGAGATGTTTAGCCGAAGATTCCCCGGGAACCTCATCCTTACCGCGTCAAAAGCCAGGATCGAGAAGCCTGCTATCGAAGCTTGCCAAGCGGCAGGCCCTTATCCGTCGGAGATCAAGCATTCTCTAGCCTTGGACCGGTTCGGCAAACCATAGGTGCGTCTCTCCGTATTTCTTATCCGCGATCTTCTCAAGGCCCGACGGCCATTGCGGTTCAGGAGAACGGCTGGAACGTTCAACAATAAGGGTCGCGTCCTCAGCGAGAACCCTGGAGACTTTCTCCAAGGTCGCCGAGAGCTCCTGCTCAGTCAACGGATACGGCGGATCCATAAAGACCAGGTCAAAAGTCTTTCGGGTCAAGGAAGTTTCTTCGTCGACGAAACCTGCGAGTACAGAATCCACCTTGCCTCGTTGAACCGAAGCAATCTGGCCCTTCAAGGCCACGTTGATTTTTGCTGCATTCTGCTGGCACACGCTCACAGCTTTTGGCGCCAGCTCCACCAGCAGCACCTGACGCGCCCCACGGCTAGCGGTTTCCAGCCCGAGGGCTCCGGAACCAGCAAACAGGTCCAGCACTCGCGCCGAAGAAATGACGTTCCAGCTTTCCAGCCGGGAGAACAGAGCCTCTTTGACCCTGTCTGTGGTGGGCCTCGTGGCATCTCCAGGAACCGACTTCAAGGTAGTGCCACCGGCTATGCCGGAGATAATACGGCTCATGTGATGCTGCCACTTTCGAAATATAGATATTAGTTTTTATTCAAGAATTCGCTGGTGGACTGATCAATCCACGACCCTACAACCGAGGCGAGCTGCGAGTGCTCGGCGGCCCAATTCCCGGACTGCATGAGCAGCTGGACGTCGTCACGGGCCGATTCGATCAAGCCACGATCTTTGATGATACTCAATTCACGCAGCGTTGACCGGCTACCGGACTGCTGAACGCCAAGGATATTTCCTTCCTTGCGTTCGGCAAGGTCCGCTTCGGCCAATTCGAATCCATCCAGAGTCGACTCAATGGTGCGCAATCTATTGACCGACTGGTGATCGGCGTCCAACCAGGTGGTCAGCAGACAGGTGCCCGGTAATCCGCCACGGCCGACACGACCGCGCAGCTGGTGGAGTTGTGAGATCCCAAATCTTTCGGCGTCCATGATCACCATCAAGGTTGCGTTGTGCACGTCCACACCGACTTCAATCACCGTGGTGGAAACCAGGACATCTATCTGCCCGGCTGCAAATTCATCCATGATCTCTTGCTTGTCATGGGAGTCAAGCTGCGAATGCAATGATTCCAGACGAACGTCGGTGAACGAAGGCATGGAGGAAAGAAGTTCAAACATTGCTTCAACGCTCATGGTTTGGTTGGCCCCATCTTCAGCGGTGGCTACCAAGATCCCTTGCTCCGCTGCCGTTTCTGTAATTCTCGGACAGACCACATACACCTGATGGCCTTTGCTGACTTCTTCCCGTATCCGTGAGAAGAGCCGGTCCCGGAATCCGGTGAGCTGCATGGGAACGATATGCGTGGAGATGGGGGCGCGTCCGGCAGGAAGCTTCCTGATGGTGGAGGTGTCCAGATCGCCAAAGACCGTCATCGCCACCGTACGTGGAATCGGCGTAGCGGTCATGACAAGCGTGTGAGGCACCGCGTCTTCGCCTTTGGCCCGCAACGCATCACGCTGTTCGACACCGAATCGATGCTGCTCATCGATGACAACGAGGCCGAGCTCGGCAAATCGCACGTGTTCGCCGAGCAGCGCGTGCGTGCCGATGATCAGTCCGGTCTCCCCGCTGGCTATGCCCAAGAGGGCTTCCCGGCGTTGAGCCGTTTTGGCCGAACCGGTCAGCAGCGCTACCCCAGTTCCCTCGCCCTCACCGAAGAGGCCTGGTTCGGCTAGGTTCCCCAGCATCTTCTTAATGGAGGAATAATGCTGCGCGGCGAGGACCTCTGTCGGCGCCAACAGCGCCGCTTGTCCCCCGGCGTCAATGACTTGCAAGATTGCACGGAGGGCAACAATCGTTTTACCCGAACCAACTTCGCCTTGCAGCAATCGGTGCATGGGATGCGCTCTAGCCAGGTCGGCGGTGATAGCCGCCCCGACCTCTAGTTGATCGTCAGTGAGCTCGAAGGGCAATCTTGATTCGAATTTATCGGCGAGTCCATCTTTGACTTGCCTTCGGGCAATTGCAGGCTGATTTCCCAGCTTTCGGCTTCGTTCGGCGAGCGAAAGTTGCAGCAGAAAGGCCTCTTCGAAGGCAAAGCGCTGCCGGGCAATATACGCCTGCTTGATTTCGCGCGGGCTATGCCTATCCAGGTAGGCCTTCGCCCGACGCGGATAATGATGCTGTGCGAGGGTTGCCTCGGGCAGGAACTCCGGAAGCTGCTCTTCGGTGAACAGTTCGGTGAGCAGGCCCATCAGATCACGAATCTTCTTATTCGGCATTTTTGCCGAGGCCGGATAGATCGGTATTGGCCGCGGATCGGCCTGCTCAGCCGTGTCCAGAATTGCGTAATCCGGCTGGCTCAGCTGCAGATGGTCTTGGTACCAGCCCACCTTGCCGCTGAACATTGCGATGGTTCCAATTTGCAGATCGTTGCGCGCTTGGTAACCGTTGAAGAAGGTCATCCGCAGTTCTTGCCCATTATTGGCAAGTTCGTCGCTCACCGTCACTTCAAAGATGAAACCACGCCGTGAGTGCATCTGCCGCTGGCTGACGTTGACCACTTGGGCTACTACGGTGACGTGTTCGTCAAAGGGCAGCTCGGCGATGGGGGTCAGCTCCCCCACATCGACATAGCGGCGGGGAAAATGCCAGAGAAACTCTCCAACGGTGGTATACCCGAAGGCCTTCTCCAGTGCTCCAGCATTTTTGGCGCCCAATGCCTTGGAGAGCTCGGCTAGTTCAATATTCTTCAAACGGATTTCATCCATCATGGGTACACAGATCGGTGACGCTGACGTTCACCGGCTCGCCCTGTTGACGGATGAGTTCCAGCGCAGCTTCGGCTTGGGCAACATGAACATGGACTCGCCAACGGTAGAATTCTTCGCTGGTCGAATTGACCGGCGACATGATGACCGAGTCGCCTATTCGGTCCAATTGACCGCGCAAGGTCGCAGCACCCAAAGCGTCCAGGGTGATCGTGCACATGACCTCGACACCCTGCGCATCATTCTGGATCAGATGCACATGTGGGTCTTGGATATGGTACCCATGGAATCCTTCATAATATTCGAAATCCGTCTCGGTGCCGCGGACGGCAGCGCAAAGCTCATCAAGAATAACCAGCATCCCAACCGCCCCGGCATCGACTACGCCGGCACTTTCAAGGCTGGGCAACTCATTTTCGGTGCCGTGCACGGCCATACGTGCGGCTTGGGATACCTGGCTTAGCACCGAATCCAGCGCTGCACGGCTTTCGGCATCGGTTTTCAGGTGGGCTAGCGTGGATCCGGCTGCCAGCGCGGCGGCACTGATCACCGAGAGCATGGTGCCCTCGACTGGCTCGCTTAGCGCAGACCATGAGCGGACCTTGGCGCGTTCCAGCCCCTTGGCCAGAATGCTGGCATTCAGCCGATCATGACCCAGCCAAGGTTCCGCTAGACCGCTGAGGAAGACCGCAAGCAGCGTCCCCGAATTGCCACGCGCCGACTCCATGGCGGCGCGGGCAGCAACTTCCAAAAAGGCGCCGATATCATCGCTTTCCAACTTGCTGACCGCGTCTTGCCCCGCCCGGGCGGTGAGATACAGGTTGCTACCTGTATCTCCATCCGCCACGGGGAAAACATTGATGGCATTCAGCCGATCGGAATGATTCCCGAGACTCTTCACGCTCCGCTGCAACCATTCACCGATGGCGCGCACGGAGGTATCGAGTTTTTGTGTCATGGGAAATCGGGTCTTTCAGTTCTTAGCGGGAAAGGTCCGTGGTATTCACGAATTCTTCCATCTTGTCTTCCTGCAACGCGGTGCCAAACTTGTCTATGGTTGCCATATCCGGAATGACAATCGACTGACCGTCCGCCGAACGGCCAGGGCCATTGTTCGGGAGCGTAAAGAATGTCATGTCGTTTGGACGCACATTCATCATCGAGGTGGCATAACCGGCCACGGTAGATGCATCCAACGATTCATCAACCGCGATAAATGGTGCCATCTCACTGACCACGCTATTAAGCTTAGCCGGATTGGTCAGGGTTTCCTTAGACATAATCTGCCCAAGCATCGCTTTGACAAACAGCTGCTGGTTCTTGACTCGTCCATAGTCGCTGCCCGGGAACGATTTGCGTTCACGAACAAAGGCCAAGGCCTGTTCTCCATCAAGGGTTTGGACACCAGCCGGGAAATACATGCCATTGGTAATTGACTGGCGGAAAGCCTGAGGATTGTTAACGGTCACGCCGCCAAGCGCGTCCGTCAATCCCTTGAATCCCTCAAAGTCAATTGATGCTACGTGGTTGATGCGTACCCCGAAGAGGCCCTCTAAGGTCTCAACTGCTTTTGGCACGCCTCCGCTGGCAAAAGCACGGTTGATCTTCGCAGTACCGACGCCCGGAATATCCAGCCAGGTATCGCGCATGACCGAGGTGACATAAACGCCATCGCGATCAGCCGGAATATGCACCAGCATCATGGTGTCCGAACGACCACCATTGGGCAGTGTGCCAAAGTCATCTTCCGCATCATCGACATCACGAGTGGCTCGTGTATCGCTGCCAAGGAGCAGAATGTTTACGGCGTCCTTTGACTCTTCCTTAACTTCTGGACGAGTCTCCTCAGCCGGGAAAGCCTCGGCGATCTTGTCGCTCTTCTCATCGAAGGTGCGGCCAAGATTCCATACGTACCCGCCGGCTACCAATCCGGCAATAACGACCAGTGCCAGAATACCGATAAGGATTCCACGCCCCGTACGTTTCTTCTTCGCACGCGGGCGTACAGGCTGTTCTTCAAAGGACATATGCTACCTTTCACAGTTTCAACTCTTTACATCCTATCTTTCAGAAACGAACGGTAGGCTGATAAAGTGCCAGTTTTCAGTAATAAGAGTCAAGAGTCATCAAAACTTAATCTAAGGATTAGGCGTACAAGTGCGCTATTGCTTGGAGCAGCGGTGCTTGCACCGATGCTCTCCGCGTGCGCCTCCATTGCCGCCGTCGAACCTGCCGCAGATGCAGGAAATCCATTGTGCGCCGAGATGATGGTCATCCTTCCCGAATTCGTCGGCGATGCCGAGCGTCGAAGCACGAATTCACAGGCGACGTCCGTATGGGGCGAGCCTTCGAAGGTGGTCCTGCGATGCGGAGTCCAGGTGCCCGGACCAACTACGGATCCGTGCGTATCAGTCAATGATGTTGATTGGATTGCCCACGAGGGTGATGACGGGATTTGGACGCTGACCACCTACGGCCGGACGCCAGCGACCGAAGTTGTGCTGGATCCTCAAGTCATTCCATCCAGTACGGTGCTGGCTTCGCTTTCCCAGGCAGCCTCGCGCATTCCGGCCGAGGGGGCCTGTGTAAGCGTCGATAAGAGTGTGGATCTCTGATTAATGCAAAAGAAGTGTTTGGCCGCGATCCTGGATCTCGCGCGGTCAAACACTTCTTGAACGGTTTAGCGTAAACCGATCTTCCGCTCACAGGCCAAGGCAATCAACTCATCAATCAGTGCGCTGTAGCCAATCCCAGTTTTGTCCCACATCTGCGGGTACATGCTGGAAGGTGTGAAGCCAGGCATGGTGTTGATCTCGTTGATGATCCACTGGCCATCTGGCGTGTAGAAAAAGTCCACCCGGGATAATCCTTCGGCGTCAATGGCATCAAATGCATTGACTGCCAGCTCGCGGATGCTCGCCGTGGCCTCATCGCTGAGTACCGCCGGGCAGCTGAGCTTCGCGGCAGTGCCATCAACATATTTCGCTTCAAAATCATAAAAGGTATGGCCATTTTCAGCAACGGCGATCTCTCCCGGCATTGAGGCTCGGGCAGGCTCTGAGTGACGGCCTTCAAGTACCCCGCACTCAATTTCACGGCCGCTGATTCCTTGCTCAACGATGACTTTTGGATCTTCAAGGCGCGCCGCGTCGATGGCCGCCCGAAGGTCTGAAGGCTCATCAACCTTGGTGATTCCCACCGACGAACCGGCACGTGCAGGCTTGACGAACAAGGGGTACTGCAATTTTTCGCAACGGGCCAACGCCGCTTCGCTGTCGCGCAGCCATTGCTTATTGGTTATCACTTCGTAGGGGCCTACGTTGAACCCGGCATTTTCGAACACGACCTTCATGAAATGCTTGTCCATGCCCATGGCGCTGGCTGCAATGCCTGAACCTACGTAGGCGACACCAGACATTTCAAGCATGCCCTGGATGGATCCATCCTCGCCGAACGGTCCGTGGAGCAGCGGGAATACCACGTCGATCTGGCCCAGATCCATAATTTGCGAGTCCGAGTAATGCAACAGAGTTGTGCGTTCAGAATCGTTCGAAAGGTGGACCGGCTTATCTGCCACGGCGATTTCGGGAAGTTTCCCGGAGCTCAGCGTCCACCCCGATGAATCTTCATCGACTAACGTCCAGGCACCGTCACGAGTGATCCCGACAGGGATCACGTCAAAACGATCCTTGTCGATTTCTTGCATCACGCCGGCTGCGGTGACGCAAGAGACCGAATGTTCAGAGGAACGGCCGCCAAAGAGCAATAGCACCCGTGGTTTACGCTGACTCATTACTGCTGTTCCCCTTCAGATTTCAATTCTCGTGCCAGAAGTCGCTCAGCCATGTTCTCCACGCTTAAGTTTCCTTCCAAGACCATCACCACTGCTTCGGTGATGGGCATTTCCACCCCATGGCTTCGCGAGAGGTCAAAGACCGCACGGGCCGATTTGATCCCCTCAGCCGTCTGCGACATCCGGTCATTGACTTCTTCGATGAAAAGTCCCTGACCGAGCAGACGCCCGGCGGTGTTGTTCCGCGAAAGCGAGGATGAGCAGGTTGCGACTAGGTCGCCCAGACCAGACAGGCCCGCCAAGGTGTCCAACCGTCCGCCGAGGGAAATCACCAAGCGAGTGGTCTCCGCCAACCCACGCGTAATAACCGTGGACTTGGTATTGTCCCCCATCCCCATGCCGTCGCACATGCCAACGGCCAGGGCAATGATGTTCTTGACAATGCCCCCAAGCTCTACGCCGAGCACGTCATCATTGGTATATGGGCGGAAATAAGGTGCGGAGCACAACTGTGCGATCCAATGGGCAGTTTCATTGCTGGTGCAGGCAACCACCGAAGCGGTCGGTTGCTCGCGGGCAATTTCCATGGCCAGATTCGGGCCGGAAAGCACGGCGATGCGGTCGGATGGAATTCCAGTGACCTCTGCCATGACCTCGCTCATGCGCAAATCCGTACCGCGCTCCAGCCCCTTCATCAGGGAAAGCAAAACGACCTCTTGCTCAAAGTGCGCGGCGAACTTCGCTAGTTCCTCACGAAGCGACTGCGCCGGAATGGCCAAGACCACCAGGTCCGCGTTGGCCAGCACTTCTTCAACATTGGAAGAGGCAGTCACATTTGCGGGAAGTTTCGTGTCCCGCAGATAGCGCGAGTTCGTGTGCCGTTCATTGATTTCCTGTGCGGCTTCATCCCGTCGAGCCCAAATTTGCACCGGAATGCTTTGTTCAGGCACCGCGTCCGCAAGCACCTTCGCAAAGGTTGTTCCCCAGCTTCCGGCACCCATGACGGCGATCTTACGTGGTAGCGGCTTACTCAAGGCAGTTCCTTCGCTAGGTATTGAGACTTAGTCGTTCGGAGGTTTTGGGGCATCAAATTCCCGACCGGTAGCTGTTTGTCCATGTTCGGACGGATTCCATGGCTTCTCGGGCGGGGTCTGCTGACGCAGCTCGGCCTGCAGCTCGGTGATCGAAGCCATGATCCGCTCGGTGGCTGCTTGCAAGACCGAACGCGTTCGCGGGCCGCTCCGCAGATCGTCAAGTTGCACCTGCTCCCCCACGCTCAAGGTAACGTGCTTTCGCGGGAACGGGTACATCTTCTTGGCATAGCGAGGAAACAGCTCTTGATCCCCCCAGTGCGCCATGGGAACTACTGGGGCACCCGTTTGCAGCGCTAGTCGCGCAGCCCCGGTGCGACCGACCATGGGCCACAATTCCGGATCACGCGTCAAGGTGCCCTCGGGGTAAATGACGATGACGCCGCCTGCTTCAAGCATCCTTTTCGCGGCACTTAGCGAATCCGCCGCGTTGGATCCACTACGTGAGACAGGGATCTGGCCGGTGGCACGCAAGGCAGCGCCGAGGACCGGAACCTTGAACAAGGATTCCTTGGCTAGCCAGCGAGGCAGACGGCCGCTGCTGTAGATCGCGTGACCGACAACCAGTGGGTCAATTTCGGTGAGGTGATTCGGGCAAAGGATGAATCCTCCGGAGGGAAGCTTGTCAAAGTCCTTCCAGGTCTTGCCCATCAGCACGTTCATTGCCGGACGCACAACCCCGGCCAAGATGGCAAAGACTGTCTTGGATTTAGCTGTTTCCCGGTGCACTAGGTTATCTGTCACGATCCAGTGTTCCCCTAGTTGCTCAGTTCAACATTTGCGCCCAAGGCAGTGAGCTTATCCATGAAATGCTCGTAGCCGCGGTTGATGATTTCAATTCCGGTGACCTTGCTGGTGCCTTCGGAAGCCAGCGCGGCAATCATATGGGAGAAACCGCCACGGAGGTCCGGGACGTCTATATTTGCACCTTTGAGCTGCGCTGGGCCGAGCACGACCGCAGAGTGCTTGAAGTTCCGCTGGCCAAAGCGGCATGGAGTGGAGCCCAAGCAGTCCGTATGGACCTGAACCGTAGCGCCCATGCGCACCAATGCATCAGTGAAGCCGAAGCGGTTTTCGTACACGGTTTCGTGGATCACCGACACGCCATTGGCCTGCGTCAACGCGACAACCAACGGCTGCTGCCAGTCCGTCATGAAGCCTGGATGCACGTCGGTCTCCAGGATCAACGGATTCAACTCGCCACCCGGGTGGAAGAAGCGAATACCGTTGTGGGCAACCTCGAACTCGCCACCGATCTGCCGGTAGACGTGAAGGAAGGCAGTCAGATCCCGTTGCTGGGCGTCTTCTACGAAAATGTCACCCTTGGTGACCAGCGCTGCCGAAGCCCACGAGGCGGCCTCATTGCGGTCAGGCAATGCGTAGTGGTCATAGCCGCGCAGTTCATCAACGCCCTGGATGCGGATGACGCGGTCACGGTGAACCGAAATGATGGCACCCATTTTTTGCAGCAAGGAAATGAGGTCCAAGATTTCTGGCTCGATCGCAGCGTTGCTGACTTCGGTCACACCCTTGGCGCGGACCGCGGAGAGCAGTACCTGCTCGGTGGTTCCAACACTTGGGTACTGAAGTTCAAGCTTGGCACCGGTCAGCCCCAGGGGTGCAGAAATGCGGATACCTGCCGCTTCCTTGTCCACGACCGCACCAAATTCGCGCAATACCTCTAAGTGGAAATCGATGGGGCGGTCACCGATACGGCAGCCACCCAGATCGGGGATGAACGCTTCCCCCAGGGAATGGATCAGCGGACCGCAGAACAGAATCGGAATACGCGAGTCGCCCGCGTGGGCGTCAATCGCCTGATTCGAAGCGCTCTTCGCCGCGACCGGATCCATGGTCAGGTCGCCTGTTTCAGGATCCTGGGAAACTTTGACGCCATGGATCTCCAAAAGGCTACGCACTACCGCGACGTCTTTAATTTCCGGTACGTTGCGTAGTACCGAGGGAGAGCTTCCAAGCAGGGCTGCAACCATAGCCTTGGGGACCAGGTTCTTAGCGCCGCCTACTCGAACGGTGCCTTTCAAGGGGACACCGCCATGGACCGTTAGAATCTTACCCATGTATGAATAAACCTCATCGCGTAGTCGTTTTTCCTGCCCGGACCGGTGGGCCAACAAAACAGGCAGGACTTAGCAAGCATACCGCCATCGTGGGAGCAGTTCTGGGCAGTTTAGCCCGTGGCGCACACATTGTGAGCATGCTTTCAGGGTTGGACTATTGATGGGTCGGCTCGCAATTGCGGCAAAACGAAAAAAGCCTCGCCCGCAGACACCTACTGGTGGGTACGGACGAGGCCTAGATTCGTTCTCAGTCAGCAGTTCTTGCAGGCAAGGTCTGCGGCTTGAATGCTGGGCGGGTAGCTTCAAAGGATGTGATGTCTTCCTCATGCTGCAAGGTCAGCCCAATGTCATCAAGGCCTTCCATTAAACGCCACCGCGTGTAGTCATCAATCTGGAATGGGGCCAGGATCGAACCGCACTGCACGGTACGTGCTTCCAAATTTACGCTGATCTCGGTTCCCGGATTATTCTCCAGTTCCTTCCAGATCAGTTCGATATCGCTCTGTGCGACCTCGGCCGCTACCAGACCCTGCTTACCCGAGTTGCCCCGGAAGATATCGGCAAAACGTGAGGAGATCACCGCTTTGAAGCCATAGTCCTTCAAGGCCCAGACGGCGTGTTCACGGGATGAACCGGTGCCGAAGTCCGGACCGGCAACCAGCACCGAACCATTGGTGTACGGCTCGGTATTCAGGATGAAATTCTCATCCCGGCGCCAGCCGGCAAACAACGCATCTTCAAAACCAGTGCGAGTGATTCGCTTCAGGTAGACGGCCGGGATGATCTGGTCGGTGTCGATGTTGCTCTGGCGCAGCGGGACACCAATCCCGGTGTGGGTAATGACTTTTTCCATGATGGTGTTCCTTCCTAGACCGATGCCGGAGCGTTAATGAGATCCGCGGGCGAAGCCAGCGTGCCACGCACGGCGGTGGCCGCGGCGACCAGCGGGGATACCAGGTGGGTGCGTCCGCCCTTGCCCTGGCGTCCCTCGAAGTTTCGGTTTGAAGTCGAGGCGCAGCGCTCCTGCTCGGCCAACTGATCCGGGTTCATCCCCAAGCACATGGAGCAGCCGGCGAAACGCCATTCGGCACCGAAGTCCTTGAAGACCTGGTCGAGGCCTTCCGCCTCGGCTTCGAGACGAACTCGTGCCGAACCGGGAACCACGATCATGCGGATCTGCGGGTCCTTTTCACGGCCCTTGATGATCTCGGCCGCGGCACGCAGGTCTTCCATCCGCGAGTTGGTGCAGGAACCCAGGAAGACGGTGTCGACACGGATTTCCTTCATCGGTGTTCCACCGATGAGCCCCATGTATTCGAGCGCGCGTTCGCAGGCCTTGCGATCATTTTCGTCTTCAAAATCTTCAGGTACCGGAACCCTGGAGGAAAGCGAAACGCCTTGACCCGGGTTGGTGCCCCAGGTGACGAATGGTTCCAGTTCATCCGCGTTCAGGAACACCTCATTGTCGAAGCGTGCGCCCTCGTCGCTTTGCAGGGTCTGCCAGTATTCAACGGCAGCATCCCACTCGGCACCTTGCGGCGCATGCGGGCGTCCCTTGACATATTCGAAGGTTGTTTCGTCCGGCGCAATCATTCCTGCGCGCGCACCGGCCTCAATGGACATGTTGCAGATGGTCATGCGTGCGTCCATGGACAATGCACGGATCGCGGAGCCACGGTATTCCAACACGTAGCCCTGCCCGCCGCCGGTGCCGATCTTGGCGATGACAGCCAAGATAATGTCCTTTGCGGTCACTCCGGGCTTGAGCGTGCCTTCAACATTGATGGACATGGTCTTGAACGGCTTCAGGCTCAACGACTGGGTTGCCATCACATGCTCAACCTCGGATGTACCGATGCCGAAGGCCAATGCGCCGAAGGCACCGTGGGTCGAGGTGTGGGAGTCACCGCACACCACGGTCATGCCCGGCTGCGTCAAACCCAGCTGCGGGCCAACCACATGCACGATCCCCTGTTCCTTGTCACCCAAGGAGTGCAGGCGAACACCAAATTCCTTGCAGTTATCGCGCAAGGTGAAAATCTGCGTCCGGCTGGTCAAATCCGCAATGGGCTTGTCAATGTCGAGGGTCGGGGTGTTGTGATCCTCGGTGGCGATAGTGAGATCTGGGCGGCGCAGCTTGCGCCCGGCCAACCGCAGGCCTTCGAAGGCTTGCGGGGAGGTGACCTCGTGTAGCAGGTGAAGGTCAATGTAGATCAAATCGGGCTGACGGGCTTCGCCCTGCCCTTCTCCCTGGCGCACTACGTGCGCGTTCCAGACCTTTTCTGCCAAGGTCTGGGGCGACTGCATGGTGGACATGCGACACACTCCTCAAGCTACGAACTATCAACACCTTTACTGTGACACTTCACAGAACCTCATTTCCAGTATCTGGACTTGAATCTCAAATGCTGAGACATGATAATGATTTCATGACTACAGGTAGCGGTGTTGGTGTTCTGGATAAGGCAGCAGCCATTCTCAATGCATTGGAAAATGGGCCAACGTCCCTCTCGCAGCTGGTCGAAATCACTAGAATTTCCCGGCCAACGGTGCACCGCATCGCCCAATCATTGGTGCACCATGGCTTGGTGGGCCGCGACTTGCACGGCCGATTCGAGCTCGGTGGTCGACTCGTCGAGCTAGCCAGCGCGGCCGGTGAAGACCGTTTGGTCAGCACGGCAGGACCGGTATTGACGAAGCTGCGCGATCTGACCGGCGAGAGCACACAGGTATTCCGCAAGCAGGGTGAATTCCGTGTGTGCATTGCCAGCGCGGAACGTCCCGTGGGATTGCGCGACACTATTCCGGTGGGGACGCAGCTGTCCATGAAGGCAGGTTCTGCTGCGCAGGTTCTTCTAGCCTGGGAAGACAATGAACGCATGATCGGCGGCCTGCAACATGCTCGTTTTACCCCGACCATTTTGGCCGGGGTACGTCGCCGCGGGTGGGCCCAGTCGCTCGGCGAACGCGAACCAGGCGTCGCCTCGGTGTCGGCTCCCGTGCGCGGCCAATCGGGGCGGGTCATTGCAGCATTGTCGATGTCTGGCCCGATTGAACGACTGACCCGTCAGCCGGGAAAGATCCACCACGATTCCATAGTCAATGCCGCGCGCGAGCTTTCGGACTTGCTGCGGATCCAGTCAGAAGGATAAAACGGCGGGCGCTTAGCCGAAGTGGTCGAAACCGCTTCGGTAGTCCAGCTGCTTTCCATTGAGGAAAACATTGGAACGCCGGCCGGTCAGCGGCACCACTTCACCCACCACCGAGAATTCCTCTGGAATCTCTACGCCTGATGGGAAGCAAGCGAGCAATCCGAAGTCCTCGCCGCCGTGCAGTACCCATTGCATAGGATCAAGGTCCAAGAGTTTTGCCGCTGGTTCCAGCCGCTGAGCAAAGACTTCAAGTGCGGACTTATCCAACTTGAAGCTGACATGGCTCGCCTTGGCCAGTCGTCCGGCATCTCGGACGAGCCCATCGGAAATATCCATCATGGCATGAGCGCCGGATTGAGCGGCTCTCGGGCCAGACTCCAAAGGCGGAGTTGGCTTGCACTGGGCATCGGCAAGACGTAGCACCGCGCGGCTCCAGGTCGTTGCTTCATGCTTTCCCTCCAGCAAGGCTAGCCCTGCCCCCGCTGCACCAAGTCGGCCAGCTACGGCGAGCCGGTCTCCGGGTTTAGCCCCCGTGCGAAGGATTTTTCCATATTCGCACTCGCCCAATACGGTGGTAGTCACCGAGATCTCTGATGAGCGACTGAGGTCACCGCCTAAGACGGCCAAGCGATCGGCCCCGAGCGAAGAAATCGCGGCAGCAATTCCACGCGCAAATTCCTTGGCCCAGGCCAGCGAGACCTCCGCTGGCATGGAAAGTGAAATGACGGCACCTGTAGGGACGCCACCCATGGCGTTGATGTCGGAGACATTTTGCGCGATCGATTTCCAGCCGATGTCATATGCGGCATGTTCATGTCCGCTGGGCCACACCAAACGAAAATCTTGGTCTTGGACAATGGTATCCACGGAAACGACTACTTCTCCCCCGGCAACGCGTAGCGCTCCGGCATCATCTCCTGGGCCGAGCCCCGCGTCCTTGGCATCCAAGAGCGGGAGGATCTCGTTCAAGATTCCTTGTTCACCAATGTCGCCCACGGTCGGGCTATTGTCAGTCTGTTGATTAGTCACAGGTTGCTATTCGGCTTTCTTCGCCGCGTTGGAAATCAACGCTGCATAACTGTTGTATTGCTCTAAGTGGTGTGCAGTGGGATCCACGATATATCGACGGACGACCCCCGACACTGAATTTTGGAGGTTTTTAAGCGCTTTCCTACGCTTCAGTCTAGCGACCATTCGATTGACGAATGATCCAAGAATTCCGAGGACTATGCCCAAAAGTATCCCGGTGAAAACCATCAGCGTGGGAATCGCGATCCCTTCGACTCGTGGCGTCTGCGGCAGGTCGAATTGGAAGTACGCGGCCAACGCTATTCCGCCCAGCCATAACGCGCCGGCCAGGGCCACGATGACGCCAAGCCATTGGACAAACTTGGTGACCGGCCACCACCAGGACTTCTTTTCAACGCCCAAGGTGCTGCTGGCAATGGCTATATCAATATCGTTGGCTAGTTGTTCCTTCTGCTCATGCACGCCGTCCTTCAATGATTGGGACCAGCGTGGCGACAGATCTTCGGTGGCTTCGCCAAGATAGCGCCCTATTGATTGGTCAACCGCCGCATTTTCGGCCACCGAAAGATCCGGGCGAGATGTCAATGAGATTTCTGGCTTTTCGATTCCACGCCCAAGGTTCATGCGCTTGAGCGGATCGTTTCGCAGTCGGGTGAGCCAGCTGGTGATCGGCCAGCCCGTATTGGTTGAGGCGCGTAACTTATATGAGGTCTGCACGGCCTCGGCGATGCGGTGCGTTCCATGAGCTTTGGCGATATTGCGCTCCAGGTCGGATTGCTCCATCACTCCTGGCATTCTGACCTTGGGCACGGCGAGTTCACCTTCAAGCGTGCGCAGCAGTTCGTCAACATCGGCGCGTAAGCGCCGAGTCGCCTGCACCTTGGTTTTCAGTGCCGAAGCAAACTTTCCACGAATGCCCTCTAGTCCTTCGCCGGTACGCGCTGAGGCCAGAATAACGGGAACCTGGCCAACCCCTTCGCTTTCAAGCAACGCGGCCAAGGAACCGCTCACAGCTTCCCGGTCGTTAGGCGCAATGGTGTCTATCTGGTTGAGCACCACTAAGAGGTTTCCGCGCTGTCCTGAAAGTTCGCTGAGGTATCCATGATGGATCGAAGCGTCGGCATACTTCTGGGGATCTAATACCCATACCAGGTAATCGACTTGCCCCGCCAGACGCGACGCGATCTGATGGTGCTCGGTGGAGGTTGAATCCATATCCGGCAGGTCAAGCAGGATCAGCCCTCCGGCTAGGTCCTGTGATTTCTTCGCTTCCGCACCGAGCACCTGGGAATCAAGGACATGACGCTCGCTGACTTCGAGCCAATCGAGCAGCTCACCGGCGCCTTCCGGCTGCCAGATGGCGCCCACCGTCTTGGTAGTGGTGGGCCGAATGACGCCAGTTTGCGCAATATCGGAACCGATAAGGGCGTTGAAAAGCGATGATTTACCGCTGCCTGTCGCTCCGAACAGCCCGAAGACCACGTGGTCTGCCGACAGCTGGCGGCGGGCTTCTGCTCGTTCGATGACCACCGCAGCGTGGTCAACCACTTCAGGTTCAAGATAGGGTTCGGCAATTTGCATTGCCGAAACCACCGCGTCGATTTGCTCGCTAAGTCCCGAATGAGCACGATTCACCTTCCGCTCGCTCATGCCTTGAATCCTCCCCTGCGCAGTCCGTTGACTTGTTCGCGTAGTTCTTGCACGATGACCGGCTGAAGATTAGCTTCGATCTCTCCCTGATAGACAGCCAGATTCTCGTCCATGAGTTCGCGTGTTCTGGCTTCCAACATGGTTCGTGCGCGCATGGCCATACGCCGAACTGCTTCTTCACCGAATATAGCTTCCAATAATTTCTGCCCGACAACGGCAGAGCCACCGGCGATGCCTAGTTCCAGCCCGGTCATGCCTGCGGTAGAAGCGAAGACCACAACCATGAGCGCTACCGCCACCCCATTGACGCCGAAGGCGGCAATCCTCGCGGTTTTTCGTTTGCCAGCCCCCTCGCTCCGGATCATTTCCAAGACATCTTTCTGCCACACCCGGATGCTATCCGCGGCCCGGACCTCAAGGTCTTTGCCGGGGCGTTCGGCCGGGAGCGATGCTAAAAGATGTGTCCCGATGGGTGTATTGCGCCAGTTACGATCAATGTCCTGGAAAGCATTGGTGATTTCGCTGACCAATACGGTGTGAAGCCCAGATTCTATCGCTTCTTCCACCCGATGAGTCGCCACCGGCTTCCCGCTGAAAAAGGAACCGACTCGATCTCGGATTCTGCCTATGACGCCTTCAATGCCGCGCAGTAGTTCGCCGGCTCCCACAAAATCTTGCCATCTGGCGAGGATCTCGCCTCGAAGCAGCGAACCGTCGTTCAATGCCTCCGTGGTTTTGCCCACGGCAAAATCAAAACGTTCGGTGGCGACCTTCCCCAGGGCTTTGAGCTGCGAGTCCTGGTCTTCGGCTTCTTCGCTGAGCGCGTGGAGGTCTTCGTGCAATCTCCTGATAGCGCCTTCGAGCGTTTGCTCAGCGATGCGTTGGCGTTCGGTAGCGTCAGCAGCCAGGGAATTCAGCCAAGCCGAAAAAGGTTCGATTCGTTCACCGGGAATCATTGCTTGCTCGTCCAGCTGAACTTCATTGATTACATGGAGTAGTTTGGGGTCCAGGTTTTTTGCGGCAAGCAACCGTTCGAGGTCCGGAACGATATCCGTTTCGGCGCCGGCCGGGACACGGTTGAGAATCACGCATACGGTGATTTCTCGAGCGCCTGCCTCGGTCAGTACTTCCCACGGAATAGCGTCGGCATAACGGTTTGCCGTGGTGACGAAGATCCAGAGGTCTGCGGCGTTCAAGAGCTGACCAGCCAGGGCGCGATTGTCATCGGAAACCGAATCGATGTCCGGTGCGTCGAGGATCGCCAGTCCGCGTGGAACGTTCGGATGCGGCACGACAAGCAGCGCGTCGTGGCGATCCATCCCATGCCCTGCGCTGAAGCCTGCCCCACTCAGCCGAGTCAGTTCAGGAAGTACCCGCTCGTTTGCGAACCAAGGTTCGTCTGCGGGGTTCACCGCAAGCACGGGCGTTCGCGTGGTGGGTCGCACGGCGCCGGAGCGGCTTATCTGGTCGCCGAGCAGGGAGTTCACCAACGTAGATTTTCCGGCACCGGTTGATCCACCAACCACAGCCAGCAGCGGGGCGTTCAAGTTCTTGAGACGAGGTTCCAGATAATCATTAATCTGGTGCAAAGCCTTCACTCTTAGCTGTTCGCCGCCGGGAGCTGAATGCGAGGTGGAGAGGATAAAGTTCAGATCATTTAATGACGATTCGAGCTTGGCAAAGCGATCCAGTAGCTGAACGGCACCGGCGTCAGGTAGCTGGTTCGCCGGTTCGGCCGGCTCCTGCGGCAATGATGTGGACTCCATAAGCTCCATCATGCCTTATGGAAAGCGCTCTGCCATCAGCACACGAATGCTTTGGCCGGTTAAAGGAAAAAACCACGACCGTGTCGTGGTTTTCGTGACCCCAACGGGATTCGAACCCGTGTTGCCGCCGTGAGAGGGCGGAGTACTAGGCCGCTATACGATGGGGCCGTACGCTGAAGATTTCTCTTCAACTCACCAAATTTCTCTGGTGAAGCGCTGGGATACCAGGACTCGAACCTAGAATGACGGAACCAGAAACCGTTGTGTTGCCAATTACACCATATCCCAATGTGACTTGGGCATTTGATCAAAATACCTCCAAGGTATTCGGATCGCACGCCGCAGCACGAGAATTAACTATACCCACGTAGCCGAGCCATGACAAATTGATAGTGCGCACTCAGCGCCCGTCGTGAGTCACGCGGATTCTCCGCAGCAGAGAGGCGGGCCCTGCTAGGCCGGCCACCATGCCTCCGAAGTGGGGCTCACGCTCCATTGTGCGGACGGCCAAGACTGCGGCGAGTCCCGCGTTCTTCGCGACGGGCACGACATTAGCGCGATAATCTCCGGTGTACAGCTTTCCAGCGGGCAAAGTTGCCAATGCAGAGCAACCTGCCAGGATGGTGCCGGATCTGGTTTCGGAGCGCCCGCAGCATTAGCCCCCATCACCACGGAGAAACCCGAAAGGCCCGCAGCCTCCAGCTTCATTCGCTGGTAACGACTCGTACTCTTCGACCCGGGTGCGAAACTCGTCATCGCGGACCTTCTCTTGCCCGGCGAGTTCTGAGGAACAAGTCAAACGCTGTTGGCGCTGTCCTTAGAATGTGAGTTCTCCGGACATCGCGATAAACACCTCGATGGCATCAGTACGCAAATCCACCAAGGTATCGTCAATATCAATGAAAACGCCTTCGAGACGTCAATCCGTAAGGACAGAGGTATCGAAGGCGTTCTTCATTCCAGGTTATGCCCTGCTAGCGGGATTCGCCGAACACGCGAAGACGGTTCAGGCTGGATTCCCGGCCCAGAATTTCCATTGACTCGAACAGCGGTGGCGAAACACGCTTTCCGGAGACAGCCACACGTGCCGGCCCGAAAGCCTGGCGTGGCTTCAATTCAAGCTCGTCAATCAGCTTCGCACGCAGCGCTTCCTGAATGGCTTCGGCGTTCCAGGTTTGGACACCCTCCAATGCCTGAATGCTCGCTTCAACGACCTCGACAAGATTCGTTGGCATTCCCTTCAGAGCCTTGTCGTCAATCACGATCTGGTCATCAGTTTTGAAGAGGAATTCCATCATCTCTGCAGCTTCGCCCAATAGCCCAATGCGTTCCTGGACCAACGGTGCTGCCGCATCAAGGACTTCGTTTTCGCGAGAGGTAAGTTCGGATCCAACTAGCTCGGCAGCCTGCAGGTACGGAACTAGCCGGTCACGGAAGTCCTGTGGCGCGAGCAGGCGTACGTGGGTGCCGTTAATGGCTTCCGCCTTTTTCAGGTCGAAACGTGCGGGGTTGGACAGCACGTCTTTGACATCAAAGGCTTCGATTAGCTGTTCACGAGTGAAGATGTCTTCATCAGCGCTCAGCGACCAGCCCAAGAGCGAGAGGTAGTTCAGCAATCCTTCGGGGATGAAGCCGCGGTCGCGGTGCAGGAACAAGCTCGACTCAGGGTCTCGCTTGGAGAGCTTCTTATTGCCCTGGCCCATCACGTAGGGAAGGTGGCCGAACAACGGCATGTACTGAGCCACCTTGATGTCGATCAAGGCGCGGTAGAGCACGATCTGGCGAGGAGTGGAAGAGAGCAGGTCTTCACCACGCAGCACGTGAGTAATGCCCATCAAGGCATCGTCCACGGGATTCACCAGGGTGTACAACGGCTGGCCATTTGCCCGAACCACCACGAAGTCTGGAATGGTGCCCGGCTTGAAGGTGATTTCGCCGCGGACCAGGTCGGTGAAGGTGAGGTCTTCTTCTGGCATGCGAATGCGCAGCACCGGTTCGCGGCCCTCGGCCTTGAACGCGGCGATTTGCTCGTCACTCAGGTCGCGGTCAAAGTTGTCATAACCCAGCTTTGGGTCACGGCCTGCTGCCTTGTGGCGTGCCTCGACTTCTTCCGGGGTGGAGTAGGACTCGTAGACGTGCCCGGCAGCGCGAAGTTTTGCAATGACGTCCTGGTAGATGTCGCCGCGCTGGGACTGGCGGTAAGGCTCATGCGGGCCACCGACATTGACGCCTTCATCCCAGTCGATGCCCAGCCACGCCAAGGCGTCCAGCAGCTGGTTGTAGCTTTCTTCGGAGTCGCGCTTCGCATCCGTATCTTCGATACGGAAAATCATCTTGCCCCCGGTGTGGCGTGCGTAAGCCCAGTTGAACAAGGCAGTACGGATCAGGCCAACATGCGGGGTGCCCGTAGGCGATGGGCAGAAACGAACGCGAACCGGGGTTTCGTCGGTCACGGTAGGAATCAGCGATAGATCAGTCATGGTGTTTTCATTCTAGTCTCGTTGCAAGGCAAGAAGCACAATAGCGCGCTGGTCTTCGCATCACATAAGGATGCGAAGACCAGCGCGCTATGGTCAAACCGGCCTTGCCGGTCCCGTTGGCCTAGCGGCGGAAGACGCTACGCAGCGTTCCGATACCTTCAACTTCAATCTCGACGTTATCGCCTTCATTGACCAGTCCAACACCTGCTGGTGTGCCGGTGAGGATCACGTCTCCGGGTAGCAAGGTGAATGCTTCGGATGCCCGAGCCACCAGATCATTCACCGACCAGATCATCTCGCTGGTCGATCCGTCTTGGCGGACTTCACCATTAACGCGGCTGACGATTCCCACATCATCCGGGTTTTCCAGCTGAGTTTCAATCCACGGTCCCAGCGGGCAAGCGCCGTCAAAGCCCTTGGCACGCGCCCATTGCGGGTCGGTGCGCTGGGCATCGCGAGCGGTGAGGTCATTGGCCACGGTGTATCCGAAGATCACATCCGCTGCCTTTTCGGCAGGGACATCCTTGCAGATACGTCCAATGACCAAGGCTAGTTCGCCTTCAAAGGAGACTTCTTCGGAAAACGAAGGAAGTGTCACTGGGTCGCCGTGCCCAACTACCGAAGTATTTGGCTTCAAGAACATCAGCGGTTCGCTAGGAATCTCGTTGCCGAGCTCGTTGGCATGCTCGCCGTAGGTCCGCCCGAATCCAATGACTTTTGACCGTGGAATGATTGGTGCAACGAGTCGTACGTCGTCTAACTGGTGCGTGGCACCGGTGGTCTTGATTCCCTGGAAGAAAGGATCTCCGGCCAAAACGTGGATATCGTTTCCGTCAACGACTCCGTACATAGGGTCGCTATCAACTACAAATCTGGCAATGCGCATAGTAATAAGCCTAGGGCATGTTTTCCCCTGAAACGCATGTTGCCGGAAAGCCGATCCGTTGGCCGGAGTGCGATTTGCTACATCTAGCTAAAGCCATGCGCACTGTCTGTAGCGCTCCAGTTTCCGGAAGGCCGGTTATTTGCTGCTAAGGAGCCTTGGAACTGGTGGCCGCGGGCACCTTTGGTGTCGGCGTACCTGTGGATTTCGTCTTGGCAGCAATTGGTTGCAAGTCCAATTCGGCAATTGAAGTTTTCGCAGCGTTCGCAAAGACTCGGCCATCATTTGATGCGGTAAGCCGACTTCCAAACTGACGGGTGAGCTGCGGGCTGCCAATGGTTGCACGAGTCCCGGCCGGAAAGTCTATGACAGTTGTTGTCCCAGCTGCGCTGTGGACCGCCTTGCCCTGTTGTTCTAAGACAACCAGGTCCGCGTTTTTCCATCCAGGCCGGTAGCTTGTGTTCTTTGCATTGGTCAGACGATGCTTCCTGAGCAATCTTCCGCTCTCCGGATCCAAAACGTTCACGCCTTCAAGATCAGCCACGAGCAGCCATCCGGCAATGAGCTTTGGCGCGTACAGTGCTCCGCAGTTCGCCCTTGGCCCGACATCCCAGGAGATTTCTTTCGTCGCAATGTGGAGTTTAAACACCCTCGCGATCCCCTCTGTGTCTGGCAGGCCGTATCCGTTTCGCACCGAGGTGGTGCCATAAACATATTCTTCGTCTGCAACCAGACCGGTGATCGAATGCTCGGTAATAAATCCTTGGCCCTTGCCGTCCAGCACCCAGATGATCTCATCGGTGTGAGAATCAAGCATTCCAAGGGCGCCGCCCGAACGTCCGTACTCCGGAACAGTTCCGAAGAAGACGTTTTTCGAGTTCTTCGCCCAGGCGAAAATTCTGGATTGCTCGTAATTCGTTGCGAGCCGTTCGATTCTCAGATAGCCCTCGGCCTTATTTTTGGCTGCACTGTTGATGCGCACGACGTCAGCCGACCCGTACGATCCAACCAGAGTTTTACCGGCATTGAATTCGATCATGCCTTCGATCTGGTTAATCACATTTTGGTCCGCTGGTGATGTCCATCGTTGTCCCGTATCAGGGTTGATCGAGGTTATGCCGGCGCCCATATAGCCTCCGACATACACGTTGCCGTCCGAATGCGCCATCAGGGATTGCACCACGAACTCGCCTTTTGCCAGGGCCACGGTATTCACCAATTGCACCGATTGACTCGAAAGTCTTACCACTTCAATCTGCAGGCCCGTTGCATTCGACGAGACGACAACGATCTGACTTTCGGTGGCATAGATGCTGAGTGCAGAACTGGCAGAAATATTGCCGACCAGCTGGTCTTCCCAAGAGGAAATGTTGGTCGCAAAGAGTTGACCATTGCTCACGCTGTAGAAATTCTTTGCCTTAGGAGTCACCGCGGAGGCTTTGCGACCTGACCAAACCCGTTCCACCGTTCCGTCCCAAGAATTTGCTTGCGGATTGAACAGCAATTGTCCCGATGTGGTATCGACCGAAACGACAATTCTATTTCCAATCGCTTTCAATGATGAGATAAAGCCAGTGGCCTTGGGCTCTGGCAGAGCGATCTCGGTGGTCTTCTTGGGAGCACTCGCGGAGAAACGAAATAGTCTTGGACTACGCGAACCTGTGCCTAGCCACACGACGTCGTTCTCGTCAATGGCCACGCGGCGGACATAGTCAGTATCGGCCGCAACCCGCTCAAAGACCTGGACCTTGCGCGTCTTGGGAGTGTAGTTAAAGGCAGCGCCCAGCGGATAAGTTCCGCCCCAAACAGTCCCCTTGGAATCTATTTGCAGATCATAGATCGTGGAGGCATTGGGAACCTCACCCACCACGGTCGTCACCGAAGGGCTTGATGGCTTCCAAACCAAAAGCGAATTGCGCGTTGCTAGATATAGGGTCTTGCTCGCTTTGTGCCATTTCATGGATTGGATTCCACCACTATGGCTGTTGGGAACGTCCACAACGTGCACGGGGGAAGTTCGCCGCGGATCCACTATTTGAAGTTGGTGGGCGGGGCCGACAATCGACACTGCCAACCAGGGAAGCCCGGACTTTTCAATACCGGGCAGCGGTTCCACACGCCTAATTTTCGTGGCCGGGAAGGCTCCTTCATGATTTTGCAGTGCACCGGTGGTGTTGCGAGTGCGTTTGAGTAGTGCGATAACTGAGGGATCACGATTGCTGAGAACCGGTTTAGGCTGTGGAGTTTTCGTCGGAGCGATCGGTTTGGAAGAAACCGACGATTCGCTAGGTCCAGAGTCCGGAAGTTGATTGTAGACAATTGCCCCTGCGGTGACCGCTCCGAGAGTCAAAACTACTCTTCGGCTGATTCGTTTCGCCGAACGCCCCTCGTCTTCTGCCACTAACTACTTCCTTACGCTCATGAAATACGCCAGCATAGCGGATAAAAGACGCGTTTATCGAAGCCTGATATTTCAGTAACGACACCACGCGGCAAATTGAAAGTTGAAAAGTTCGGTTTTCACATTTACTGCATCCGGTCCGCCGCACTATCTTCCAAGGCATTGACCGAAGTGAGAAATAACTGACCGGGTCCGCCCCTGTGGTGGACTGAGAAAGTACAGATGCCTGCTACTCAATGACTGTACGACTAGTTCCACAGATAAAATCTTGTAACGATTCGGCGTTGATAAGTTGAGGGTCATCTTCCGGAAATCCGTCGGGATTATTGGACTGCCAATTCCACATGTCTGCGACCATTTGTTCTAAACCACGTTCGGCTTTCCATCCAAGATCTAGGCGAGCCTTTTCAGGGTGTGCGTAACTTTCTGCGACGTCGCCTGGACGACGCTCCGTGATTCGATAGGGAACCGGCCGCCCGGAGATTCGAGCGAACGCGTCTATTACTTCCAACACGCTGGAACCAGCACCAGTACCTAGATTCCAAACATGCACACCTTGAGAATTAGACAGATAGTCGAGTGCGGCCAGATGCCCAGTTGCGAGATCCAAGACATGGATGTAATCGCGCACGCCCGTGCCGTCAGCGGTTGAATAGTCGCCGCCGAATACTTGTACTTCGGCGCGTTTTCCAATGGCTACTTGAGCCACAAAAGGCATCAGGTTATTCGGAATTCCTTGCGGGTCTTCCCCAATTAGTCCCGACTCGTGTGCACCAACCGGATTAAAGTAACGGAGATTAGCAATATGCCAGCGCGAGTCTGACTCTGCCAGCTCTTCAAGCATCTCCTCGATATGCAATTTCGTGCGCCCATAGGGATTTGTAGCGTTTCTTCGTGTGTTTTCATGTAGCGGTAGATCTGTCGAATCTCCATAAACAGTGGCAGAAGAGCTAAAAACGATGGTTCGACATTCAGCTTCACTCATAGCATCAAGTAAGTTCAGGGTGCCGACGACATTGTTCTTGTAATACTTAAGCGGCTGAGCTACCGACTCGCCAACAGCTTTAAGCCCGGCAAAATGAATGACTGCCTCCGGCTTGATCTCACCGACGGCTTGACTCAAACTTTCCGCGTCTAAGAGATCGATGTGGTATGCATTCAGACTCCGTCCGGCAAGACCAACCACTCTGCGAAGAGACTCTGGAGACGAATTACTAAAGTTATCAATGACTGATACTTGGTGCCCTTCCTGCAAAAGCAAAAGTACCGTGTGCGAGCCTATATATCCAGCACCGCCGGTGACAAGTATGCGCATCTATGATTTCTCCAACGTCAAAAATTAGAATAACCCATGTAAAAGGTACTTACACGGGCTATTCTAGCGAATTTTTACTGCGCTTTTAGGCCAGTCGCTCCAGCCAGCCGTGACGGTCCTCTACGGTTCCACGCTGGATACCGAGAAGCTCTTCACGAATCGACATGGTGATTTCACCGGCCGGCGCATTTTCATCGCCGATTAGTTCGCCACCATTCTTCAGCACGCCAATTGGAGTGATGACCGCAGCGGTGCCGCAGGCAAAGACTTCAGTGATATCACCATTCGCGATGCCGTCCCGCCACTCATCCAGAGTGATCTTTCGCTCTTCAACGTCCATGCCGCGGTCCTTGGCAAGCTGGATGATCGAGGAACGTGTGACTCCTTCGAGGATGGTGCCGGTCAACGCCGGAGTGACCAGCTTTTTATCCTTGGTCACGAAGAACACGTTCATTCCGCCGAGCTCTTCCACCGCATTGTCATTGAAAGAATCAAGGAAGAGTACTTGCTTGCACCCGTTTTCTTCCGCCTCGAGCTGAGCCACCAAAGATGCTGCGTAGTTGCCACCGCATTTAGCCGATCCGGTACCACCGCGGCCTGCGCGTGCGTAGTTCTTGGATACCCAAATGCCCACCGGCTTCAGCTCTCCACCGAAGTAGTTTCCGGCCGGTGAGGCAATCACACGGTAGGACACTTCGCGTGCCGCGCGTACACCCAGAAACGCCTCGGTAGCGATCATGAATGGGCGCAGGTACAGAGCTTCCCCATCACCGGTTGGAACCCACTCAATGTCGGTAGCGACGATTTTGCGCAGGGACTCAACGAAGACTTCATCATCAAGCTGCGGCAGGGCGAGCCGAGCTGCCGACTTATTCAAGCGAGCAGCGTTTGCATGGGGGCGGAAGGTCCAGACCGAACCATCTTCGTGACGGTAGGCCTTCAGGCCCTCAAAGATCTCCTGGCCATAGTGCAGTACCGAAGCGGCGGGATCCATGGCGATCGGCCCGTACGGCTCAATCCGCGCGTCATGCCACTGGCCCGAGCCGGGCTCGGAGGTGGCGGTCCAGTCAATGACCACGGTGTGGTCGGTGAAGAAGTCTCCGAACCCCGGGTTGGCCAGAACGGCGGCGCGTTCTTCTGCGCTCTTGCGATTCGATGAAAGATTTTCGTTGAATTCCATCTGCCTCAGGACTTCCTTGCTCAATTAACGAATAACGGGTGCCCCACGCCATTGGCGGAACACCCGTCCGTGGATTTGCTTCTCGATTAGCGGATAATCGAGTTACATCGCTTTTAGCTTATGCCAGTAGCGACACGATTGCATCGCCAATTTCACTTGTGGTGCGGTGATCGGTCAATTCTTGGCGTGAAGTGATCTCTTTTTCGACAGCTTGCTCAACGGTAGCCGCTTCGGCAGACATGCCGAGGTGATCCAGCATCAGCGCCACCGACAGAATTGCGGCGGTAGGATCAGCCTTCTGCTGGCCGGCGATGTCGGGAGCAGAGCCGTGGACCGGTTCGAACATGGATGGATAGGTACGGTCCATGTTGATGTTGCCGCTAGCCGCCAGTCCAATGCCGCCGGTGATGGCGCCGGCCTGGTCGGTGAGGATGTCACCAAATAGGTTATCGGTCACAATGACGTCGAATCGGGATGGATCGGTGGTCAAGAAGATGGTCGCTGCATCAACGTGCAGGTAGTCGTGGGTCACCTCTGGGAATTCCGGTGCCACCATCTCTACCGTGCGCCGCCACAAATGTCCGGCATAAACCAACACATTGTGCTTGTGGACCAAGGTCACATGCTTGCGCTCCCGGGCGGCTGCGCGGGTGAAGGCATCACGAACTACACGTTCAACACCGTAGGCGGTGTTCACTGAAACCTCGGTCGCGATTTCATGCGGGGTCCCGGTACGCACCGAGCCGCCGTTTCCAACGTACGGGCCTTCGGTGCCCTCGCGGACGACTACGAAATCGATGTCACCCGGGTTAGCCAGCGGGCTTTCGATTCCAGCGTAGAGCTTGGCGGGGCGCAGGTTCACGAAATGATCCAACGAGAAGCGCAGCTTCAACAGCAGTTCACGCTCAATGATTCCCGAGGGGATTCTCGTGTCGCCCGGAGCCGCGCCGACCGCGCCAAACAGGATGGCATCATGCTGCTTGATGGCTTCGAGCGTCTCATCTGTCAGGGTCTCCCCCGTTTTGAGCCAGTGTTCCGCACCCAACGTGTATTCGGTGAGATCAACTTGTTGACCTCCACCGTTGGTCACGAACTTCAGGACCTTCACGGCTTCGGCAACCACTTCTGGGCCGATACCGTCGCCTGGAATGACAGCAATATTAATGACGTTTCCCATGTTTTCATCATAACGAAGCAAATCCACCATTTGAGAACCCATCTCAAATACTGAGAATCATTTCTATGTAAGTCATGAGAACATCAAACCGTGGCATGAGGACGGGGCTCTGAACGCTGACTAGACTCGAGTAGTAGAAGTCTTTAGGCACGAGGGAACAGTTGATCTTTAATAATCCACACCGGCGCATCGACCGGTGGATTCGTTCGAATCCAGGCCGGATCGATTTGTTCACCGGCGCTTTCTATACTTTGATGTGCACAGGGGTCGCGCTTGCCATGGGCGCCGGGGACGGCATGGGTTTCGCCCTTAGTTTATTTGCCATCGCCATTTTGCAATCGGCCCCCCTGATGGTTCGCCGCCGCTATCCATGGGGCGTCACGATTGTCGTAGCCTGCGCTCACCTCATGCAGCTGTTCTTCCAGGGATTCTTCCTTCCCTCGCAGCTATCGGTTCCCTTGCTGATTTACACCATGGCCGTCTACGGGAAGCGGTGGCAATCCTTCGCTACCTTAGGCGTGGGGTTGCTCGGTGCGATTCTTGCAACCTTTAACATCTTTGGCCCGGGCTCCTACGGTCAAGCCGCCTTATCCTTTGACATGATCATCTCCTTTGTGGGCTTATCGCTGGTGGTAACGCTGGCCTGGACCTTTGGTGATCTCGCCCGAAGCCGGCGGCAAACCCTGAACGCCTTGCGCGCGCATGCACAACGCTTGGAAAACGAACGGTTGATTGAACGTGAGCTAGCAGCCTCAGATGAACGAAACCATATCGCCAGAGAAATGCATGACATCGTGGCCCACTCGCTCTCGGTGATTATTACCCAGGCAGATGGTGCACGCTACGCGGCCGCACAGGACCCAAATATTGCGGTTGAAACCTTGAAGACGGTTTCTGACGCGGGGCGCTCCTCACTGCGCGAAATGCGACGCTTATTGGGCGTGCTGCGCACAGATGAAGAGGTTGATCACCGCCCGTTGCCAACACTGGAAAACATTCAAGAGTTGGTTGAAACTGCCCTGAGGTCCGGACTGGAAGTTTATTTTCAGGTCAAAGGATCGCCGCGTCGCCAGTTGCCAACCGGAGCGGAGCTGACCGCGTACCGCTGCGTGCAGGAAGCGCTGACAAATGTCATGAAACACGCGGGCCCAAGGTCAACCACGAACGTGACCCTGAGCTGGACTAATCGAGGTATCGAAATAAGCGTCATCGATGACGGCCGGGGCGCAGGAAGCTTGGGTATCGCTGGCACCGGCCAAGGTCTGCGCGGATTGCACGAACGAGTCTCCCTATACGATGGAACCAGCACCGCTGCTCCGCATCCAGGCGGAGGTTTTGCCGTCTCTGTGTTCATCCCCTACTCCGAGGACTAAATAGAATGACCACCAGTGAGCCAATTACAGTCGCCTTGGTCGATGACCAGCTTCTGGTTCGTAGCGGTTTCCGAATGCTCATCAATTCCCAACCGGATATGAATGTTGTCGCCGAGGCTTCCAACGGACGCGAGGCGTTGGCCTCTCCCTCACTGGCCTCTGCAGACATCATATTGATGGACGTCCGCATGCCGGAAATGGATGGAATCGAAACGACCGAACGGCTACTGGCCTCTAAGGATCAATCCAAGCCCGCGCCTCGCATCATTGTGCTGACCACTTTTGATATGGACGAGTATGCGTTCAGCGCCATTCAGGCTGGAGCGAGCGGTTTCCTGCTCAAGGATGCTCCTCCCGAAGAGCTGCTGGAATCGGTGCGTACGGTAAACCGCGGGGACGCCGTGATTGCGCCTTCGACAACAAGAAGGCTTCTGGACCACATGGCCCCGCTGCTAAAACGCTCATCTCAAACCAACGATACGTTGATGTCCGCCGTAGAGTCCTTGACACCTCGTGAACGCGAAGTCTTTGGACACATCGCCTTAGGGCGTTCGAATCCAGAGATCGCGAGAGATCTGTTTCTATCCGAGGCCACGGTAAAAACTCATGTGGGACACATTCTTGCCAAGCTCGGTGCCCGTGACCGGGTCCAGGCCGTGGTGATTGCCTACCAGACCGGTGTAGTCAGCGCCTAGCGCTTACCGATTAAACTTAGAGCTCCAAGCCTGGTGTTGAAACCAAGCTTGGAGCTCTAAGTTTTCAGGCTTACTTTTCTTCTTCGTACCGCGGGAAAACCGGAGCCGGTGCTGGCAATTCGGTTCCCGGCACCAGGACGGTGTCAAAGTTCTCGAAATTGCGTGCGGTCCCCTGCCCTACTGCGAGCAGGTCAAGCATGCCGGTCATAGTCTGCGGCAGGACCGGCTGCAGGAGCATCGCGACCTTGCGAACAATTTCAATGGTCACGTAGAGAACCGTTTCCATGCGTGCTGGATCGGTTTTCTTCAGCTTCCAGGGTTCCTGCTCGGCGAAGTACGCATTGGTGTCACCCAAGACGTGCCAGACGGCTTCCAAAGCCCGACTGAAGTCTTGGCGGTCATATGCTTCCTGATTGATTTCCAAAAGCTTTGAGGCGGCAGCCAGTATCTGCTCATCGGCTTCCAGCAGCTGCCCGGGTGCCGGCACGACGCCCCCGCAGTTCTTGGCCACCATGGAAAGCGATCGCTGCGCGAGGTTTCCAAAGTTATTGGCGAGATCGCCATTAATGCGCGCAACAATGGTGTCATGGTTGTAGCTACCATCAGCGCCAAAGGTCACTTCACGCAGGAAGAAGTAGCGCACCTGGTCGAGTCCATACCGAGCCACAAAATCATCGGGTGACACGGTATTGCCCAAAGACTTGGACATCTTCACACCGTTATTGTGCAAGAAGCCATGAATCATTACACGTTTGGGCACCGGCAGCTTTGCCGACATGAGGAAGGCCGGCCAGTAGATGGCATGGAACCGGGAAATGTCCTTGCCGATAACGTGTACGTCTGCGGGCCAGTACTTCTGGAAAGACGCAGATTCCACGTCGGGGAAGCCTGCACCGGTCAAGTAGTTCGTCAGGGCATCGACCCATACGTACATGACATGCTTCTCGTTGCCTGGAACCGGGATTCCCCAGTCGAAGGTTGTGCGCGAAATCGAAAGGTCAGTCAGCCCGCCTTCAACGAAACGAACAACTTCGTTGAACCGTGATCGCGGGGCACCGAAATCAGCGTTCTCTTCGTAGTGAGCCAGCAGCTTGTCCTGGTACTTGGACAGTCGGAAGAAATAAGATTCTTCCTCGGTCCAAGTTACCTCGGTGTCGGTTTCGGTCGTGTACCGGATACCGTCTTCGCGTACCTCGGTCTGTTCTTCGGTGTAGAAGGCTTCATCACGAACCGAGTACCAGCCGGCGTACTTGTCCAGATAAATATCGTCGTTGGCTTCCATCCGGCGCCACAGCTCCTGCGCCGCAGCGTGATGGTCCGCGTCTGTGGTCCGAATGAAACGGTCGTAGCTCGTGCCCAATTCATCATTCATCGACTGGAACGCATCCGAGTTGCGCTGCGCCAGCTGCGCTGGGGTGATGCCCTCATTCTCCGCAGTCTGCATCATCTTCTGACCATGTTCGTCCGTACCGGTCAGAAAGAAGACGTCATAACCGTCAAGCCGCTTGAAACGCGCCATGGCATCCGTTGCGACAACCTCGTAGGCATGCCCAATATGTGGGGTGCCGTTCGGGTAGGAGATAGCTGTGGTGATGTAAAAGGGTTTCTGCTGAGAAGTCACGATACAAATTTACCTTAGTCAGTGCTGGAAGCTGGATTCTTCGAGGCGATCATCGCGTCACATGATCTGATCCAGATAGTCCCAAAAAGCGCCACGAAGGGTACGGCGGATAGTTTGTTGATCCGTTTTCCACTCCCCGAGCACCTGGGCGCAGTCCTTAAGCAAGGTCCGGTCGATTTCTGGCGGCAGTTGTGGTTTGTCCGCGACCAGTTCAACAACCTCTGATTGGGTAGTGCTGGCAAGCCAGGACTGAGCTACTTTGGCCCCGATTTCTTCAGCCGCGGTCAGTTCCTTTTGTTCGTAGGCAGCATGGCCATGGAAACCCGAACGTTCGCTATCTGAAGAGTAGACGACTTCCGCTTGAGTCGTTGGCTCGGCGCTGCGGAGAACTTGGGCCTTTTGCGCCAATAAGGCGGGGGTTGGTATTCCAGGTTTTGCTACCGCCGAGGGCTTCGCCGTTGGAGCACCTGCCACCAATGCGGTTTTATCACAATGATCTTTATCCCAGTCAATGATTCGAGTGAATGAACTATCAATAATGGAATCGGGCATCACCTCAATAGCGTCGGCCGTCAGAGCTAAGTGTTCGGCAACCGAGGCTACTCCCAAACGGCTCTGGTCCTTTTGCAAACCAAGCAATACGACCTTCATGCCCAAGTCTTGGGCTTCTTCTACTGCTTCGGCCAGGTCGTCATCTCCGGAAACGAGATAAGCAACGGATGCCGATCCATGTCGTGCTACGCCAACCAAATCCAAGGCCAGCCGGAGATCAACACCTTTTTGCTCGCCATTATAGGAAATGCGACCTAGTCGGACTTTTACACCTGGAATCAGGCCAATACGCTTATGCTGTTCGGTAAATAGACCGTCCTTGGATGCGTCATACCAGTAGACCCGGAGGTTATTCAGTCCCGTATTCTTCTTGACAGTCTGGACTATTCCACGAACTAAAGACTCATAATGCGTGGTAAAGGCCGAACGGAGAGTCGTTCCAGCAACCCTATGCCCGCCTAAGGACAATAAAAACCCGGCATCAACAAATATTGCAGTTTGATTCATCATACTTTTGATACTAGTCAGTACAGAGCGAAGAATCCTGCACCATAAGAGCTACGCCAGATATTGGTTCATTTTAAAAGCGTGAGGGACTAGAACAAAATGTTCTAGTCCCTCACGATAGACATGCTAGATGCTTGTTGCTCGCATCATGTCATCCGCATCGGATAGACGCGAATCAAATTCTTCAATTCGCTCCCCCACACCAAGCAGCTCCGCAATGGCAGCTACAGTGCGTTCAGAAGCTCTTCCGTCGCCGTAAGGATTAACCGCGTTGGCCATATCCTCATATGCGGCAGAATCATTCAACAACTCCGAAACTGAATCGAAGATCCGCTGTTCGTCAGTTCCGATGAGTCGAACGGTACCAGCCGTCACTGCTTCCGGACGCTCGGTATTCAGGCGCATTACCAATACTGGCTTACCCAGGCTTGGCGCTTCTTCCTGCACTCCACCGGAGTCAGTCAGGACAACTGTTGAGGCATCGATGATTCGAGTGAACTCACCATAAGCCAGTGGCTCCGTCAACGTAATGTTCGGAATACCATCGATTTCCGGAAGCAGAGCCTCACGTACCGCAGGATTGCGGTGCAGTGGAAGGATAAACTGAATATCGGGCTCTGCTGCGGACAAGCGCGCGATCGCTCGGCCAATACCGCGCATCGGCTCACCCTGGTTCTCGCGACGATGAGTCGTCACCAAAACAATTCGCTTGCCGGAGTTCACGATTTCTTCAAGTTGTGGATCCGTGAAGGGGATCTTCTTTTCAACCACGGTCAGCAGCGCATCAATAACGCTGTTGCCAGTGATGACAATGTCCTTGCTGTTGAAGGTCTCGCGCTCGAGGTTACGCTTGCTCAGCGAGGTTGGCGCCAAGTGAAGGCTGGCAATCTGGCTGGTGAGCTTGCGATTGGCTTCCTCCGGGAATGGCGAGAAAAGGTCGTAACTACGCAGACCAGCCTCGGCGTGTACCACTGGAATTCCACGGTAGAAGGCTGCGATAGCTCCTGCAGTAGAGGTGGTGGTGTCACCCTGGACGACTACGGCATCCGGCTTTTCTTTTTCAAATATTTCATCCAGACCAGCAATGGTCTTAGTCAGCAAACCGTTGAGGGTCTGTCGCGGCTGAATTACGTCAAGATCATAGTCCGGTTTGATACCAAACAATTCGTTGACCTGATCCAGCATCTCGCGGTGCTGTCCAGTAACAACAACTACACAGTCGAAACCTTCGGCCTCTTTCAAGGCCTTAACGATCGGAGCAACCTTGATGGCCTCGGGACGAGTGCCATAGATCGGCATGATCTTCTTCATGGGGAATCTACCTTGTCAGAAGTGGGGAATTTAGCGCCAGAGACCGCGGGTGTCAATGACATCCTTGCCTGCAAGCGCAGTGGCGGGAACCGATTTAAACTGATCGTGATCCACCAACAGGGTCACAACCTCTGCGGCTTCCAGCGCCTCATCCAGTGGAGTCAGGGTGAGGTTCGCAATGCCGTCAAGTTTCTTGGGCAGTGCATCAACGTGTGGTTCGACAGCCAAGAACTCGACGGTTGGATTCTCGACAGCCAGTTTGCGAGCGATTTCAATGGATGGCGATTCACGCATGTCATCGATGTTCGCCTTGAAGGCAAGCCCTAATACAGCAACCTTGCCATTAAACGCTGGCGACTTAGTGGCCTGAACAACCTTGTCGATGACCCAGTTTGGCTTGGAGTCGTTGGTTTCGCGAGCCATCCGGATGAGCTTGGACTCCTCCGGAGCGGCGGAAACAATGAACCATGGATCCACAGCAATGCAGTGACCGCCAACGCCTGGACCAGGCTGAAGGATGTTCACACGCGGATGACGGTTCGCAAGGGCAATGAGTTCCCAGACATCGATCCCGATCTTGTCAGAGATCACCGAAAGCTCGTTGGCGAAAGCAATATTCACGTCGCGGAACGAGTTCTCAACCAGCTTCGCCATCTCGGCGGTTTTGGCATCGGTAGTCAAAATCGCAGCCTGGCAGAAAACCTCGTAGAGAGCCTTGGCCTTATCGGCAGCTTCCGGGGTAATGCCGCCAACAATACGGTCGTTGGTCACAAGCTCTTCCATGACGTAGCCCGGCAATACGCGCTCTGGGCAGTGCGCCACGAGCAGGCTGTCGGCGTTCAAGTCTGGGCGCTTGGCCAACAGGTAGTCAGCCATGTGCTGAGTAGCCCCAGGAGGCGAGGTGGATTCAAGGATGACCAGTTCGCCACCTTTGAGGTTCGGTGCGATACCTTCTGCGGCGGCTTCTATGTACGAAAGATCTGCGGTGTAATCATCGTTGAACGGAGTTGGCACGGCAACGATGTATGCTTCGGCGGCAGGAGTCTCGAAGCTGGCGCTGAGCGTTCCTGCGGCAACCGCGGCTGAAACGAATTCGCCCAGCGCTGGTTCAACGAACGGAACTTCGCCCTTGTTGACGGCCTCAACAGTCCGGGGAGTAACATCTACACCCTTGACGGTGATTCCTTTCGACGCGAGGATCGCGGCGGTTGGTAGGCCGATATATCCCAAACCGATGACGGCGACTTCTTTAATGCTATTCACTAAAGTGACTTTCCTTCTGGTGCGAGTGTCATTCCCAAAAACTGGGCGTTCAGGCTGATCTTATAAAGCTTTGATTACAAGGCGAGCCTTGTAAACCATATCGCAAGAGTGCAACTGCCGTCAGCTTTCATGTCAGACTGCTTTAGTTATTACTTGCTGGTAAATCTCGGCCAGTCTTCTGGCATTTTTATTCCAAGTTCTGGTTTTTAGTACGAATTCCCGACCTGACCTGCCCATGAGCTCAGCCTTCGCCGGTTCATCAATCAAGGATTCGACGGAATTCGCCCAAGCAACTACGTCACCAGCTGGTACAAGGTGACCGGTTTCACCGTCACTTATGAGCTCGCGCAATGCGGGCAAATCAGAGGCGATAACCGGGACACGAGATGCTAGTGCTTCAACTGGCTTGAGCGGAGTCACCGCTCGAGTAACCGACGAGTCGACGCGAGGGACTACAAATACATTCAGGGACGCGTGGTACAAATGCGCTTTTTCACGCGGAACTCGCCCCGGAAATTCACAATATTCAGAGATTCCGAGCTCGACCGCAAGTCGAATGAGATTTTCTCTCTCAGTGCCATCTCCAACAATGAGGACTCTAAGTTTCTCTGTATCAGGCATAATTTTCGCGACGGCGCGAAGTACCGTGTCCAGTCCTTCGTAGGGCACCAAGCTGCTCACGGTACCGACATAAAATGCCTGAACATCCAATCCAAGCTCTTGTCGAGCAACAGACCGCGACACAGGTTCGTTGAGGAACTCTTCGCCAATGCCATTGGGAAGAATCTCGATATTGTTTGGCTCTACATTGGTCGCTGTGAGATTTTCCCTCATCTCTGCACCGAGGGTGATCACATGGTCAGCGTTCTTGGCGGCAAATGCTTCGCGTTCTCTGAAGAGCTTGTAGCGCTCAGAATTTACGGCAGATTCTGGACGCGTCGATAGCCAAGTGTCAGCCAGCTGCCCGCGGACTTCATATACCCACGGAATACCAGTCGCCTCGGAGACCGCTTTCACCGCGAGAGCATTTGAAAAGTCGGTGGTGGTGTGGAGAATTTGGGGGCGGTCACGAACGACTTTCGCCAGCAGCTCTTCGGCCTGCTGCTGTATCCGGCCTGATAGATCATATTTTGCTCCGGTTGGAATCAACCGCTCGTATTCGACGGCTCCGACCCGATCCGTTTTATTAGCATTGAATATGCCAATGCTTAACGGATAATTCACTCGAGTGCAGGCTCTCACGCTCCAGCCTACGGCGGCCAGTGCCGACAAAGTGGACTGAGTGCGTTGGGCATAACCACTGCCAGTGTGAGGCAGCGAATTGGTCGCTAAGAAGACTACGGATTTTGATGTTCCACTCTTGGAACCAGCAAACGGAGTCGCCGGGAGTTTCGGCTCTGCGCCAAGGTAGACCTTGTATTCAGAAACGTAGTGACGTTTTTGGCGGCTAGGCTTAATTCGATCCAGCAAAGCAATCGCTTCGCTCATATTGCCTAAGCCCCATTGCAGCCGTGCTCGTGCTCTTATCGCATTTGGGGATGAGTTCGCTTCAGCCAACAAGTTAGCCGCCATCTCCCATTCCCCGCTAGCGATACAAAGATTCGCCAGAAAAATCGCGCCGCGATGTGAGCTGGATTTCTCCAACCAGCGACGACAGGATACCTGTAATTGAACGCTATCGTCGCGAATCATCGCCGACATGGCATTTGCTAAGGTTTCGTTGTTCCCAAGTGAAAGCACTTTGCCGAGAACCTTCACAGGAGCTTGATTCTTGAACTTTCTTGCTACTTGAAGCGCGAAATAGCTCGGGTCGTCAGCCACATTTGAGAGGGCCAATCGACCAGTATTCGTAAGATTTGCTATCAACTGAGAATTCAAAATACTGTCCTAGTTCCTGCCGTCGCTCGTGACAACTTCGCTGAGCAACTTGGCATAAACTTTGGCTGCGTCGCGCAATGACGCGTTTTTCCGCACCCAGTGTGAACCATGATTGTAGATTTTCAACATGTCCGGATTTTCTGCCAAGTGCTTCAGATATTGCGTTAGTTCACCAAGACTCTGGCCGACAACTTGCCCGGACTTGGCAGCGGTGATGATCCCAGCGGCTTCGCCGCGCACTAGGCCTGTAATATGGCGGTCGAGATACAGTAACTCGTAGAGCTTCGAAGGTACGGTGTGATCGAAGCTTGGCCAGTCGGGTCGTAGCGAAACGACGCATGTATCCGCCCAGGCGTAATTTTCCAGAACGAGATCTCCATAGACCGACTCACGAAAATCAACGTCTGCATCAAGCTCAGCGGCCAGTTCAATCAAGCGTCGTTTCTCGGTACCATTGCCTACTATCCTCAGCGAAATCTTATTGTCGAGAATTTTGGCCGCGTGAATAAGTGTGTCTAAACCTTGGCTCCGACCAATATTTCCGAGATAAAGCACGCGCAACGCCTCAGTTCGAGGCTCATTCCTTATAACAACTTCAGGGCGTTCAACTTCAACTCCGTTGGAAATCGTAGCTACGTTGCGCACCCCGTTCAACCGCATCTTTACTGCGAGGCCGCGCGTCACGGTCACCAGCAGGTCGCTTCGTTTCACCAGATACGACAGCGCATGAGAAACAACTGGCTCCAGCCAACGCCACTTCAAGACTTGGGATTCTCGTAAAAGGTCCGGCCATGCGTCTCGCAGGTCAACGACAAACGGTACGCCGCGGATTTTGCTGACTACATACCCGACAATCAGCGTCGGTAACGCCGGCACAGTCGCAACAACTACATCCGGACGGCTTTCTTTCAACGCTGCGGGAACGCTCAACACCGCGTCCGCACCATGTTTGAGGACTTTTCCAACCATGGATTTGGATTTATGCAATGAACGATAACGTTTGATGTGGATGCGTTCATTATCGTTAATCGACTGAGTAGTTTGAGCTGTGTTGCCCCGTGGTTGGGGAGCAACAACAGTAAATTCATGTCCTAATTTAGTTAATTCATCGGCAATGACGGACCAACGGCGTTGCGGAGGTGAGATTTCTGGAGAAAACGAATGAGTCAGCAACATGATCTTCATCTACTGCTCACCCCTTTGCCTTCGTATACAAACTCGCACCCAATCAATCTTAGAAGAAAAGATGCGTGTCATTTCGTCCAAACCATTGAATACTACCAGTAGCGGTTAGTTCAGCGTCGCTGAGTCCCCAAGTATGAGCTTTTCCGTCGCCGCTACGCATCTGCATGAAGTTAAAACGATCACTTGAATAGACGCTTCCGCCAGCATCTATGACGTCACGCAGGAATTGGGTATCTTCCCCCCTGCTTCGTGACGCAAAGTGCGTGTTCTTGAATACCGAAGCATGCCCGAGCATGGTCGGTCCCATCACCAGGTTCGTAAACCGGTGCTCCCGATGAGCAAATCGCAACAGAGTTGCGTCCGAATCTGCAAGGTACATGAAATGGGCTTGCTTCCCAACGATCGAAGCTCCGCTATATCGCAGGGCTGCAACTTGATCGAAGAGGTAGTTTGCTCCGTAGAGATCGTCGTCGTCCATTTTCGTGATGAAATCGCCGGTCGCCTCAGCAACTGCTGCGTTGAGGCAATCGCCCAGGGACAGTTCCGCTGACAACTCGAGAATCTTGTAGTCAGCGAGGTTCGCCTCGACGGCTTTGGCTTCAAAAGCCTTACGATCAACGGCAAACCCATGTGTGACAAGAACAAGCTCGGTATCGACATTGAGCTGTGATCCGACGGAAGAAATGATGTGGTCGATTTGGTGCGGGCGGATCGTCGAAACCACTGCACTCACCTTGGGCCGTGACGCCATAGATCGGGCCGAGGGCTCAACCTGCGACAGTCCAACAAACGACTCTACTCGACGCGCTCGGTGGGCATAGGTGTGCTCTCTCCAGATACGCCGTTGCCCCGAATGCACCATTCGATCGCGGAGCTCTGGGCTCTGCACGATGCTGCGGATTGCGTTTGCTGCTTCTTCACGCGTCGAAACTTCTAATACCTCGGATGGGTCAAAGAAATTTCCTATAGCGTCGCTTGGTGCCGATACTACCGCGCTACCGGCCGCCGTGATCTCGAAAATGCGGCGTGCGCACATGCTCGGCGAGTCGACGACTGAATTTACGTTGAGGAAAACGTTGTAGTACTTATTGGCGGCAAGCATCCGGTCATAATCCAAAGACCCAACCACATGCTCGGCGTAAGGAGCCGGGAACTGGTAATTTTCGTCTCCCCCCTGCTGGCGCGAGAAAATATCGAGTCCGTACGGTAGCTTATCCGCTACGTCAGTTGCTCCCCCAAGTACGATTTCCATCTGCTCGCGACGTTCTGGGAACTTATGGGCGAAATACATACCGGCAAAAGCGACATCACGACGTTCTTGGCTCAGCGGACGCACCGGGTTGTGAAAAACCGGTTGCGCAGCGAAGCTCAGCGATGCGATCCGTTCATGGCCCAATTCACGCTGATAATCCACAATTTTGCGTTCATCTGAGGTGAATACAAAATCAAAAAGCCGTGCACAGTCCAAGAAGTCTTCGAAGTGAGGGGGGTCTTCTTTGTTCCAGAAGACCGCAGGAATGGCTTTCTCTTTGAATGCATTGACCATTTCGACCAAGGCAGGTCTTGGAGCACTCGTACCTGTCAGGTGGTATTGCCATGCTTTGCCGTTTCCTGCCCACGCGGACTCGACGAAGAGCAAATCGAAATCTGTTGATTCAAGATGTTCTTTCCAGTCTGCAGGGGTGATAAATGTGCAGTCCCACTCTGGACCCCAAGCCCTTGCGCTAAAGTCGTCCAGGATGACTGCAACTTTTAGTGTGGCTTCGTAGCCCTGCGCAGGTTCGAAAGCTACCGTTGGCAGCTGAAGCCCGAGCGTCATTTCGATGTCAGTTTGGAAGCTGCGGTTAAAACCGCCGGCGCGAGATTCGTAGTTGCTGCGACGGTACCATTCTTGGACTTGTCGCGGGCCACCTTGTCGAAGATGCCACAGCGCTTTTCGAAACTCGCCTAGTGCAATTTTCACTTCTCAACTCACTCTAAAATATTCGCAGGCAGGAATTACCAATATTACAGCGAGGCACGCCCCAGACTCTATTCGGGGACTAGGGCGCACCTCGTTATCTTGAACTTAGTTCCGAAATTAGTCCGCTTCGATGGCCTCAACCAGTTGAGCCATGATCTTCTTGGAATCGTAGTTTTCCACCGTGAAAGCTCTCGCTTCCTCTACCGATTTGTCGAAGCGCTCTTGGTTTGAAACGATTCCGGCAACGTGTTTGGCAGCAAGTTCCGTATCGGTAAAAAGCCATTCTTCGGGGTAGAGCCACTCTGAACCTGGCCATGCCAAACCAACAGGAAGTGCGCGGGAAGCAGCACCATCAGCCAGAGTAAAGTGGAAGGACTCAAAGTCGCTGGTGGATACTGCAACACCAATCTGCTGATACCACTGGTCCATGTCGTTGCCCTGCGGGTCGAAAGCTACTGCACCTTTTAGTAGCGGCGACTCTTCGATCCGGGCATACTGAGCCTCATAGAACGCCATCTCGTCTTGGCGAACCGTCATCCATGGATAATCCTCAGGTCGCTTGCCTTTAACTCGGAGCTTGAATCGTGAGTCATGACGTCGCAGTTCTTCAAGAAGATCCAGGACAAGATCGAATCGCTTCAGCTGTGGAACCATGCCGACAAAGCCCAGAACAAATTTCGATTCATCTTGCTTGAGTAGATCCAGATTATTCGTATCAACCGAGTTTGGAATGACCAGAGTCTTCTCAACAGGAATTCCAAACTTGTGAATAGCCATGCCTCGGATCAGCTCGCTGACGAAGATCACGGTATCAACCTTTTCGAAGTTCACTTTATGGGGGTAGTCCGTGAAAAGCTCCTGGGAGTGGAACCGAGCCACGAGTTTCTGTCCCGGCATCACATTCTTCGAATACCACACAAGATTGCCCAACGACCACTCGCAGAAGACTACGTCAGCGTTCGATAGTAGTTCCTGGCTACGACCAGCGTCATGTCTCGTGTGATCGTCCCACTGGTCAATTTGGAGTTGGTGACCTAGAGAGGTGAGCTTATCCATCATGGGACCAGCAAATTTCAAATCGTGACCGGCCACTAGGATGTTTGCTCGGCTTGCGACGCCTGCTGTCGTGTGTGCTTTTTCCTCGTCTTCATCGAAGTTGAATGGCCGTCGCAAGCAAATGCTTGCAATCATCTCTTGCTCGTCAGCTGGTTCCAGCTTCAGAGTTGGAAGATTGGCTTCTTCATCTGCCACCATCCACAACGGCAGCCCACGAGTATGCAGGTGACCGTCGCTTGACTGAACGGTATTAGCATTGCCGTACAGCAATGCAGTCAGCATGTCTTCCAAGAGGTTGTCGTCATCCAAAACATCCTGTACATTTTCAGCAACCACATCAGCTGTACGGGGATCACGGCGTGCCAACACAGCGATTCCTGAATTCTTAAGTACTAGGGCAGCCTGCTCTGAATCCACGCCTGCATCAACATATACTTCACTAGGCCGGGCGCTCGAAGCCAGAATCTTGTGTGTCACGGTCTCATTGAGCTCATCCAGCTCCAGTCCAAGGGTTGGCAGCGTTGGAATATCAACCGCAATGCCTGCCATACGCAATGCAAGGGCCAGCCGATGATGTGCGAGGTGCTTGCGGAAAGTACAGCGTAGCGGCGCCCATGCATCAGAGACACGGTCACTCTCCGAATTCATCCACAGCGAAGAAATTAGTGCCGAATCCCGACGGCTGCTTACCACAGGTATGGCGCCATCAAACATCCAGGAAATTCCGAAGCTCTTTCCGCTAATGACTGGTGTACCACAAGCAGCAAGCTCAAACACTCGACGAGAGAACATCGTCGGTGACGCATTTACCGAGTTCACATTCACATGCACTGGATGTGATTTGTAGGCCTCAACCATCTGATCGTAGGTCAGCCCTCCCTGCACGTAGTCCTGAAGTGCTGGTGGGAACTTATAAGGTGACTCCGAATTATCTGCTTGGCGGTCAAAGATGGTCAGCCCTTGAGGACTTGCGCCTTCGAGAATTGCGCGTAATTCCTTGGAACGTTCAGCATAGCGGTCACCATAGTAAGAACCACCGTAGGCAACGGTATGGGAATATTCACGAGTGCTGCCCAACGGATTATGAATTTCAGCCTGAGCCCAGAAAGGAAGGCTTCCAAGAGCCTTGAGCTTTCCGCCACGGTGTTCCCAGTACTCCTGCAAGCAGTTTGCATCGGTCGTCAGGACAACATCGAAGTACTTCGCAGTTCTGCGGAAACGGTTGAAATGCACGGGGTCTTCCTTGTTCCAAAAGACCGTTGGGATTCCATTGCTTCGACAATAGGAAACGAGCGAGGCAAGCTCTGCGCACTGCTCATCATCGTAGTATCCAACCTTGCGTGTCCACGTGCCGCCGTTACCCGACCACGCTGACTCTACGAAAAGTACGTCGACTGGGTTGGCTTGAAGTGAGGCTCGCCAGTTTTCCGGAGTCGGCGAAACGACATTGACTTCACGGCTAATCGTCGTCGAAGTGAATTCGTCGGCGATGATAGCCATATTGATATCGCTGAGTTTCTTTCCTGGAGTGTCTCGCTTCTGAGCCAATTTAGCTTGGGCGACAAAAATATCAGCAACAATAGGCCATGTGCGGTTCTCAACGGTCCACAGACGGGCGCGGCGACCCATATCCTGCGCCTTCTTTGGATTCTCAGCGAGCTCCGCAATTGCTGCACCGAGGGACTTTACATCGTCTGCCATGAACAGCTTGCCCCTACTATTGTCATTACCCAACAGGGTCGCGATCGGAGAAACGTCTGAGCCGATTACTGGCCGACCTGCTGCCATGGCCTCAATGGGCTTCAGTGGAGAAACAAGTTCGGTGACGATATTCGACTTTCGTGGGCAGACTACTGCGTCGAAGATGGCGAGGTAATCGTTGATCTTGTCATTCGGTACTCGCCCAGTGAAACGAACGCGATCCTGCAACCCTTGTTCCGCAACCTGCTGCTTCAGAGCCGGCAATACAGCGCCATCGCCAACTATGAGCGCGCCGACATGATCGAGTGACTCAGGCAGCTCTTGAATTGCGTCAATGAGCAGATTAAGGCCTTCGTAGTCGACTAGGCTGCCAGCATAGCCTAACAAGAATTCCTTTGGCTTTTTCGCGCTCACAACGCTAGAACGCTCTGATGGCAGTGGCACGTACTGGAAAATGTTGGCGGCATTGGGCAGAATCACGATTTTGTCTGCATTTGCCCCACGCTTCACAAGTTCCGCGCGCACTTCTTCAGTAATCGCAAAAACTTGATCAGCTTCGTTTGCCACAAGTGCTTCGAGACTGCGTGCCAGTTCGAAACGCTCTGACGCATGCCAGGTTTCGTTGCCAGCGGCCGCCGTAACTTCCCACAGTCCACGAACTTCATAGATAAATGGAATACCCAAGCGACGGGCTGCAATAAGCGCAGGAAGAGCAGTGATGTGATTAGATGCCGAGATTATCACCGACGGACGGTTCATCATCGCTTCGCGGACATAGACATCTGCAGCGATCTGAATGAACTTATCCAAAGGATCGTTCCGCAGGGAAACGCCTGGATTGAAATGCGTGTCGACACCTTGGTAGTTGCGAATCAGGCGCCTGACTTTGGGCAATTTCTGGTCGACCCGTGAGTCCCATGGATAACCGGGTCGAGCTGCGATGAATAGATCCATTCCAGCTTCTATTACCGCAGAAGTTATACCGGTCGTACGCGTAGAGTAGCCATTACTGTTATATTCACCCGTGCTATGCGCACAGTACATGACTCTGTCCGGTTGTGGAACATAAACGGGGGTTTGGCAGTTTGGCGAAACCACAGGTAAAGCTTCTAATAGTCTTGCTTGACCGAGAATTTGCTTGTGCAAAGTCCCGAAATCCGCGGGGGCACCCTCCTCCGCTCCAAGCGCTTCGAGGCCCTTCGCCGGCTCGGAAATTTCTCCCTTCTCGCGATAACGAGAAATGTATGCCGATGCTTTAGCCTCAAGCGAATCAAACGTATCTGGCAGTACATCGCTGCCGATTGCGTTGGAATTCCCGTCTCGGCCTTGTTCAACGTTGGAAGAAGATTTTACTTCTTGCTGTGCAACCATTGTCTTATTGGCTGCCGCAACGGGCTTCCGCGCGAATGGACTCTTCATTCCGCGAGCTGCCTTCACGACAGGGTGATTCTTCAAATTATCGTAGGCAGTTTTGAATTTCTCTGCACGCTCGTGTTCATTCGCAAGTTTTTTCTTGAGAGTTGAAGCCTCGCTACGGTGCTTCTTACAGTCCGCTGATGTGCGCTTAAAATCCCGTTCCAGTCTCGCGACCCGACCCTCTAGTTTAATCTTGCGTTCGACAAGCGCTCTATTCTCAGCTGACATTTTACCCGCCTGCACGCGATAATTCACTAGATCGTCTAGCACCCAGCTTTCCATATCGCCACCAAGATCTAAGTATTCTTGTCGGATATTGAATAGCTCCGCGCGTGTCGAAATCGGCTGTGCTGTCTTACGATTCGTTCGTTTCAACGAGGAAACTCCCTATACTCTGAATTCTTAGTCAAGAGTAATTCTAGCCGTTCGATAGGTATTGCAGAATTTGTAAACTTACTTCTGCGTTTTGTCTCCAGCATGAGATTACAATGACGATACTAGACACGCTTCGCCAAATAACATCACTTGTCACTGAAGTCCCATGGCTCTGGATTCCGGTAAACTTTTACCCCACCCCGACCCGTCCCCGTATTGAGCTGTCGTAGTGTCGTGAGACACTCTTTGAATGTTAGCGAGCATATAGACACGCGGCATGGAGTACACCGCAACCACTAAACAGTTCAACACGTTCCGGGGCGATTACTACCAATGCTTCGATGCCCGCGCCGACGCGGTGCTCGTACTAACCGATGCGCTGTTAAGGGTTCAATGCAAGGTTGTTGACCCGCGCCTCACCTCTCGCTCAAACCGGAACACCAGCACGGCTACGGTGCCTTGTATGGGAAAATCAACCTCGATAGCATCCAAAGCAGACAGCTCAAGGACCTGATGACCGCACTACGACGGGTCCCAACCTCAAATTACGGTTCTGAGAGCCGGCAGGAGCAGATGCTGCAGGCTGTCAACGTTTGCAAATGACAACTGAATATTTGACTCTTTGAGAGCCACCGATATTCCCACCCAGAGCCACCCGTTATTGCGGTTCGGAGCCACCCAATATTCTCATTCAGAGCCACCACCCAGCCTTGACGGTTGACTGGCGGCTCTGAACAAGGAATCTCACCGTGGACGCTTGATGCGTTTAGCGCCCAGCACTCATTCGCCTCACGCATGTTGAACCCACCGGTCTCAATCCAGATCGTATTGTGCACGATGCGGTCCATGATTGCGTCGGCTAACGCACCAGCACCCAACCGGGCATGCCAATCAGCCTGCTTGTACTGAGTGCAGAAAACAGTCGACGCGGCATCGTACCTTCGCTCCATGAGCTCGAAGATGAAACTCAAGAACTCTCCACTCGGCGGTTCCAAAAGCCATTCGTCCAATACCAGCGCACTGTAATTGGCATACTTACGCAACAGCTTCTGCACGCCCAACGGCTTGTTGGCGGCCTGCTGCCATTCTTCTTCGAGGTCCGGCATCCGCACGTATCCGGTACGGTAGCTGTGAACACAGGCCTGCTTCGCCACGGCGCACGCCAGATAGGACTTGCCGGACCCCGTAAAACCTTGAAAAACCAGATTCCTGTTGAGCTCAATGAAATGGCAGGTCGCCAACTGAGCCAGCAGCGGCTGGTTCAAGCCCCGCTCTTCAGCCCGGTCCACTTTCCGTAAGTCAGCCTGCGGATAACGGAGCTTAGCGCGACGGATTAGACCGTGGGACTTCGTATTCAGAAATAGCCCGTGGGCTTGGTCCACGGCCAGCTCGATCCGTGCTTCGATACTTAATGACATGCTCACCACATCGTCTTGGGATTCGAATGCCGTGAGCAGGTCGCCGGCGGCCATCTCGCGGAGTTTGCGCTTGGTTTCGGTGTTCAGGTTCATCGGGTCTTCCTTGCGTAGTAGTCGCTGCCTCGTACGTATCCAGTGTTGGCTTCAGCTGCTGGCGGGAGGGTCGCTTCTTTCCAGTTCTCGTCCTGCCGGTTCTGCAGAATCGGATGTAAATGCCCGTAGCGTGGGGAGCGGATCCGTGACTGCAATGCGACGAAGCAAGCGTCCTCCAGTCGGTTTGGACTGTATTTTGAAGACAAGCGCAGCACGGCCAGGGCGGGGTTGATTCCTTGCTCGGCAACCGGCACGGAAACGAAGATCTTATCGATCACCTGCACCGTGTTCGGGCCGATGCGGTGAGCCCATCCGCGGAGCCGTTTGGGGTCCCATGAGCGGTACTTGCGTTCTGGTGGGATATCGGCGTCATTGGTCCGATACTGATTCACTGTGGCCGCATCACACAAGAGGTGACTGCTGAGCCGTTGGGACTGAAGATAGACTTCCAACGTCTTGGACGTGATCCTCAGGTCCACGGTGGCGCCGACGTGTTTGAGCGGGACGGAGTAGAAGTTCTTCTTCCACGTCACGTAGCTGTTCTTGGCTACCTTGCGTCCGTGGACCCAGTCGCTCATCTCGTATGGCACCATTGGTAGCGGACGCAGCAGTGGTTGCTCTTCTTCATGAAAAACGCTTTGGCGGGAGCCGGCACGTTTCTGGAAGGGTTGCGCGTTATAGGCTTCGGCCTGCCGATAGATGGCCGTACGCTGTGAATCAAGCGTGGTGAACTTTTCATGACGTAGTGAAGCGATCACCCACGTAACCACAAGACCCACGGTATTTTCCACGCTGGATTTGTCTTTTTAATCCCGAACTCGGGATTAGCGCGATTATTCCGAGTATTCCGTTATCCCGAGTATTCGTCTGCACTTCTTTGATCAACCGGAATCCGTGCGCACTTCCTCGGGATAACAAATCAGGATTAAGCTGACTCACCCCTATTCGTATTCACATGGAGGTGAGGAAGAAATGAAGATCCCACTTGCCGAGCTGGTCTCAAAAGCCGATACAGAGATCCTCAGGCTCAATCACGCAGCTTCGACACTGATGCAGTACCGGTGGGCGTGGCACCGGTGCGAAGTGTTCTGTTCCGAAAATGGCATAACCGAATTCACCGACGAAGCCCTGGCAACGTATTTGCGATACCTAACCACGGAACGAAACGAAGGCCGGTTCAAGGAATGGAAATACAAGCTCCTACGCAAGTCAGCACTCGTTTTATCTGAGGTCCAAAACACTGGCACATATCGGTGGAAACTATCGAAGCAGGATTCCCCGAACTCTGGGCTCAATACTGTGTTTCGCCCGGTCCAGGAGTACTTCGAATCGTGGCTGACCCACCAAAGCTTGGCCCAGCACACTCAGGACCTGTATGCAGCTGTCGCTCGCCGAACATTGGCGTCGTGGCAAAGCCGAGGAATCACGGACTTCCGGGCCTTGGGCGGTGCAGAGGTGGCTTCCGCTTTGATTTCATTGGCAGAAAATTACCATCCTGGCAGCATGAGGACGGTGCTCTCGGCCGTTCGGGTGCTATGTCGTTTTCTCGAAGAGTCCGCCGGATGCTCGGGGCTCTCTAGGTCAGTTCCGAGGGGCGCTTCACGGCGCGTGAGGCAGGTTTCTGTGCTGCCCTCCGAGAAGATCGAGATGCTGACAAACTCACCCGACCCGGAGACGGTCACCGGAATCCGGGACCGTGCAATGTTGCTGCTGGGCGCGCGCACCGGGTTGCGTCCCGTCGACATCGTGGCCCTGCGCCTGCAGGATATCGACTGGCGACAAGGACGAATCACGTTGGTGCAACGAAAGACTGGCGTGGTGCTGGGCTTGCCCCTGTTGGCTGATGTGGGAGAAGCCATCGCCGACTACTTACTCCATGGCAGGCCCACAGGGGTCAACGACGAGCACGTGTTCTTGAGGAGCCAAGCCCCGCACGTTGCCCTTGCACCTTCAAACGGATTACATCACGTGGCTTCCAGCGCATTTGCCCGGACAGGCGTCGGTTCCGATCCCGAGATGGGCCACGGTTTTCGGGTGCTACGGGCATCCTTTGCGACCCGCATGCTGGAAGGCGAAATCCCATTGTCCGTCATCTCCGGGGCGTTGGGCCACCGTGGCATTGCTTCGGCCAAGCACTATCTGACTGCTGACGAGGTACACATGCGTGAATGCTGTCTTGATTTCGCGGGGATCGAGCCGCGAGGAGCACAGTCATGAGCGGGTTTGTTAGTGGTTTGGCCCCGCATATTCGGGGGCTGCTGGAGCTCAAGCGTGCGATGGGACTGCCCTATGAGACCTCTGAACGGCATTTGTTGGCCTTCGACGCCATCTGTTCCCTGCACTATCCAAACCAGAGCACCTTATCGAAGGCCATGGCCATGGAATGGGCAGTGAAACGCCCGAATGAGAACGTCAACGCTCAGACGCGACGGATCACCCCGATCAGGCAGCTCGCCAAATACATGGCGTCGGTGGGAGCCAAAGCCTATGTCATCCCGAAAGGCATTCCGGGGCGCCAAGTCCATTACCGTCCGCATATTTTCTCCCACCGGGAGTTGCGGGCACTTTTTGATTCCGCCGACGCGATCCAAGTTTCGCCGTTTGGTGGACAGCGGCAGCTGATCATTCCGGTGATGTTCCGGATGCTCTACTGCCTGGGTCTGCGTCCGGGTGAGGCGAGGAACCTGCACCGCAATGATGTCGACCTCGCCCATGGTTCGGTGCTGATCCGTGAGTCCAAGGGGCACAAGGACCGGATGGTGTTCATGTCACCGGACCTGCACGAGTACTGCCGCCGCTATGATGCCGCGATCAGCTCTTTGTATCCGGACCGGATACCGTTCTTTCCCAACCACCAGGGAAATTTTTACAGCAAAAGCACCCCGAACTGTTGGTTTCATGAGCTTTTGGAGGCCGCGGGCTCCCTGATCGTGGCGAGCCCCGGTTCGGCGCCGCGACCCTACGACTTGCGCCACGCGCACGTAGTCGAACTGATTAACCGATGGGTGCTCGCAGGTAGAAGCCCAGAAGTGCTGGTCGCGTATCTGAGCCTGCATTTGGGGCATAGCAACACGGAAGATACCTGGTTTTACTTCCATCTGGCCGCAGATTTCCACCCCGAGCTGCGCGGTATCGCCAACACAAGCATTGAATCCATATTCCCGGAGGCACACCATGAATTCCGATGAATTCTTCGCCCTGGTGCGAAGTTGGTTGACCAGCTATCTGCCCCGTTCGCGCAGACTCAGCCCACACACGATCCGTTCCTACAAGGCGGCCCTGAACACGCTGCTGGCGTTTCTGGGCGAAACCCGTTCTTTAAAGCTGGAGCAGGTCGGATTCGACGCGATCACCTACAGCAGCATGTCCGAGTTCATCTCGTGGCTCATAGATGTCCGGAAGCTCAGTGCCGCCTCAGCGAATCAACGGCTGGCCGCCATCAAGTCCTTTTTGTCGTACTGCGCCGGAGAGGAGCCTGCACTGGTTGCGGTCTGGTTAGACGTCAAAAGGGTCCGCCCGGCACGCGCACCGGAGCATGTCCCGAATGCGTTGAGCATGCCAGCCGTCGAGGCCTTGATTCGCGCGCCGGGGCAACAAACCCGCCAAGGGCTGCGAGACACTCTGTTGATCTTGCTGATGTTCGACGCCGCCGCGCGCATCCAGGAAATCCTGGGCCTAAAACCTGCCGACATCGTCACCACGCCCGGAGGCGGTGCGGTGACGCTAACCGGCAAAGGGCAAAAGACGCGAACGGTGCCGATCATGGACAAGACAGGACGCCACGTTGAGCAGTACCTGAAGTTTTTCCATTCGAACCCGGCCGAGCCTGATGCGACGTTGTTCTATACGGTCTGGGCAGGACAAAAACACCAGATGAGCCAGGACAACGTCGCCTACATGCTCAACAAGTATGCGGTCATCGCCCAAGCGCAATGCCCCGAGGTTCCCGAGCACGTGAATGCCCACCAGCTGCGGCACGCGCGTGCAATGCAGTTGTTGCGTGCCGGGGTGGCCTTGCCGCATATCAAGGAATTCCTGGGTCATGCGCACATTTCCACCACCGAAATCTATGCCTCGGCAGATAACCAGATGGTGCGCGAGGCCATCCAGAAAGCAGCCAGCAGAACTCCCGACCCTGCCCCGATCTGGAAGGGAACCGATGATTTGATTCTCCGACTCGCCGGCCTCAAATAGTTATCCCGAGGAAGTGCGCACGGATTCCGGTTGATCAAAGAAGTGCAGACGAATACTCGGGATAACGGAATACTCGGAATAATCTTTTGGCCTGCGGACGCGGCCTGGCAGGATCGCGGAAGAGTAGTGCTCGGCGAGGTGACGGTAGGCATCGTTGAGGATAATCTCCCCTTCGGCGGGATGCTTGATCACCCCGGTTTTCAGGTTGTCACACACGATCCGCGGCACGCTGCCGCCGAAAGCGGTGAACATCGCTGCGTGGCATAGCATCCAGGATTCCTGCTTCATATCGAGGCAGGGTTCAACGAACGCGTACCGGCTGAACGGTAGGCAGGCGACGAACAAATACACCGTGGATCGTCGGCCCGCGACCGGGTCATGCAGGGCCATCGTTGGACCTGACCAGTCAACTTCGACGCTGACACCGGATTTATGCTCCACTCGTGAGGTGGCCCCGTGTTCCAGGACGTAACGTTGGTAGGACTTGCAGAACCGGTCGTAACCCATGAATGCTGCGCCGGTGGTTTTGGCCTGATCGGAGTATTCGCCGTGCAGGAGCTTCAGGTTGGTGCCGACTTTGGCCAGTTCCTTATGCACGGTGGGCCAGTCCGGTTGGGTGAACACGCTTTCGTGCTCGCTGCGGCCAGGGAACAAGAGTTCGTAGACTTTGTCTTCGGTGAGGTCCTTGAACTCGTCCCAGCTACTGGAGTTGGCGGCGGCAGCGTTGAGGACTTCTGCGACACTATTGCGGGAAATGCCTTGGGTGGACGCGATGGTGCGTCCTGACAAGCCCTCGGCGCGAAGCTGGAGTATTCGCTTCGCTTTGATCTTACGTACCATTGAAAATGGCTCCTTTCACCACGCAGGCTGTTGCGTGGTGGGAGGAGTTTATACAGGGTGGCTCTGAGAGAGAATATTGGGTGGCTCTGAAAGACAATAACGTCATCTCGACGTGGCGGCTCTGAATCGAAATATCGGTGGCTCTCAAAGAGTCAAATATTCAGACAACGACTTGTCGCCGTCTGGGTCTCGGAAATGGCGCCTTGCCAGACCTACGCCCGCGATGGACAATCCCAGATGAACCCGAGATGGCCGTATTCCTTCATCACCCCGCTACCCGCCGGGGCCATTTCATGGACCACGCCCTTCGATGCGGGGCGCCTACCCCTCGGGCAAGACGCCACCGAAATCCACGCCACCCAAATTCGTGAATTGGTCAACTGACCGATCGGCGCCAGCGCCTACGGGAGAAAGGATCCGGAACTGATCATTTTCATTGATGCCGGGTATGAAGTGGCACGCTTGGCATTGCTCCTGAGGTACCTGCCGGTAAACTTAGTAGCCAGAATCAACTTGAACCGGGCGTTCAATGCCCCACCCGAGGCCCGCCGGGGGCATACTATCGGGCGTGCACCACGCCACGAAGCTAAGACGACGATCAGAGCTCGGGCAACCTAACCGCCATCGGCACACACCACCGTCTAAGAGCTGTCCCGGTACCGCAAAGCACAAGTTCCAAAGATTGAGCGAATGCACCCCCAAACTCGATACTCGAGGCAGAATCGCCGATGAGCGCGGTCGCCCAACGGTCATCTCTAGGGATCACCGATCGACCTCACAGCGCAGGGGCTGGTTGGCAGAACCCATCCAAAGTCCCTGTTGCATTGGAGATCGAAAATTGTTCCCAAGTACCTTGGCGAAGATGATCATTGGTGGTCGACGTATTTGCGTCGCTTCGACATGAATCACTTTCCGGTTTCGGAAGCGGACTCCAGGCTGGGCCAAACCGAAACTGTATGACCAACACGCGGCGGATATCTGGGCATGAATATCTGACTCTTTGAAAGCCACCAATAATGCGGTTCAGAGCCAAGCGCAAGAAGAACAGATCCCCATGGTCTTCGACCACCGATGATCGTTCGCCGGCTACCAACAGTTCATGACTGTTGGTAGCTGTGTACAAAGTATTGAGATCCGCTGTCCACGAACTGGTGAGATTCGGTGTCCACGATGTACCGAGATTTCACACCGGGTCCACAGAACAGGAGTACCACCAGATGCAATTCAGCAGCCATGAAGCTGCCACCGTCGAAAAACTCCGCGAACAGGATAGTAGTTGAGCCCCAGCTGGGCCGTGGCTGCTTTACTTCCCATCCCCAGGGCTCTGGACATCGGTAGAAAATTAATGAGACGCCTCTAAGCCCTTCACCCGGTACCGCAACACCCGATCCGTCCCCGGATACACAGTCCGCGTGCCGCTGAGCAACTCACACAATTCACCCAACGCCACCGTGGCCCGACGCGTCGGCAAAGGATCCAACACAACCTCCAACACCCCGTCCTGGCCTGGATCCAAATCCCCGTTCAGCTTC
>NZ_JBQSYR010000019.1:0-85911 GCF_052379505.1 Glutamicibacter sp. 363 | reverse complement strand
TTCCGGTGATAATGACGGAACGCAGAAGGATAAGCAGTCCAATAAGGACCGTCTTGCAGATACCGGAACCAACGGTTCACTGCTGATCGGTGCGGGGGCACTGTTGCTTCTGATGCTTGGTGCTGGAGCTACATTGCTAGCTCGTAAGCGCAAAGCCTAAAGCAGTAGTTATTTAGTCCAGAAATAGGAAGGGGCATCCACGGATGCCCCTTCCATTTCGCATTAAGAATTTCATCAGGTATGAAATTTATAGGAAGGTCCGAATGGGAGAGAATAATCAGATGAGGCAACAAAGAACGAAGCCAAAAGTAGCTACACTGATGGTTCTCCTTTTGGCTGGAATCGCCGCCCTTGGCCATATTGGGGCAACCATGGCATTCACCGGACCTTCAACTCCTATCAAGACCTCGTTGCAACCTGAACTTAATAGGTATTTCCTTGGGCCCTTAGATCAAGGATGGAGCCTCTTTGCACCTGGTCCGTACTCGCAGGATGAATACTTCACGTTCCGTGCGTGTCTTTCTAGCATGGATGTTTGTGCCGGAGGGCAGTCAAAGGGTGCAGAATTTACTGAATGGCGTAACGTGACTGCTGAAGAAATGGCCAAACGAGCAGGCAATATGTTTGCTGATCGGGAAACTAAGCAATCTAAAGTGATTCATGGTCGTTTGTGGGGCGCTACATCAGATTTGAGCAGCGACGCACGCTCTGAAATTGCGAAGCCGTTCATCCAGGGAACCCCCGTTTTCGGGGTGGATCTTAGTTCTCCGGAAGCTATGGATAAATATTCTACGTCGGAGCTATCAAACCTTCGCGCTTATAAGCGACTTGAAGACACAGCGGTTGGATTTGCATCTTTGTACGCCATCGAACAATGGGGTGGGGCCGCCATCGTTGAAATCAAACTGCGACGAGAACCAGTCACATCATTCGCGCAACGGCATAATCTTGATGCAGAAAGCACCCCCATAGAGACCAATATTGGATGGCGTGATACAAGAGAATTTAGCGAAGCGGCGGTAGCGGCATGGAAATGAAATTAGATCAGAAAAATGATCCGTCCATTCGAAGCTGGATTTCTAGAAACAAGAGTTTGCCTGCGGATTCGTTTGCGTGGGTCTATCGTTGGTTCGTCAACGAACGCCATGGTGCATATGGGTTAGCCGTAATGAGAATGGCTTCTGGGCTCATCATTCTGGGATGGTTGTTGATTAATGCACCTATCGCAGTCAAGATTTGGGGTCCTGGCTCGGAATACCTTGAACCTTATCGAGCTGTTCTGGGGTACAACTGGCCACTTGATATCCTTCGTGACGCTGGCCTTGGGTTCTTTGTCAGCTGGTATGTCGTCGCAATCCTCTTGGCTGTTGCATTCACAATCGGCTGGAAGACACGGATAATCACACCCCTGTTCTTCATTTTCTACACCGCTATTAATGCGCAAAACACGCCGATATCCGACGGTGGAAATTATTTCATTCGTATCATGCTGATCTACCTGATTTTTGCGGATCTTTCGAAACATTGGTCGTTCGACGCGTGGTTGAAAAAGCGCAAGGGTAAAGCGAACCGTGAGTTCGAAATAGTAACGGTACTCCACAACATTGCGTTGTGCCTCATAGTTGCTCAGCTATGCATTGTGTACCTCGAAGCTGGCCTCTACAAGGTGCAGGGAAACCTGTGGCAGAACGGCACAGCCATGTATTATCCGATCAGTTCCGAGGCCTATGGTGTATTCCCATGGATGAGTGAGTTGCTATCCTCCAACTCATGGATCGTTGCACTGATCACGTACGTTACGGTCATTGCGCAAATAGCATTCCCATTCATGCTCTTCCATAGGATCAGCCGAAGAATTGCTCTGATTACAATTCTGGGCATGCATATCGGAATTGCTGTGGTTATGGGACTACCATTTTTCTCCGGAATCATGGCTTCCGCAGATGCCGTCCTAGTTTCGGGCGCGACTTGGATCACCATTCAGGCTTGGTTGGCAGGATGTTGGAGGAAGGTCATTCGTCCGCGCAATCGAGATGCAGTCATAAACGAACCGGAAGATTTGAAGACCGAATCGAAGGACGAAATTTCAGCATCCGTGTAGAAAATTAAAAAGATAAACTTGAGGGTGGGCTTCCGATCGGACGCGCACCCTCAAATTTATCTGCAGTACGGGTCTAGAATCCGTAACTCATTATTCGCCGATGTAGAACAGGCGCTTGTTCACAAATTCTTCCATGCCCAGCGGCCCGAGTTCGCGGCCGAAGCCCGAACGCTTCACGCCACCAAAGGGCATTTCTGCACCCTCGGCAGCTGCAATGTTGACGTTCGCCATTCCGGACTGCAGCCCCATAGCGACCTTCGCGGCGCGGGCCTCGTCGGTGGAGTGCACCGAACCGCCTAGGCCGTAGATGGTGTCGTTGGCGAGCTCCAGCGCTTCGTCATCGCTGCTGACCTTGTACACCACGGCTACCGGGCCGAAGAGCTCTTCATAGTAGGCGCGCATGTCCTTGGTGACACCGCTGAGTACCGCGGGGGAGTAGTAGGCGGTTGGGCCCTCGTGCAGCACGCCGCCGGCGTGCAAAGTGGCGCCCTTGGCTACCGCGTCCTGCACCTGGGCGTCAAGGTCTTCGGCGGCCTTGCGCGAGGAGAGCGGGGCGAAGGTGCCTTCAAGTTCGGCCAGCGGGTCACCCGGGGTGAGCCCGTCGGCGCGCTTGGTCAGTTCGGCGACGAAGCCGTCAAAGATATCGTCCATGACGATCATGCGCTTATTCGAGTTGCAGGCCTGGCCGGTGTTGTCGATGCGGAAACCCCATGCGGTTTCGGCGATGCCGGCAACGTCATCGGCGTCAAGAACGACGAACGGATCCGAGCCGCCCAGTTCCAGCACGGCTTTCTTCAGATTGCGTCCGGCCTGCTCGCCAATGATTGCGCCTGCGCGTTCGGAGCCGGTCAGCGAGACACCCTGAATGCGCGGGTCGGCGATGATCGTGGAGATCTGGTCATGGGTGGCGAAGACGTTGTTGTAGACGCCGGTGGGCACCCCTGCCTCGTCCATGATTTCTTGGAGGGCCAGTGCCGAACGCGGGCAGGACTCGGCGTGCTTGAGCACGATGGTGTTGCCCAGCATCAGGTTAGGGGCGGCGAAGCGGGCCACCTGGTAGAGCGGGAAGTTCCACGGCATGATGCCAAGCAGCGGGCCCACTGGACGGCGCTGGACGACTGCCCGGCCTCCGGAGAAGGACTTGATCTCCTGGTCTGCGGCCAGAGTTGGGCCCTCGGTTGCGAAGTATTCGAAGATCTCCTTGCAGTATTCTGCCTCGCCCACGGCCTCGGATAGCGGCTTTCCCATTTCAATGGTCATGATCTTGCCAAGTTCATCTGCGCGATCGGCGAAGAGTTGTGCGACCCGGTTGACGATCTTCGCGCGTTCGTTGATGTCGACGTTCTGCCACGATTCAAAGGCCGATTGTGCCGCGGTGAGCGCCTGCTCGACCTGCTCGTCTGTAGCCGCCGGGAATTCTTCAACGATCTGACCGGTCGCTGGGTTAAGTACCTTGTAGGTCGGGGCGCTCATGATGCTCCTGTCTAGTCTGATTTGAGGTCTGGCGTGGGTATGTGGATTCCACGATACGCACCACGTCCGTAAAATGAATGTGAATCACTTCACGAAGCGTCTTATTCGAGCATATCCTCAGTTCAAAGATTCAGCCACACGCAGATCCGTTGGAACGTCTGGAATTTATGACTGATTCCTCGCGAATGTCTCCTATTCGCCGAGCAATGCAAAACACCCACAATACGTTTGAAGAAAGCGTCTTGTGGGTGTCTTGGCCAAACGCAAGAGTTAGCTGATTGCGGAGTTCTTCCACCAGTCGATTCCTGCGTCGCCCTGGGCGATCTCGGAAATCTCCTTGAGCTCGGACTCGGTGAACTGAAGGTTGTTCAACGCGCCAAGGTTCTCATCGAGCTGCTTGGTAGAGGACGCTCCGATCAGCACCGAGGTGGCCGCGCCCTCGCGCAGCAGCCAGGCCAAGGACATCTGCGCCAACGACTGGCCGCGGCGCTGCGCGATGTCGTTGAGCTTGTGGATCTTGGTCAGGTTCTCATCGGTCAGCTGGGCTTCGAGGGAGCGGCGCCCGCCCTGGCGCTGCACTTCGGTGCCGTTGAGGTACTTATCCGTCAGCAGACCCTGTGCAAGCGGAGTGAAAGCGATGGCTCCCATGTCTTCCTTTTCCAAGGTAGCCAGCAGGCCATGCTCAACCCAAGGGTTCAAGATGTTGTAGGACGGCTGGTGGATTACCAGCGGGGTGCCCAGCTCGACTGCGATCGCTTTGGCCTGCGCGGTGCGTTCGGCCGAGTAGGAGGAGATGCCCACATAGCTGGCTTTGCCCTGGCGCACCAGGGTATCGAGCGCGCCGATGGTTTCCTCCAGCGGAGTCTTCGGATCGTAGCGGTGCGAATAGAAGATATCCACGTAGTCCAAGTTCATTGCCTTCAGCGAAGCTTCTGCCGACGCCAGCAAATACTTGCGTGAACCGTAGGTGCCGAAAGGCCCGGCCCACATCTCGTAACCGGCCTTCGAGGAGATGATCAGCTCATCGCGGTACGGCATGAAATCCTTGCGCATCATGCGCCCAAAGTTTTCTTCCGCCGAGCCGGCCGGTGGGCCGTAGTTATTGGCCAGGTCGAAGTGGTTGATGCCATGGTCAAACGCGTGGCGTAGGACTTCGCGCTGGGTTGCGAAGGGGCGGTTGTCGCCGAAGTTCCACCACAGGCCCAAAGAAAGGGGAGGCAGCACGAGGCCGGAATCACCGACGCGACGGTAGCCGAAGTTCTCATAGCGGCTGGCTGCTGCGACGTAGGGGCGGTGGCTGTCTGGATGCGGATTAACGAGTTCGTACTCCACGTAGAACCTTCCTGTAGAAAGACCTGTTGCTATCTGTGCACAACTCTATGGCAGAATTGCCGGTTCATCACCGATTTAAGGGCCACGAATAAAAGCGAACCCGAGTTCCGGGGGAGGGGCAGCCGAAAACTGCAGAGCATTTATTGGCATGCGCCGCGGATTTTTGCGCGGCGCAGAAGAAGTCACGTCAGCGGAGAATAAGCGAGCCCGCGATAGGGTGAAGTTTGGATATGCTGCAAATAACTGTGAGGACCTTCGTGATTTCCAAAGCGACAAAATCCCTTGCCGCCATGTTGATCTGCGGCCTGTTGGCCGGCTGTTCGTCGGGCGGGTCGGGGCAGAATCCGCAAGAGCCCAACGCCTCAAATTCGGCGGTAGCTTCTCCGCCCAAGCCCACACCCGAGCCGCTGCCGGAGTTCGCGCAGGAGTTCAATAAGCGTTCCGCTGGCAAGGCGGCCACCCTCACGGTGGGAGCCTCGAATCTAGGCACCAGCCTGAGCGATGACAATATCGGTGTGTCCTTCGAGGCAACCGAACTCAGCGACCCGCGCTGGGACCCCGCTGCGGGCAACCTCGATGAAATGCTCATCGGGTTGGGGCAGCCCGGATTGCGCTTCGGCGGCAATGTCCTGGATCGGGAGATGTTCTGGACCTCCACCGGTGAAAAAGCTCCCAAGGGCAAGACCCTGGTTACTCCACAAGACCTTGAACGCGTGATGAAAACCGTCGAGAAGATCGACGCGAAGGTGACCATCGGCATCCCCCTTGGCACCTACGACCCGAAGCGCGGGGCCGATATGGCCAAGTACGCAGTAGAGATTTTCGGTGATCACCTGGTGGGAATCTCCATTGGCAACGAACCCAACGGGTATACCAATGATGCCCGCCCGGGACTTCGGATACGCGAACCTTCCCAGTGGAATGAGAAGAAGTTTGTCACCCAGGTGCGCGCCTATGCCAAGGAAATTGACCAGGAGACCGGACCCGAGGTTCCGCTCGTTGGTCCCGGAGTCTTCGACGGTTCGTGGATGAGCGCATTCCTCGACGCAAAACTGCCCAACACCACCGCGCTGACCCAGCATTACTACGCGACCTACGATTGTTCCTCGGATAATATTCCCGGCCGCGGCCCAGAGTGGCAGAACCTCTTGGACCCGGTGGTGAGCAATAGCGCCAAGAAGATGATTGGCATCGGTTTGGACAAGGCCGAAGCGAAGAAGCTGCCGCTGTGGGTGGAAGAGACCGGTTCAACCAGCTGCCCGGGCACAAACAACACCTCCCGCACGCACGCGAGCGCGCTGTGGACGGTGGACCATATCTTTGACACCGCAAGCATGGGCGTAGAGCGCATGAACATGCACTCGATGCTCGGAGCCTGCCGCGGAGGCGCACCGATGTCTGTGGTTTGCTCCGCAGAAGGCACCGGGGAACTGGGTGCAGGGCAGGTGCTGGCCCAGCCGAACTATCTTGCCATGCGCTTGGCGCGTTTGAGCATCGGTAGCCAGTTCATGAAAACGACGCTCTCCGGAGACAAAAACCTCCAGGGCTACGCGGTCAAGGCGAAAAACGGCCGAGTGCTGGTCACCGTCGTGAACAAGAACGATGCGGCGAAAAATTCGAAGAACCCGGTCACGGTGAACGTTCCTCAGGGATACAAGGCCACCCGGGCGGCACAGATCCATGCCCCAGGCAACGGTGCCATAAAAGCCACCGAGCTGACGGCCATAGCGCCATTCGCCGCCAAGGGCAGTGGCGTGACTAAGAATGCGGCAGGAAAGCTGCAGCTGGATGTGGCGGCAAGCAGCGCCACCACCATCGAGTTCACCAAGTAGCGGGGCAGCTGATTAAAATGAAGAACCGATCCGCGGGGTCAAGGAGGTAACGTCCGCGCGGACCGGTTCTTCTAATTCACTCGCACCCTTGAGAAGGTAATAACCACTCTAGGAGGGGAAACTTACCGCCAGCTGGGTGCCAAGTTAACGCTTCCTAGGATTTAGCGTGCCTAGTAGTTTGATGGTGGGTCGGAGGCAGGGAATGATTCGTCTTCCCATTCCTCCACCATCTCCTCGTCATGATCGTGCTTCACGTGAGCTTTGGCTTGTTCTTGAGTCTCGGCGCCGACTTCTTCGTCTGGATGGTTGCTCATGATGCTCCTTCCCTCGCAGGTCTAGGTGTCTGGGCGGTCAAACCGCCGACCACATACCTTCAGTGTCATACTTTTGCCGGTCAATGTCGATAGAAAACCGGCAACGCCGCCCGCACCGCGCGGCCGTAAATTGCCCGCTGGCCCCCAACAGGATTTAATCGCTAGTATGCCAATGATCAATAACCCCGCAGATAATTCCGAGATCTTCTTTGATGACGACGGTGCCGCGGGCGAGCCGATTCTTTTCCTGCACGGGTCGGCGCTATCCCGCTCGATCTGGCGCGGGCTGGGATACACCAAGGCGCTGGGCGGCAACCGCCGCACCATTCGCATGGACCTGCGCGGCCATGGCAAATCGGTGAAATCCCACCGGGCCGCCGATTACACCATGGAGAAAATCGCCGGCGACATCCATGCGGTGCTCGATCATCTAGGTATTGCCGCCGCACATATCATCGGCTATTCCTTTGGCGCCCGCAGCGGGCTGCAGGTGGCGATGCAGAGCCCCGAACGCGTGCTGTCCTTAACCATGCTCGGCGGCACCTACGAGATCACCGACGGGGAAATCGGCAAGCTCTTCTTCCCCGGCTACCTCGACGTGCTGCGCCAGGGAGACATCGAAGGGTTTGTGACCGGTCAGGAAACCAGAGGACGGCTGGATCCGGCGACCAGGTTTGCGTTCCTTTCCAATGATCCGCTGGCCTTGGCCGCCTACTATGAGGCAGCGGAAACAGTGCAGAATATCGCGCTGAACCAGCTGCCTGAGATCAAGGTTCCCACCTTGCTGCTTATCGGCACGCGCGACCAGCCGCGCTTCGACCAGAACAAGATCATGGCTCGCGCCATGCCCAACGCCCGCATGGTGGCTCTGGCCGGGCGGACCCACGGCAGCACGCTCTACCCCATCGAACCGGTGGTGAGTGCGATCGAAAATTTCTGGACGGCACCGCGAGCATGAGCCGGGCAGCCTTCAACCTTGAACGCATCGCCGCGGGGTTGGCCTTCGGTCCCAGCCGCGCGGAACTGCACGCCGCGCTGCGTGCCCATCCAAACCAGCCGCTGGTGATTCAAGCGCCACCGGGCTCGGGCAAAACCACCATCGTTCCACCAACGGTGGCCGAGGCGCTGGCGGCACAAGGACTCACCGGAAAAATTATCGTCACCCAGCCACGCCGGGTGGCGGCACGTGCCGCGGCCCGGCGCCTGGCCCAGCTCGATGGCTCGGCCCTGGGGGACCGGGTAGGTTTTGCGGTACGCGGGGAACGCCAAAGCTCCGCGGACACCCAGATTGAATTTGTCACCGCCGGCCTGATGCTCCGCCGGCTGCTAGGGGACCCCGACCTGGCGGGGGTCAGCGCGGTCATCATCGATGAGGTCCACGAACGGTCCATCGACACGGACCTCTTGCTGGCCATGGTCAACCAGGTCAGCGAACTGCGTGAGGATCTCAGCCTGATCGTCATGAGCGCCACCCTGCAAGCCCGAGAGCTGTCGCAGCTGCTGGCCCGGCAGACCCCGGCCCCGGTGCTCACCGCCAACACCGCGCAATTCGAGGTGGCCGAGCTCTTCGACAGCTTTTCCGGTAGGCGCAACTCCGAGCGCGGGTTGAGCGACGAGTACCTGCGCCATGTCGCTCAGGTGGCGGTGAAGCATTCGCGCCAGCAAAACCACGGTACCAAGGCAACGGTAGATACCTTGGTCTTCGTTCCCGGAGCACGCGAGGTTGACCGGGTCTGTGCCCAGATCGGGGCCTCGGGCATCCAAGCCTTTGCACTGCATTCGCAGATCCCCACCAAGGCCCAAGACGAGGTGCTCAGCGAGCCTTCGGCTGCACAGGGACCGCGAATTATCGTTTCCACCTCGATCGCCGAATCCTCGCTGACCGTACCGTGTGTCCACCTGGTGATCGATGCCGGCTATGCGCGCGAACCACGCAGGGACGCGGCACGTGGCTTTGGCGGCCTGGTGACGGTTGTCGCCAGCCGTGCCGCGGCCACGCAGCGTGCCGGCCGTGCCGGGCGGCTCGGGGCAGGAACCGTGGTGCGCACCCTTGATCCCAAGTCCTTCGCGGCCGCACCGGCTCATTCGGCCCCCGAGATGCAGACCGGAGACCTGGTGCAGGCCGCGCTTTCTCTGGCCGCTTGGGGTACCCCGCGCGGTGAAGGGCTCGCCCTGTGGGAGGAGCCGCCGCCGGGCACGATGCGCACCGACGAAGAGGTGCTGCGCAGCTTGGACGCGGTGGACGAGCAAGGAAAAATCACCGCCCTGGGCGAACGGATGGTGAAGATCCCGGCCGACCCGCGCACCGCACGCGCATTGCTGGCCGGGGCCGAGCATTTCGGCTCGCGTCCCACCGCGGAAGCTGTCGCTCTGTTGGCGAGCACCGAACGCATCGACAACGCCGATCTGAACGAGCTGCTGAGCTCCATTCGCCGGCCTTCGCATCCGGGACACCGGGCCTGGGTGCAAGAGGCCAAGCGCCTTGAACGCCTCGCCGAGCAGGTTCCGGCCGTGGATCCTGACGGTGCGCTCGCCGGAGTCTGCGCCTTGGCCTACCCGCACTGGGTGGCACGAAAGGTCCAGGACAATGACTACCTGCTGGCCTCGGGCACACGCGCTTCGCTGCCGGGCGGAAGCCATCTGGCCCATTATGAATTCTTGGCCATCACCGAGGTCACCCGGGCCGGGACCAGCACCGGAGCGGTGATCCGCCGCGCCGCGGGTATCGAGTGGGAACAAGTGCTCGGCCTGCTGGGCCACCTGCACCGGATCACGGAGAGCGCGAAACTGGTGGACGGGAAAATTTCGGCACGCAAAGTTGAGTCCTTCGGTGCCATCGAGCTTTCCGCCCACCCGATCAAGGCCACCAAGGAACTCGGCCGGCAGGCGGCGGCAACGGCATTGCGCGAGCAGTCGCTGGCGCTCTTTGGCGAGCAGCCGGCCTTTGAAGCGCTGCGGCGCCGGATGGCTGTGGCCTACCGATTGTTGGGTGCGCCTTTTGTGCCGGTAGATGAGCCGACGCTGGTGCAGACGGCGCAGCAGTGGCTGGCCTCCGGCCTGGAGCAGATCGCCGCGGGGAAGCCCGCGGGGAAGGTCGACCTCGTCGGCGCGTTGCGCACCCTGTTGCCGTGGCAGCATGCGCACGAATTCGACTCGTTGGTGCCCGAGCGTTTGCAGGTCCCGTCCGGATCGCGGATTCGCATTGGCTATCCGCCGGTGGATGAAGGCGGTCCGGCGGTGGTGGCGGTCAAGCTGCAGGAGTGCTTCGGGCTTAGCGAATCCCCGCGGCTGGTGCGCGGGATGCTTCCGGTGCAGTTCCATCTGCTTTCACCGGCTGGCAGTCCGCTTGCGGTGACCGAGGATCTCATCTCTTTCTTCAACGGACCCTACGCGCAGGTACGCGCCGAAATGCGCGGCAAGTATCCGCGGCATCCCTGGCCCGAAGACCCGTGGGAACATCAGGCGACGGCCTACACCAAAAATCGTCTGCGCCGGGAAAGCTCAAAATAGCAGCAATAACCTCGTTGGCCGGCACCGCTGATGCGGTGCCGGCCAACGAAGTTCTCGTATTTTCGGGATCGCGGGTTAGGCGAAGGCCGAAATGCCGGTGATGTTGCGGCCCATCAGCAGCGCCTGCACGGTTTCGGTGCCTTCATAGGTGTGGATGGCCTCGATGTCGGCAAAATGGCGGGCCACGCGGTTGCTGGTCAGGATGCCGTTGCCGCCGAGCAGGTCGCGTGCATTCGACGCGATCTGGCGCGCGGTACGCGTGGCGGTGTACTTGGCCAGCGAGGCCTGCGGACCGGTCAGTTCGCCGCGGGCCTCGCGTTTCGCGGACTGCACTGCGAGCAATTGGATGGTCGCCAGTTCGGACTGCATCCGAGCCAAGCGTTCCTGCACGATCTGGCTAGCTGCCAGGGGGCGGCCGAATTGGATTCGCTGCTTGGCGTAGAGCACCGCGGATTCGTAGCAGGCGGTGGCATGGCCCACGGCCGACCAGGCGACCCCCAGCCGGGTGGCGAACAGCACCCGTGCGGTGTCCTTGAAGCTGTGCGAATCCTCAAGCACCTCAGCGTCGGCCACGAAGACGTTGTCCAAGCGGATATGCGCCTGCCAGATGGCGCGTAGCGAGAGCTTGTGCTTGATGGTCGTTGCGCTGTACCCCGCGGTCTGTTGATCGACCAGGAAGCCGCGGACGTTGCCCTCGTCGTCGCGAGCCCAGATAACGGTGATGCCGCCGATGGAGCCGTTGCCAATCCACTTCTTCTCACCGTTGAGCACATAGCCGCCCGCAACCCGATGCGCGCGGGTTTCCAAGCCAACCGAGTCCGAGCCGTGGGTTGGCTCGGTCAGTGCGAAAGAGCCGGGAAGCTCCCCGGCGAGCATCGGCAGGCCGTATTTGGCTTTCTGCTCCGGGCTGCCGCAGTACATGATCGAGCGCAGCGCCAGCCCGCCCTGGACGCCCACGATGGTGGCCACCGAGCCATCCCCACGGGCCATTTCCAGATTGATCAGTCCGGCGGCCATGGGGCTCATGGAAGGCAGCCCGTCCACGTCCAGGCCATCGCGCAGCAGGCCGTAATCGCCGAGCTTCTTGATCAGATGCACCGGGTAGTCTGCCTTGTCCCAGTATTCGTGGATGTCGTCCTTGACCTCTTCGAGGATGAACTTGCGGGCCCTAGCACGCCATTCGGCGTCGGCCGGATCGACCTCGGCCAGCACTCCGGTGGGGTCGATATCTACCCCGTCTGCCCAGAGGTCGTACTCGGGCTCCACAACACCGGTGGGAAACTCGAATTCGGTGTGCTGCTGGGTCATTTGGGTGCGCTCCTTAGCGGAAGGTCAAAAACTATTCTTCAACCAGCCTAATGGAACGCAGTGTCATGTCAAGAAACTAGGTGTCACTGCTTGTGTTCACGCAGGGCTTTGGCCACCGCATCAAGCACGGTCTGCTCATCGCTGCCTTCGTCGAGCACCGACACCACCACCCGAGGTGACCTGGCCGAGGACTTCGGAGCATTGCCCGGATCGAGCAAGTCGGCGAAGCGGTCCAGGAATAAACGCACATCCCCGGCCAGGCGCTCCCTGTCGGTGGCCGAAGGGTCGCGCAGCCACAACCGCAGGTGGTCATTGTGGATGGCGACCAATCCGGCACTGATGCCCAGGCAGAGGGCTCGGTGCGGGGCGCTGGCGGCAAGCTCCCGGGCGGAAAGGAAATCGTAGAAGGCCCGCTCATAGCGATGGGTGGAAACTAGTTCGCGTTCCCGCAGCGAGGGCACCGAAGACAGCAGGCGGTGGCGCAACTGCGCCGCTTCGGGATTCATGGTGTACTGGTCGAAGACCACATGCGCCGCATCGATCAGCGTTTGGGTTGCGTTGACCGAAGAGGCCGCGAGGGTCGTTTTGATGTGGGTGATGATCATTTCCTGATCCGCGAACACCATGTTTTCCTTGGAGCCGAAACGGCGGAAGAACGTGGAGCGCGACATTCCGGCGGTCGCCGCGAGCTCGTCGACACTTGTCGTGTCGAACCCTTGGGTGATGAGGAGGTCCAGGGCTGCTGAAGGTACGGCGGATGAAGAGATCATGATTCTTGAATTTAGCATGTTTCCACTTTTCAGCTCCGGCTCACGGGACTAAATGATTGTGATCATTCCCCGGGGTGACTACGCTGAGGTCTAAGGCCACTCATTTCAGGAGTGTGGCCGCAAAACAACTTGGAAGAGAAGTGAGGGCCCATGGGAATCTCTATCGCAAACGCCGCTCTACGTTTGGTCAGTGGCGCATTCATTCTCAACAGCGGAATCAACAAGCTGCGCATCGATGAGGCTAGCGCCGCCGGACTGCAGCAGCTTGCCTCCAACGGCATTCCTCAGCTGGGCGAGTTGGAGCCTGCAGCATTCGGCAAGGCGGTCTCGGTATCCGAAATCGCGCTGGGCAGCGCCTTGCTGTTGCCCATCATTCCCTCGCGCCTGGCCGGCATGGGTCTCGGGGCCTTCTCGGGTGTTCTGCTGTCTTCCTACCTGCGTACTCCGGGAATGACCGAATCCGATGGCATTCGCCCAACGAGCGACGGTACGGCCCTGGCGAAGGATGTCTGGCTTGCCGGCATCGCCGTGGCCTTGATCTTTGGCCGCCGCGCAGTCAAGCAGGCCAAGAAAAAGAAGTAGTACTCTCAAGCTATTGAGCAGAGCATTGGGTTCGACGTAAGTTTGACTTAGGGTTGCAGGTTTTCAGTAGTCACTATCAAGTTCCTAACAAGAGGAGAACCCATGGGTTTCTTGGATAACGCAAAAAAGAAGCTGGGCGAAGCAGTCGAAAACGTCAAGGAATTTGCTGGTGATGCATCCGAGAACGTCAAGGAATTCGCTGGTGATGCATCCGAGAACGTCAAAGAGTTTGCTGCCGACGCCACGGAGAATGTGAAGGACCTCGCTGCCGACGCGCAGGAAAAGATTGGCGAGACGGTCGAGAAAGCCAAGGGCGAAGATAAGCCGGACCAGTCCGCATAAGTTTCCTCAGGACCTGAAACAGGTGTGGCTCCGCGTAAAAAATGCGGAGTCGCACCTGTTTTTATTGCCTTGGATGGCTAGCCGGCCGGTTTCTTTTCTGCGGAATTCAAGAACGCAACGACCAGGACCGCGGCGATGGCCACCAGGCCGGGCAGCATGAGGGCCTGGCCCAAGCCCACCGCGGTGGCCTCGTCTATCGCGTCGGCGCCCTGGGCCCGGACCTTGAGGATCTGTGCGGAAACGCGCGATTCCATCATCACGGCGATCAGCGCCGAACCGAGCACCGAGCCGATCTGCCGAGTGGTGTTATAAATGCCCGAACCGGCTCCGGCGTCGCGCGGGGTCAGATCCTTCGTCGCGGCCAGCGAAAGCGAGGGCCAGATCATCGCGGAGCCAAGGCCCTGCACGGTAGAAGGGACCAGCAAGGTCCACAGCGGTGTCTCGGCATGCATCATGAAGGCGTACACCACTGTCGCTCCACCGAGCAGTGCAAAACCGGGAACCGCAAGGGTGCGCGGATTGAGCCTATTAACCGTCTTGCCCAGCACCGGTGCGGCAAAGATCGCCACAATGGCCATCGGCGAGATCATCAAGGCCGACTGCGTGGGGGTCAAGCCTCGCACATTTTGCAAGAAGAACACCATCGGCAGGCTCATGGTCGCGATGCTCAGGCCCATGCAGCTAATGGCGAGATTCGCCAACGAGAAATTGCGAACGGCGAACAGGCGCAGCGGAACCAGAGGTTCCTTGGCCGTTTTCGATTGCCACCAGATGAAGACGCCAAAGAGGACTATGCCCAGAGAGATCAGATGCCAGGAGGATAGCGGGCCGATAAACGGTTCCCAATTCGTCGCCTCGCCCTCCTGGATGCCAAAGACCAGCGCAAACATGGCAACCGCCGAAAGCAGCACTCCGACCCAATCGAAGGAGTGCGCCTGCGGTGCCAAGCGGGGCACGAATTTCAGCAGCATGATGAAGCTGAGGACCGCAATGGGCAGGTTGATGAAGAAGATCCATTGCCAGCCGATGGAATCCACCAGCAGCCCGCCGGCAATCGGGCCGACCAAGGTGGCGATACCGGCCACCGCGCCCCATAAGCCCATCGCAGCTCCGCGGTGCTGGTACGGGAAGAGCCTGGTAATCAGCGTCATTGCCTGGGGTGAGATCAGTGCCGCGCCCAGGCCCTGGACCGCTCGTGCAAAGGTCAGCGAGGCCAGTGAGGTAGACAGCCCGCACCAGAGGGAGGCGAGCGCGAAAACCAGCAACCCGATCAGGTAGATATTGCGCGGACCAAAACGGTCACCCAGACGGCCGGTGATCAGCAGCGGCACCGCGAAGGTCAGCAGATAGGCACTGTTGATCCACAAGATCCCCGAGATGTCTGCATCCAGGGATTCCATGATCGCGGGCATGGCCGTGGACACGATGGTGGTGTCCAACAGGATCATGAAAAAACCAATGACCAGAGCCCAGAGGGCGCTCCATGCGGTTTTTCGATCAAAGTCTGCTTCGGGGCTCACAATTTTTGGCACTGACCAAGAATAATGCTTGCAGGGTGAAACTAAAATAGCGCGGTGGGCTCGGCCCCGGAATCAGTCGAAGCTCACAGTGCCATCGATGCGGGTGGTCACATCGCCACTGACCCAAACCCCGTATTCGGTCGCCTCGATATGCAAGATGGCTTCACGGCCCACACGCGTTCCCTGGCGCACCGTGTAGCGCTGCGGGGCAAGGCCGGATTTAGTCAGCCACACGCCAAACCCGGCATTGAGCGAACCGGTCGCCGGGTCCTCTTGGATGGCTTCGCCCGGAACGAAGGCCCGAACCTCGAAGTCTGCCGGAGGCTGCAGCACCACCGAGCCGAAGCGCTCCTCCGAACGCGTCTGATCGGAGTAGTCCAGGGGACGCAATTCTTCGCGGGTTCCGGAGATCCGCGGCAGCACGGTGGCGTGAGGCTGCCAGACGCCCTGGGCCACGCTTGACGCGGTATACGGGCCAATGACTCCAAGCTCCAAGCCGTCCAAGGCTGCGTAATCCGGTTCGATCCCCAGCACCAGGTCGGCGTCGCGCAACACCAGCCCCGCATGGTGGGGGCCGTTGACCAGCCACTGGTGCGCGATGACGTCTTCTGCGTTGATCCCCAGCCCGGAGATCGCCCACTGCAGCACGTCAGCTTCCAGCGGACCGCTGCGCGTCAGCGGGGGAGCGAGGAAGGCGAGGCGGCGTGCATGGTCTGCGCCGGCCTCGCGCTCGATCCGCACCTGGATCAGCCCTGCATCGCATTGCTGGATCAGATGCCCGTTCGGGCTGGCCTCACCGCCCGCCTCGATCCAGGCGTGCGCGGCCCCAAGAGTTGGGTGGCCGGCAAAGGGCAGTTCGGTGGTCGGGGTGAAAATGCGAATCGCGTAGTCGGCTTCGGCGTTGCTGGGGGAAACGAAGAAGACGGTCTCGGAAAGATTCAGCCACTGGGCAAAGCGCTGCATCTGCTCGGAGTCCAATTGATCTGCCTCAAAGACAACGCCGAGCCCATTGCCATTGAAAGCAGTGGGGGCAAAAACGTCAACCTGCTGATAAGCAAATGTGCGATACATATAAGCATCGTGGCACATTATTCAGCAGGTTGACACGGTGTTACGCGCTTGCACCCGTCATGACGGCAGGCTCATAGCGCGGGCACAGGTTAGTACCAATAGTGGGCTACATCGATCACCAATCGCGATCCCTGATCCGTGCCGGAGAGGACGAAGGCCCTCATGGGCAGGCGTGCCCGCGTGGAGATTCCGACCTTGGTTTGGCCTTCAAAACTTCCCAGCCAAACTTGCTGGCGGAAGGTCTGATAGTTCAGCGTCTTGACGGTGGCGCCCGGGTTGTAGCTCGGGCTGGCCCCGGCCTTCAACAGAATTTCCAGTCGAGCTCCGCCTGTGGTGCTCACTTCCTGCCCCGAGCCAATACCGGTCAGCGCGCTGACGTATTTCACCGAGTAGCCGGCCGGAGTACCGCTGAGGTCCAGGACCATCCGGTCAAAGCAGGTGTGGCGTCCGGTACGGATATTCGTCATCGACGACGTAGTTGAGCTGGTTGAGGTTTTGGCCAAAGAACCCCAATATACGGTTTCGCAAGCGATCGCTGGGCTAGCGGCCGGGGCGGCTGCCGCCACGGGAGCCACCGAGAGCATCGTTGCTGCAGTGAGCGCTGTGAGTAATCCGAGTTTGGTGCGGCGCATGTGGACCACCGGCTTTCTATCGATTGCGCCCTGGAGCCCGGTTCGAGCCCTTGAGACTACTAAAGCCCCGTCGCCAACCAGGTGCAATAGCCCGCAGCGAACTGGAATTCATCTGGTGCGCTTCCGTAATGCGTGCGGGCTCTGCGGGGTTTACCCAAGGTGTCGCACAGCCTTCGGCTAGGGTCTTGTGACATGCTTGAAGGATGTTGCCAAGCCCATCCGCACCAATCGATGACACTGTCGACGAAGTAATTGAAGTTTCCCGCTTCCTACCCGAATCGTTGCAATTTCTGGTGGTTGTCGCCGTTGGATTAACCATTGCCGCGATCCTCGCCTTCGTGATCAGCGGGCTGACCCACCGCATTTTCCAACGCACCGGGCTCGGGGAGATCAACGTCAAGGGCGCGCGGATTCCGATCTTCGGCACCTTCGCTTCGATCATCCTCAAAACCTCGATCCTTGCCTTCCAGCGGGAAGCCGCGGGCTACAAGTTCTGGCAGTTTGCGCTGCTGATCTGCCTGGTCTTCTTCCTCACCTGGCTGATTATTGTGCTGGTGAAGATCGTCGAAGAGGTAGTGCTGGCAAGAATCCGAAGCCGCTTCGGCCCGGGCCGCCGGCTGGCCAAGGTGCAGACCCAGGTGGGACTGCTGCGCCGCGTGCTGATAGCGGTTTTGTGCATCATCGCGGTAGCCGCCGTGCTGCTGACAATCGAGCAGGTCAGGGCGTTGGGCGCAGGTATTCTTGCCTCAGCCGGCCTGGCCTCGGTGGTTGTCGGCCTGGCCGTGCAGTCCTCGCTGGCCAACGTGTTCGCCGGGCTGCAGATTGCCTTTACCGATTCGGTCCGCGTGGATGACATCGTGGTGGTGGAAGCCGAACGCGGCACGGTAGAGGAAATCACGCTGACCTATGTGGTGGTGCTCCTGATCGACGGTCGCCGCATGATCCTGCCCTCGACCTACTTCACCACCACGCCATTTGAGAACTGGTCGCGGCGCAGCACCGAAATCGACGGAAATATCACCCTGCAACTGAAGCTCAACGCACCGATCGAATACCTCCGTACCCGCACCACCGAATTGCTTGAATCCTCGGATTGGTGGGACGGACGAACTAACAGCCTGCTTGTGACCGATACCTACGGCGGGTTGCAAACGGTGACCATTTATTTATCTTCCAGGGACCCGGGGGACCTGTGGAACCTGCGCAATATGCTGCGCGAGAAGCTCTTGAGCGAGCTGGTGCAGGGCTACCCGGAATGCCTGCCGGATCCGCGCACCATGCAAAACCCGAATATGTAGTGCGGGCGCCGGCTCAGAGGCGCAGCGCCGCCGGGCCGTAGTCGAGGTACTGCTGCTCGCGGGAGGTCGACTCGCGCAAGGCCTGGATGAGCAGTTCGGCCTTGTCGATGAGGTCCTGGATCATCGAATCGTCGCGTTCGATCCAGATGAACTCGGGGACGGCCTGCACCGGGACGAAGTTATGGTGCTGTTCCCAGACGAATAAGGTCCGCTGCGCGCCGATGACATGCTGCTGCCAGAGCACCTGGCGCAGGTAGTTCTTCGGAATCTTCTTAAACGGCTTATTGGTGGTCTTGATTTCGGCGAGCACCGGAGAACCGTCCTCGTCGAATCCCAAGCCGTCGGGGGTTGCCAGGTGCAGCCGGGAATGCTGCGCATGGAAAAGCTGGGAGGACGGGAAGATGTTGAAGTTCTCCTGCACCCAGGCGGCGATCACCGGTTCGCGGCGCCGTCCGTGATCGGTGTAGGTATTTCCGGAGAACCCCGAGCCATAGAGCTTGTCCCAGGCCGCGTTGCGGATGGACTTCTCCGTGGAGAGCTTCGCGACGTCGGTGGCGGTGATGCCCTGTGCCCGTGCCCGCAACCATTCGATGCGGTTGGTGGAATCTGCCAACACTCGTTGGAGGCATTCATGGTCAATCCGAGGCACGCTAGTCACCTGATCCATTGTTCCCCATAAAGGGCCCGAACCGGTGCAGCATCGCTGGCGACGGTGCGTGAGCCTAGTCGCTGACGTGGGCGATGGCCGCTAATAATTGCTGCAGCGTTGGGGTGTCGTTGCCCCGGAACTTCTCTTCGCCGTTGGCGAGCAAACGGATCACGGGTGTTGAAGTCACACCCATTTCCTGGCCGCGGGCGACCTGTTCGACCACATCGATTTCTTCGACGGCCAGCTGCGGAAGCAGTTTCGCGGCGCGCAGGACTACCTGCCGGGTCCGCACGCACGGGGCGCAGAAAGGCTGGGTATACAGTTCAAGCTTCATCGCCTTCGAGCCTACTGCGAAATGGCCCCGAACGCGGTGAGCTGGCTCCTACCGCGGGATGAGATCGCCCACCAAGAACTCCATCGGCGCTCCGAGGCGCCCAGCGGGCGGACTTGGGAACATTGGAATATGCTTCAGAACTCGAGGGTTTCCAACCTACTTATTTCGGCCAGAGGGCTCACCCGCAGCTATGGCACCACGCACGCGCTGGACGGCATCGATGTTGCCCTGGAACTCGGGACCGCGGTGGCCATTATGGGCCCCTCGGGTTCGGGGAAGTCCACTTTGCTCCATGCTCTGGCCGGCATCGAATTGCCGGACTCAGGCACGGTGACACTCAACCTTCCCGGCCAGGGGCCAATACAGGTCGAGCAGCTCAAGGACGCCGCGCGCACCAAGCTGCGCCGCGAGGCGTTCGGATTCGTCTTCCAGTCGGGCCTGCTGATTCCCGAGCTCACGGCCGAGGAAAACGTGGCCATGGCCCTGATGATCAATGGCGTGCCACGCGGCGCAGCAATCGCGCGCGCCGTGGACGCCTTGCAGCAATTGGGTCTGGCCGGAATGGAGCAGCGCCGCATCGGCCAGCTCTCCGGCGGCCAATCCCAGCGTGTGGCGATCGCCCGCGCCCAGGTCACCGGGGCCAGCGTGGTCTTTGCCGACGAGCCGACCGGTGCCCTGGATTCGGTCACCGGCACCGAGGTGCTGGACACCTTGCTGCGCTGCACCGTCGGGGCAGGGAAGACCCTGGTGATGGTCACCCATGACCGGCAGGTGGCCGCGCGCTGCGATCGCGTGCTGACGCTGCACGATGGAAAGATCACCGCAGATGATGCGCTGGTTGAAGGGAACCGCTCATGAATATCCTGCATATGGCGTGGCTGCTGGGGCGGCCCACCAGCGCCAGCCGCACCCCGCAGCTGCTCACCGCAGGTGCCTATACGATGGTCAGCGCCATGGTGCTCATCGTGCTCGGCGGAGCCTGGTCCTTCACCAAGCTGGACGGCGATGCGCAAAGCTTCTATGTGCCACTGGCGGCGTTCGCCTTGGTGCTGCTGATCGTTCCCTTGCTCGTGCTGGGTTCCTCGGCCGCCAAGCTTTCGGCGCGGGCCCAGGACCGGGCCTTGTCCTCCCTGCGACTGCTGGGGGCCACCGGATTCCAGGTGCGCGCCGTGGCGGTCATCCAGGCGGCGGTGACCGCGCTGGTCGGCGCCCTGGCCGGAGTGCTGCTGTATCTTGCGCTGGCTCCGGCCGTGGCGCGGGTCCCCTTCCAGGGCCAAGCCATCGGCACGGGGATCTTCCTGCCGGCCGGTGCCGCGGCCTTGGCGGTATTGGCCGTGGTGCTGCTTTCGGTGCTCAGCGCGCTGGCCGGACTGCGCAAGCTGGTGATCACCCCGCTCGCCGTGGCGACCCGGCGCGTGGCCCCGGTGCCTAGCTGGCTGCGCGCGGTCATTGCGGTCGGAAGCATCGTGGTGCTGTATACGCTGTTCAGCAACGTGGGGTTGCTGCCGGTTGGCCTGGGCGTGCTGATCGCGGTCATCATCGGCGGATTCGCGCTGGGCTTGCTGGCGCTGAACCTCATTGGGCCGTGGCTGGTGGCCAAGGTGGGCACCTCGAAGCTGAAGACGGCCACCAGCGCCGAGCAGCTGCTGGCGGCCCGGATGATCCTGGAATCTCCGGTGGCCGCCTGGCGCCAGGTCTCCGGGGTGGCCATGGCCTCCTTCGTGGCGGTGATCGGCGGAACCGGGGCGGCCATGTTCGACTTCGGGGATGCCCAGAGGACCGGTACCTGGGAAGACTATCTCGGCACGGATGTGCTCACCGGCGTGCTGGTGACGCTCGGCCTGGCCCTGATTTGCGTCGCGATCTCGGCGGCCATCAGCCAGTGCGCAGGGACCTTGGACCGCGAAGAGCTGTATTCCGGGCTGAGCAAGCTGGGGATGGACCTGGGGGTGATCAACGCGGCCCGGGTGAAAAGCCTGATGATTCCGGCACTCACCGTGGCGATCGGCTTCACGGTGGCATCCGTGGTGCTGGTGCTGCCTTTTGCCTCGCTGGCGCTGCTGATGAAACCGCTGACCGTGGGCACGGTGCTGGCGGTGCTGGCGGCCGGGCTGCTGATGATCAGGATGTCGCTTAATATTGCAGATCCTCGCCGGTTGTTGCTGGCGGCTTCGCATCGTGACTAATGAACCGGGGAAATATTAGGTGCCGCTAAAGCGATTCCGCGCAAAGAGACGTGGATTACATGTCCTTCGTGTTGCGTATTGAATCGCAATCAGCGTAATGTTGCATGCGGTTCGCATAGGCTAACCTAAGTAACCGCTATCTCATGACAACTCGCTACGTCTGGATTATGACCCATGAACATTTCGCGCCGTGCTGGCCTGCTGGCAGCATCCTCCGCAATTCTGGCACTCGGCCTCAGCGCCTGTGGCTCAGCTTCTTCTTCGGAACCCACCGCCTCGGCGACCGCGGAGGCGAGCTACGCTCCGGTGAGCATTGAGCACATCTACGGCGAAACCGAGATCACCAAGAAGCCAACCAAGGTAGCAACCATTTCATGGGTCAACGCGGACGCGCTGCTGGCGCTGGGCACCGTTCCGGTGGGCATGGATATCGATGCTTACGGGCAGAACGACAACAACTCGACCGATTGGAAGGACGCGAAGCTTGAAGAGCTGGGCGCTTCCATCGGCTCGGAAAAGGCTCCGACCCAGTACGACATCGCGGACGGGGTGAACTTCGACGAGATTGCCCGCTCCAAGCCAGACGTGATCTTCGCGGCCTACTCGGGACTGACCCAGGAGCAATACGACAAGCTCTCCAAGATCGCCCCCACCGTGGGACCGCTGAAGGCCAACTACCTCACCAGCTGGCAGGACACCACCGAAGCGGCCGGCGACCTGCTGGGCAAGAGCGAGCAAGCCGAGAAGCTGGTCTCGGATCTGGAAGGCGAACTGTCGGCGCAGGCGGACAAGTTCCCTGCGCTGAAAGACGCGACATTCGCTTCGATCGATCTCTCCAGTCCGAAGACCATGTATGTCTACGCCACGGGGGACAACCGCCCGCGTTTCCTGACCTCCTTGGGCATGAAGCAGGCCGAGATCGTCACCGAGAACACCCCCAAGGACGCGTTCTTCTTCGAGTGGTCCCCGGAGCGCGCCAACGAATTGGAGGCAGACGTTGTCTTTGCCTCGGCGCTCGCCGGGGACGACATCGACGACGTGGTCAAGAGCAACAAGCTCTACGGCCAGCTTCCTGCGGCAGCTACCGATGCGGTAGCGATCCTCGGTGATGATCAGGCAGTTCTCTCGGTTTCGGCGGCCTCCCCGCTGTCCATCGAATGGGCAATCGACAACGTGGTGCCCACCATCGCCAAGGCCGCAGAGAACGCGGCCAAGTAAGCCTTAAGAATTCATCGCCAAGTAGTGCAATTGCGCTTCCAGGGAACTGCTAGCCGCGCCAGCCAGACGCGGATCCAGGTCGGGGTAGACAAGATCCAGCAACTCCGCTGGTTCGGCGTCTGCCCCGGCCTTGCCGAGTTTCACCAGGGCGCCGCGCACTTGCTCCAGACGAGACTCGCGGTGCTCCCGGTAGGCGTTCAGCAATTTATGCGAGCCAGTATGCTGCTCGCCATGGGCCGGATGCAGCGGCATGTCCGCCAAGGCCGAAAGCCGCGCCAAGGAGTCCAGGTAGTCGGCCAGCGTTCCATCGGGATGCTCAAGAATAGTGGTTCCGCGGCCGAGCACGGTATCTCCGGTGAACAACGCACCTTGCTGGCCTTCACGGACAAAGCACACCGAGTCCGAGGTGTGGCCCGGGGTGAAGAGCACGCGCAGGGTGGTTGCGCAGTATTCGAGCCGCTCGCCATCGCTCAAGGGTTCGGCGTTGCGGCAGAATTCGGCGAGCCGGGCCCGCACCGGTGCTCCGGTCAGCTCATGGAGCAGCGGGATTCCGCCGGAATGATCCCCATGCCGGTGCGTCAACAAAATCATTTGGACATCAAAGGCCGCCAGCGCGTGCAGATGCGCTGGCATGTCGGGACCCGGATCCAGCACGAGGACTTCGGTGTCGTGGCTCAGCTCGGTGGTCTGCGGGTCGAAGAGCAGATAGGTATTTGTCCCCTCCAAGGTCATTTCCGAGGGGTTGTCCGCGCGCAGCACGGCAATACCGGGGGACAAAACGGTGGGAAAAGCAAGATGTTCCATGACAACGAGTGTAGGAAGCAATGACGGCCACCGAAAGTACCAAGCGCAGCAGCGCGCCGAAGATGAAGCTGGGGCGTAAGATTGCCGCCTGCCTGGGCCTGCTGGCCGTGCTGGGGATTGCGGTGATCGCCTCGCTGATTTTTGGGGCGCGACCGGTTCCGCTGGCGACCCTCGCGGATTCTTTGGCAAACTTCGATGACGGCATCTCGGACCATGTGGTCGTGCACTCGCGCATCGCCCGGACGGTGGGCGGAATTGTTGTTGGCGCGGCGCTTGGACTCTCCGGCGCCGCCATGCAGGGGTTGACCCGCAACCCGCTGGCGGACTCGGGAATCCTCGGGCTGAACGCCGGCGCGGCGCTAGCGGTCGTAACGGGGATCGCCTTCTTTGGAATGACCTCCCTGACCGGCACCATGATCGCCGCCTTCCTCGGTGCCGCGGTGGTGATGGCCCTGGTCTATGTGGTGGCCAGCGTGGGTCGCGAGGGCGCCACCCCGATCAAGCTGGCCCTGTCCGGCGCGGCCCTCTCGGTGGGTTTCACCGCGGTGACCAGCGCGGTGCTGATGGTTTCGACCCTGGCCCTGGACGAGTTCCGCTTCTGGCAAATCGGCACGCTGGCGGCCCGGGGCGTGGAGACCTATCTGCTGGTCATCCCGGTTGTTGCCGCCGGTGCGTTGATCGTGCTGGGCACCGCGCGGGTCTCCAACGCGGTGGCCATGGGCGACGATTCGGCGACCGCGCTGGGCTTCCGGCTGGGACGGGCGCGAGTCCTCGGGTCGGTGGGCATCGTCTTGCTGGTGGGAACCGCCACCGCGGTGGCCGGGCCCATTGCCTTTGTCGGGCTGATGATTCCGCACGCGGTGCGGCTGCTGGTCGGGTCGGACTACCGGTGGCTGATGCCGGCGAGCCTCATCGCCGGGCCGATCCTGCTGCTGGTCGCTGACACCTTGGGGCGGGTGATCAATCCGCCGGGAGAAATCCAGGTCGGGGTGATGTGCGCAATTCTTGGAGCGCCGCTATTCATTATCATGATGCGCAGCGGCATGAAGTCGGTGACCCTGTAATGGCACCAGTACAAAGCGTGCTGCCCGCCCGGCGCAAGCAACGAGTGCTCTCCAGCGTGCTCTGGCTGCTCCTGGCTTTCGCCGCAGCCTCCGTAGCCTATATTTTCTGGGGCCGGGACAGGCTGCCGGCCGAAGAGATCTTCGCGGTCTTTTCCGGTGAAACGGTGCCCGGAACCAGCTTCATCCTGCTGGAGGACCGGTTGCCGCGCATTGCGGTGGGTGCCCTCGCCGGGGCCGGGCTGGGAATTTCCGGTTCGCTCTTCCAACGCTGGCTTGCCAATCCGCTGGCGAGCCCGGACGTGATCGGGGTGGGCTACGGGGCGGCCGCTGGCGCCATCGTGGCGCTGATCTACTTCGGCACCACCGGCTGGCAGCTGAATGCCGCCGCGCTGGCCGGCGGCCTGGCCGTGGCGGCTCTGATCTACTGGCTGTCGGCTTCGGGCAAGCGCACCGGTTCCCGGCTCATCCTGGCCGGTCTGGCCATCGGTGCGATGCTGCAGGCAATCATCCAGTACCTGCTCACCCAGGCCCAGCTGAACACCGCCGGAGACGCGATGCGCTGGCTGACCGGGTCGCTCGCGCCGAGCACCTGGGAACGTGCCACGATCCTGCTGGTATCCCTGGGAATCCTGGCGCTCTGCTTGCTTCCGGTGGTGGTGCGGCAGCTGAAGCTGCTGGAACTCGGAGACGATGCGGCCGCGGCGCTGGGCCTGAACGTTTCCAGGGCGCGGATCTTGCTGGTGTTCGTGGCCGTGGCATTTGGCGCCATCCCCATTGCGGTCACCGGGCCGCTGGCCTTTGTCGCGTTTCTCGCCGGCCCGATCACCGCCGCGCTGACTCGCGGGGCAATGAATATCTGGCTCGCCGGGCTGACCGGAGCGGTCATTGTGGTCGTTGCAAACTTTTTCGCCGCAAATCTGTTTTCGGATTTGTCGCTGCCGGTGGGCGTCATCACCGGTGCATTCGGCGCACCATTCCTGATCTGGGTGCTGGTGCGTTCCAACTCAACAGGAAGCGGGGGATAACCCATGGCCCAACTCCAGGCAACCGATCTGACTCTGGCCTATGACAAGGTCACTATCGTGGACGAGCTGTCCCTGGATATCCCCACCGGGCAGGTGAGCATCGTTGTCGGGGCCAACGGCTGCGGCAAGTCCACCCTGCTGCGGGCGCTGTCGCGTCTGATGCGCCCGGCCGGTGGCCAGGTGCTGCTCGACGGGCAGGACATCCACACGCGCCCGGCCAAGGAGGTAGCCCGGACGCTCGGGCTGCTTCCGCAGTCGCCCACCGCGCCGGACGGAATTACCGCCCGCGAGCTCATCAGCCGCGGCCGCTACCCGCATCAGGGGCTGTTCAAGCGCTTCGGCCCCGAAGATGAGGCGGCGGTGAACCGCGCCCTGGACCTGACCGGCACCATGGAGCTGGCGGACCGCGCGGTGGACGAGCTCTCCGGCGGACAGCGCCAACGCGTGTGGATCGCCATGGCCCTGGCCCAGGAGACCGAGCTGCTGCTGCTCGATGAACCCACCACCTTCCTGGACGTAGCCCACCAGCTCGAAGTGCTGGACGTGATCAGCGAGCTGAACCGCACCCGGGGAATCACCGTGGTGATTGTGCTCCATGACCTGAACCTCGCCGCGCGCTATGCCGATCACCTCGTGGCCCTGCGCGGGGGAAAGATCTACGCCGCCGGCCACCCCAACGACGTGGTGACCGAGCGCACCGTCAAGGACGTGTTCGGCATGCCCAGCCGGGTGATCCCGGACCCGGTAGCCGGCACCCCGCTGGTGCTGCCCATCGGCCGCCACCGCGTGCTGCGCACCGAAAACGTGCTGGCCGCACAGGGGATCGTGCGCTCCGCGGAGAGTGCCCGGGCCCCTAAGCCGGCGGCGCAACCGCCGAAGCCTGCGGCCCCCGAACCGGAGGCCGCGCAGGAGACGCGGATGCGTCCGGGCTCCGAGCATCTGGCAACCCTGGCCTACCAGTGCACCGTATTGCGCACCCAGGATCTGGCGCCTTCCTTCCGGAGGATCACCATCGGCGGCGCCGACCTGGCGCACTTCGGAACGAACAGCCACCCGCTGGATATGCGGATCAAGCTGCTGCTGCCGCCTGCCGGAGGTTCGGCATTGACCCCGCAGATCGCGGCGCTGCGTCCACGGGCCCTATCCAGCCCGGCGGACCAGGAAGGCTGGTACCGCCGCTGGCTGTCGATCGACCCGGCGACGCGCGGATATATGCGCACCTACACGGTGCGCGCCTTCCGGGAGATGGGGCACCGCGACAACCTCGGGGATACCGCCGAACTGGATATCGACTTTGTGATGCATGGCGAGGTTGTCGATGGCCGCCTGCGCGGCGGCCCGGCGACCGAATTCGCCGATCGGGCGCAGATCGGCGACGAACTGCTGCTGCTGGGTCCGAACCGGGCGTTGAGCGATGAAACCTACGGGGGAATCGAATTCCGTCCGGGCGGCGCCGGCCGCGTGGTGCTGGCCGGGGATGAGACCGCGGCCCCGGCCATCTGCGCGATTCTCGAGGCGCTGCCATCCAATGTGACCGGCCACGCCCTGATCGAGGTTCCGGAGACCACCGACATCCTGGGTGCCTCCACGCGCTCCGGAGTATCGGTGCAGTGGCTGACGCGTGGCACCAACGAGCATGGGGTGCTGCTTGCGGCGGCGGTACGCGATGTGGTGGCCATTCCGGCGGCCGGCGCGGTGCATACCGATGCGGATCCCGAGGACATCGACGTGGATGCGCAGATCCTGTGGGAAACCGGAGCCGCGCAATCCGCACCGTTCTATGCCTGGATTGCCGGCGAGGCGGGCATGGTCAAGGACCTGCGCCGCTACTTGGTGCGCGAGGCAGGCATTGACCGAAAGCAGGTGGCCTTCATGGGGTACTGGCGTCGCGGGAAGACCGAAAACTAGGCGAAGAAGTTAAAGATGAGGGCGGTTTCCCCGCCGACTTTTGTCCGGTGGGAAACCGCCCTCTTTCATGCTCAATGACCGTGTCTTAGCACCGCGGACTGCCTGCAGCATCTGCAACGAGCAGGCTCAGTATCCGGGTGAGCTCGCTGCGGTCCTGCTCGCCGAGGGGCGCGAAGAATTCCTCGTGGCTCTGCTTGCGTTCGGTATGCAGAATTTTCAACAGCTCGCTGCCCTGTGCGGTCAGCGTGATCAAGCTGGCGCGGCGATCGGCGGGATCCGCAGTGCGTGTGGCCAGCTCCTTGGCGACCAGCTGATCGATGACCTCGGTGGTGGAGCGCGGGGCAATGTGCAGCCTTTCGGCCAGTTGCGAGTTGCGCATACCCTCGGTTCCTTCGCGTCCCAGCAACATCAGCGTTCGCACTTGATGCGGGGTGATGCCGTAGGGCGTGAGGGCATGGCGCCACTTGCCGCGAAGCAAACGCGAACTGCGGTTGAACAGGTCGACCAAGTCAGGGCCGGACTCTTGGGTAGGCATGGTTAAAGAATAGGGTGTTCTTCCCGACAAACTCAAGATGGAACCACATAGTGAGGTAACCTCTGTTATTCTGGGTTGTGAACACAGAGATAAATGGAGGTGCTCATGATTCCAATGGGAATGGGTGGCCCCGGCGGCGGTGGGCGCCCGGGTGATGCAAAACAGGACAAGGAATGGCTGGCGGAGCATCCGGTCTCGCTGCAGCGGGTGGCTGGGCTTTTCCGCCCGCATCTGAAAACCGTCATCGTGGTGATCTTGCTGATCGTCGCCTCGTCGCTGATCGGGCTGGCGCAGCCATTTATCGTTCGTGAACTCATCGACGTGGCTATTCCCGAGCAGAACGTCAAGCTCTTGCTGGCGCTGGCCGGCGGGCTGGTCCTCATTGCCTTGCTCAACGCGGTGCTCGGCGTGATTCAAACGTGGCGAGCGACCCTGATGGGCCAGAAGGTGATGCATGGATTGCGCACCGGGCTGTTCGCTCACCTGCAGAAGCAGTCCCTGGCCTTTTTCACCAATTCCCGCTCCGGGGAGGTGCAATCCCGGCTGACCAACGACGTCGGCCAGATGCAGTCGGTGATCACCAACTCGGCGACTTCGATCGCCTCCAACCTGACCACCGTGGTGGCCACCGCTTGCGCGATGGTCGCCATTTCCTGGAAGCTGAGCCTGATCTCGCTGGTGGTCCTGCCTCCGGCCATCATCCTGGCCAGGCAAACCGCCAGGCTGCGGCGCAAGATCACCGGAGCGCGGCAGCGGGAAATGTCCACGCTCACCTCGATTATCGAAGAACGTTTGAGCATCTCCGGGGTACGCCTGGCCAAGGTGATGGGTACCGGCACGCTTGACGCGGAGCAGTTCACCGAATCCAGTTCGAAGCTCATCGATCTGGAGATGCGTAGCGCTTTGGCCGGTCGTTGGCGCATGGCCGCGATGTCGATCATCTTTGCCGCGGTGCCAGCGGTTCTCTACATCGTGGCCGGTCTTCCGGTCACCGGGGATGGCATGAGCATCGGCACCTTGGTGGCCTTTACCGGACTGCAGGCAGGGATCTTCCGCCCGGTGCTGGGGCTGATGAGCATCTCCATCCAGTGGGTCTCGGCGATGGCACTATTCAGCCGGGTCTTTGAATACCTCGATGCCGATCAGGCGCTCCCGGTCCCGCATAACCCGCGCCAGCTCGTGGCCAGCGAGGTGCGCGGAGAACTGGAGCTCAAGGATGTGAGCTTCCGCTATCCCGGGGCGCGCACCGACACCTTGCGGGAGCTCAACCTCAAGCTAGCGGCCGGTACCGTCACTGCCATTGTGGGCGCCACCGGTTCGGGCAAATCAACGCTGGGCTCGCTGCTGCCGCGGCTCTTGGATCCGAGCTCTGGCAGTGTCACCTTGGACGGCGTAGATCTTCGCGAGGTGAAGCCACAAGAGATCGCCGCGGTGGTCTCCGTGGTGGCGCAGGAAAGCTATCTGCTCCATACCAGTGTGCGCGAGAACCTGCTCTGGGCCGCGCCGCACGCCAGCGAGGGGCAATTGTGGCAAGCCTTGGAGGCGGCGCAGATTGCGGAGCTGATTCGCGGGTTGCCCGAAGGGCTGGATACCCGCGTCGGTCAACGCGGCCACCGTTTCTCCGGCGGCGAACAGCAGCGGCTCGCGATCGCACGCACCATGCTGCGCAGCCCGAAGCTCCTCGTCCTGGACGAGGCAACCAGTGCCCTCGATACGGTGACCGAGGCGCTGGTGCAGCAGGCCCTGGATCGATTGTCTTTCGGGCGCACCACGCTGCTGATTGCGCATCGGCTGAGCACGGTGTTGCGCGCAGATCAGATCGTGGTGCTCGACGAGGGGCGGATAGCCGAGTCCGGGACCTTTGAACAGCTGGTGAAGCTCGACGGGAAATTTGCCCGCCTAGTGCGCAATAGCGAGTTCGCCCAGCAGCCCGGCTAGTCGCAGAGCGGCGTGGTTGGTGCGTGCGGTGCGATTGCGGCTAAAATTTTAGGCAACGCAGTCTCCAGGGCGGCATGCTCCGCTGGCGTGAGCGAATCGAACAGCGTTTGGCGAATGAACTCAACGTGCTTCGGAGCCGCTTCGCGAATCACCTGCCAGCCGAGTTCGGACAACCCGATCTGGTGGCCGCGGCGATCCGAGGCATCTGAGCAACGGGTAATCAGCGACTTGGCCTCCATGCGGCGCAATAGGTGCGAGAGCCGGGAGCGGTCCCAGCGCAGCTCCTCGGCCATCTCGGCGGGGCGAAGGGAAGACTCTTCGGCCTCGGATAGTACCGCGAGGACCGAGTATTCTCCGGACTGCATGGCGGAGTCCTGGGTGAGCTGACGATCCATGGCGCTGGGGAACTGCCAGAGGAACTCGCGAATGGTCCGCCAGAGGTCTTGCTCGCGGTCGTTGAGCCAGCGGGTATTTTCGGTTCCCATGTTTTCTATTCTCCTGAAGCGTTAAGTGCTGCGGGGCAGGCCAGCAAAGTTGTTGACACATCAATTATCTCGTGTAATGTTGTTTTTAGCAAGAGTTGATGACGCGTCAACCATAATGGTTGGGCGTACCGCCACGTAAGGAAGTAGAAACATGCTGAAGATCGCCATCATTACCGGTTCCACCCGCCCAGGACGCAATAACGCCGCAGTGGCGCAGTGGGTGCTGGAGCAGGCGCAGGCGCGCAACGACGCAAGCTACGAACTGGTGGATATCGCCGACTTCAACCTGCCGCTGCTGGACGAGGCCTTCCCGGCCGCGTACCAGAACTACCAGAACGAAGCCACGAAGAACTGGTCGGCTATGATCGCCGAATTCGACGGCTACGTCTTCATCACTCCCGAATACAACCACTCGATCGCACCGGCCCTGGCTAACGCACTGTCCTACCTGAACGCGGAATTCTCCAACAAGGCAGCCGGAATTGTCGGCTACGGCTCGGCCATGGGAGCGCGTGCGGTGGAGCACCTGCGCGGCATCCTTTCCGAACTGCAGCTGGCCCACGTGCAGAAGACCGGCATGTTCTCGCTGTTCACCGACTTCGAAAACTTCTCCGTATTCAAGCCGACCGAACAGTCCGCCGCCTCCGTCCAGCCGATGTTCGACCAGCTGATTTCCTGGACGACCGCCATGAACACCGTGCGCGCCGGCGACATGGCCAACGCCTAAATTTTCATCAAGAGAACTGCGCGAAGCCGGCAAACAAACTTTTCGCAGTTCTGCGCAATTGACTACTTTTTTACCAGCCCAGCGGGTTAACCTGAGAGCTAAGAGCCTCAGAGGAACTACGCCAGATGCTTTAAGGGGAGAAATGACCAAAGAATTTTCGACCAAGGGTGCCTACGTCACCGGAGGCGAGTTCAGCCGGGATACCAACTACATCCAGGACCGCATCGTGGCGGACCCGCGCCCCGAAGCTTTTGCCGCTGGCGTGCCCAATAGCTCGATCGGCCACCCGCAGGCCGGGCTCGGCGACGGTGCGCAGCTGTGGCCGGTGGAAGCCGGGCGCTACCGCCTCGTGGCCGCACGCGCCTGCCCCTGGGCCAACCGCACGCTGATTGTGCGCCGCCTCCTCGGCCTGGAAGACGCGATATCGGTCGGCTTGCCCGGCCCAACCCATGACTCGCGCAGCTGGACCTTCGACCTGGACGCGGGCGGCAAGGATCCGGTGCTGGGTACCGAGCGTGTGCAGGAAAACTATTTCAAGCGATTCGCGGACTACCCGCGCGGCATCACCGTCCCGGCAATCGTGGATATTCCCACCGGTGCAGTGGTGACCAACGACTACCCGCAAATCACCTGGGACATGTCGACGCAATGGAAGGAATTCCACCGCGAAGGCGCGCCGAATCTGCTGCCCGAAGATCAGCTTGAACAGATGCTGCCCCTGATCAAGCGCATCTTCACCGAGGTGAATAACGGCGTCTACCGCGCCGGATTCGCCGGCGACCAGCAGGCCTACAACGATGCCTATGACCGGCTCTTTGACGCGCTGGACTATCTCGAAGAGCGGCTGGCAACCCGCCGCTTCCTCATGGGCGACCACATCACCGAGGCCGATGTGCGCCTGTTCACCACGCTGGCCCGCTTCGACCCGGTCTACCACGGTCACTTCAAGACCAACCGCAACAAGCTGATCGACATGCCTAACTTGTGGGGCTACGCCCGCGACCTGTTCCAGACCCCAGGGTTTGGCGATACCACCGACTTTGAGCAGATCAAGGCGCACTACTACGTGGTTCACGAAGACATCAACCCCACCGGGATCGTGCCGAAGGGGCCGGAGCTGAGCAACTGGCTCGAAGCCCACGGGCGCGAAGAGCTGGCGGATTCCGGACCGTTCCTCGACGGTACCGCACCGGGCGAGGTGCGCGCCGAAGAGCGTGTGGCCGCGGGGCATAACCCGATGTATCCGGCCTGAATGAATCGAAGGCAAACCCGCTGAACCGACGCATCGAGAGGTCCTGGCAATGTCCCGGCGAGAACTCACGGAGTTTTCACCGGGTCATTGCCCGTTAAAAAACGAACATGGCACACCTGGTCATCTGCACTTGTGGGGTGGACATGGCAGGATTATTCATATGACGATCATTGCGGCAGCTGACGGTTCTGCACTCGGTAACCCTGGACCTGCCGGTTGGGCCTGGTATATCGACCACGAAAACTGGGGAGCCGGGGGCTGGGACCACGGAACCAACAACATGGGCGAGCTTCAAGCGGTGCTCGAGCTCTTCCGCGCCACGGCCAAAGAACCCGAAACCGAACTGAAAATCCTGTGCGATTCCCAGTACGCCATCAACTGCATCACCAAGTGGATGCCGGGATGGAAGAAAAAGGGCTGGAAGAAGTCCGACGGCAAGCCGGTGCTCAACCAGGACATTCTGCGAGAACTAGACGCGGTGATCGTTGGACGCAAATACACCTTTGAATGGGTCAAGGGCCATGCCGGCCACGAACTCAACGAGGAAGCCGATGACCGGGCCCGAGCCGCCGCCACCGCATATCAAAGCGGGAAGGACCCGGACGCCGGGCCCGGCTATACCGGCTCCTCGGGCACGATTGCTGGCAACGAACCGGGCCAAGCCCCGCCTCCGGTGGCTGAGGCCGCCGCCGAACCAGCCGTGGACGTGGCAAGCACCGTCTTCGAATTGGAGCAGGGTCTGCTCGACGCGCAGGTGCGCGCGAACTTCACCGAGGTCAGCGATTTTCTGCACCCGAGCTACCAGGAAGTCTGCCGTGACGGTTCGCTGCTGGATGTCTCCACCGTGCGCTCGATCCTCGACGCCGGCGGTGCGCTTCCGGCCACCGGTCCGGTGCAGCTGCTCACCGCGCGTCCGCTGGATTCCAAGCTGGTGCTGATCGCCTACCGGATGAGCCCGGAAGGCTCGCAGGTTTTGGTCTGCTCCTCGTGGTGGCAGCAGACGGAGCGGGGCTGGAAATTGCGTTTCCGCCAGGAAACAGTCGAGAGCCACGCCTAGATTTTTGCCCTTTCGCACTAGTGTTAGTTGACAAGCAGCAAGCACTTTAAGGATTTTCATGGATTCGGTCATTACAGAAGATTTCGCGCCCCTCGCCGAAGCGCTTGACGCCCGAGCGGCGGAAGAAGAGGGCTATTCGGCCCAGCTCGCGATTTATCACCGCGGGCAGCTGGTGCTCAGCCACGCGGTCGGCGATCATCTCGCCGGCGACGCGGTGACCTGCGTCTTCTCCTGCACCAAGGGCCTGGGGGCGCTGGTCATCGCGATGCTGATTCAGGACGGCTTGCTCGATCCGGCCAAGCCGATCGGAACCTACTGGCCCGAATTCGCCAGCGGCGGCAAGCAGCGCCTGACCCTGGGCGAAGTGCTCAGCCACCAAGCCGGCGTGCTCGGCGTCCCCGGGGGAGTTCCAAGCGAGGTTCTGCTCAACTCGGCCGAATACGCCAAGGTGCTGGCCTCGATGCCGAGCATCTGGCCGCAGGGACAGAATATCGTCGGCTACCACGCCATCACCATGGGCGTACTCATGGAAGAACTGGTACGCCGGGTCACCGGCCAGGAACTCAAAGAAGTCTACGAACAGCGCATCCGCAAGCCGCTGGGAGTCGACGCCTTCATCGGCCACGGCGCAGAACTCGAACCGCGCTACCGCGACGTGCTGCCCGCGCTGGATGAAGCACCTGCCTTCATGGACCCGTTCTCGCCGTCCGGGCTCTCGGTCAACTCCACCTCGGGCTTCGCCCTGGAATCCGGACCGGTGTACAACTGGCACGAACTGGCGAACTCGCCACAGGTCCGGCAGCTGGGTCCCGCCTCCATGGGCGCGGTGGCCAACGCCCAGGCGCTCGCCGGGATCTACGCCGCGTCCTTCGGCGCGGTGCCGGAGCTCGGCGCCACCGAGGGGCTGCTCAGCGCAGATACCTGGGCCGAGGTTTCCACCGAACTCGTCTACGGACCGGACCGCACCAACGGTCAGTTGCAGGCCTTCGCCGTCGGTTTCATGAAACCCACCGCGCGCAAGGACTACGGCTCGATCTTCGCCTATGGGCATGACGGGGCGAATTCGTCGCTGGCCTTCGCCGACCCGGCCTACCAGCTGGGCTTCGGCTACATCCCTTCGCGCAATGAAGGAGAAAAGGATATCTCGACCGGCGTGCGCCTGAGCCAGCTGGCCCGCCAGCTCATCTTGGCCAAGGGAGCGAAATGAAATTCCTTGCATTAGGGGATTCCTTCACCGAAGGTGTCGGAGATATCAGCATGGTGCGCCCTAACCGGGTGCGCGGTTGGGCCGACCGGGTGGCCGAGGTGCTGGGCACCCAGGGCGACTGGGAATACGCGAACCTTGCCATTCGCGGCAAGAAGATCTCCCAGGTCATCAACCAGCAGCTCGACGCCGGGCTGGCGTTGGAACCCGATCTGGTGACCATCTATGCAGGGGGCAACGACATTCTGCGCCCCAGCGCCGATCTGGACGCGCTCATGCGCGGTTATGACGGGATGGTCCGCCGATTTGCCGAGTCCGGCAGCACCGTGGTGCTGTTCACCGGGTTCGACACCGTGGATTCCCCGCTATTCAACAAGACCCGTCCGCGGACCGCCATCTACAACGAGAAGATCCGCGAAATCGCTGACACCCATGGTGCGCTGGTGGCCGACTACTGGCGCTGGCGGGAATTCTCGGACCTGCGCTATTGGGCGGGGGACCGGCTGCATATGAACGAATTCGGCCACGCGTTGATGGCGCGCAAGGTGCTCGAACTGCTCGGCAGGCACGGCATCGTTGAGCCCGAATGGGCCGGGCAGATCAATCTTCCGGGGTTGCCGCAGCTGCCGGTCAACTCCCGTGGCGAGAGATTACGCGAGGATATGGGCTGGGTGAAGGAGCATTTGGGACCCTGGATCAAGCGCCGGCTGACGGGCACGTCCTCGGGAGACTCCTTGCCAGCGAGATATCCCGCCTATGTAAAACTCGCTCAAGGCTCCAGTGCAAGTTAATTTGTGAATCTAACCGAGCCGCCGGTCTTGGATAGAAGCATGCGGTGCAGGTAAGATGGTGATGTGTTTTGGATCATCAGATCCACGGCACAGCCTTCGACGGATGGCGGGAGAGACCCGTTCACACCATGGATGGGCGCCGTAGGAGCAATTCCTCCCCAGGAAACTCTCAGGCCCCCGTACCGCCATCACGAGGCAACTCTGGAAAGAAACCGGCCCGTTCCGGTTCACCGAAGGTGCAAGCGCCCGGCTTTGTAGGTCGGATGCGTAAAACTCTCAGGTTATGCAACAGGGATGGGGAGGGACAGAGACCTTCCTTTGGCATGCGCCAAGACAGATCCCCCTGGAGATAACTGCACCATGACTATTACGCAGACCTCGGCATCAACGAGTAGCGAATTCGTGTCCCGCCACATTGGCCCACGTCCGGCCGATGCAAACCACATGCTCCAGACGCTGGGTTACTCCAGCCTCGACGAGCTGATCGACACCGCAGTTCCGGCCGACATCCGCCAGGGTGCGGCATTGGATCTTCCTGCTGCCCTGAGCGAAACCGAAGCGTTGGCTCACCTGCGCAACCTGGCATCCAAGAACGTGATGAAGACCCAGATGATCGGCCAGGGCTTCTACGACACCTTCACGCCAGCGGTGATTCGCCGCAACATCGTGGAAAACCCGGCCTGGTACACCGCCTACACCCCGTACCAGCCAGAAATCTCCCAGGGCCGCCTCGAAGCGCTGCTGAACTTCCAGACCATGGTCATGGACCTGACCGGCCTGCCCATCGCCAACGCCTCGATGCTCGATGAGTCCTCATCGGCGGCCGAAGCCGTGCTGATGATGCGCCGTTCGAATAAGAAGAAGGCCAGCGGCAAGACCGTGCTGGACTCGAACATCTTCCCGCAGACCATCAAGGTCATCGAAGGCCGCGCCGACGCGCTCGGCTTCGAAATCGAAGTTGTTGACCTCTCCCAGGGTCTGCCGGAAGGCGACATCTCGGGTATCGTGCTCCAGCAGCCGGGCAACGACGGCTCGATTGCCGACCACAAGCAGATCATCGCCGCCGCCAAGGACGCCGGCGCGATGGTCACTGTCATCGCCGACCTGCTCTCGCTGACCATGATCACCCCTCCCGGTGAACAGGGCGCGGATATCGCAGTGGGCAACACCCAGCGCTTCGGGGTGCCGCTGTTCTTCGGCGGACCGCACGCTGCCTACCTCGCCGTCGGCGCGGGCCTGCAGCGCTCGATGCCCGGGCGCCTGGTCGGTGTCTCCACCGATGACGCCGGCACCCCAGCCTACCGCCTGGCACTGCAGACTCGCGAGCAGCACATCCGCCGCGAGAAGGCCACCTCCAACATCTGCACCGCACAGGCGCTGCTGGCCATTTGCGCCTCGATGTATGGCGTCTACCACGGCCCGGCGGGCCTGAAGCAGATCGCGACCCGGGCGCACAACCACGCTCGCGTCATCGCCAGCTCGCTGGTTTCCGGCGGCTTCACCCTGGCGTCCGACTCCTTCTTCGACACCGTTGTGGTCAACGTCGAGAACGCGGAAGCGGTCATCGCCAAGGCGGCCGAAGCCGGCATCAACCTGCGCAAGGTTTCCGAAACCCAGGTGGGCATCTCCACCGATGAGGCAACCACCGCGGATATCGTGCGCACCCTGGCCGAGGTCTTCGGCGTTGAGCTGTCCGTACCGGAGGGCTTCGAGATCCCCGAGGCGCAGGTGCGCACCAGCGCCTACATGACCCACCCGATCTTCAACACCATCTCCTCCGAGACCCAGATGATGCGCTACCTGCGTCGCCTCTCGGACCGCGACCTGGCCTTGGACCGCACCATGATCCCACTGGGCTCATGCACCATGAAGCTGAACTCGGCCGCCGAGATGGAATCCATCACCTGGCCGGAGTTCGCCACGATCCACCCCTACGTTCCCGCCGAGCAGTCCATCGGCTGGCGCGAACTGATCACCGACCTCGAAGGCCGGTTGACCGCCATCACCGGTTACGCCGGCATCTCGATCCAGCCCAACGCCGGCTCGCAGGGCGAATACTCCGGGTTGCTTGCCATCTCCGGCTACCACGCCTCGCGCGGCGAATCCCAGCGCGACGTCTGCCTGATCCCGGCTTCGGCCCACGGCACCAACGCGGCTTCGGCCGTGCTGGCAGGGATGAAGGTCGTCGTGGTGAAGACCGCAGCGGACGGCACCATCGACGCAAACGACCTGGATGCCAAGATCGAGGCCAACAAGGACGTCCTGTCGGCCATCATGATCACCTACCCATCCACCCACGGGGTCTACGACGCCGACGTGCGCGAGGTCTGCGACAAGATCCACGCCGCGGGCGGCCAGGTCTACATCGACGGCGCGAACATGAACGCCCTGGTGGGCCTCGCGCAGCCGGGCCAGTTCGGCGGCGACGTCAGCCACCTGAACCTGCACAAGACCTTCTGCATCCCGCACGGCGGTGGCGGACCGGGTGTCGGCCCGGTCGCTGTCGCCGAGCACCTGGTGCCATTCCTGCCCGGCGACGCTTCGGGCAGCTACACCGAACGCGACGGTGTGCCGGTAGTGTCCACCGCTTTCGGCTCCGCCGGCGTGCTGCCGATCTCCTGGGCCTACATCGCGATGATGGGTGGCGACGGGCTGACCGAAGCAACCAAGACCGCGATCCTGAACGCAAACTACATTGCCAAGCGCCTGAACGAGTACTTCCCGATCCTGTTCACCGGCAACAAGTCCCTGGTGGCCCACGAGTGCATCCTGGACCTCCGCGAACTGACCGCGAAAACCGGTGTGACCGCAGAAGACGTGGCCAAGCGCCTGATCGACTTCGGATTCCACGCACCAACGCTGTCCTTCCCGGTCTCCGGCACCCTGATGGTGGAGCCAACCGAGTCCGAGGACCTGGCGGAAATCGAACGCTTCATCGAAGCGATGATCACCATCCACCAGGAAATGCAGGAAGTGCTGTCCGGGGTCTACACCATCGAAGAGTCGCCGCTGCGCAACGCACCGCACAGCGCCACCGCGCTGATCTCCAGCAATTGGGACCGCAAGTACAGCGTCGAGCAGGCCGCCTTCCCGGTAGCCAGCCTCAAGCGGGACAAGTACTTCCCGGCCACCGGGCGCATCGACGGCGCAGCCGGTGACCGAAACCTGATCTGCTCCTGCCCAGCTCCTGAAGCCTTCGAAGACTAGGACATCGCGATGACTGAGACAAGCACCGATATCAAGCACACCGCGCTGCACGGCAAGCATGCCGAGCTTGGCGCTTCGTTCACCGACTTCGGCGGCTGGGATATGCCGCTGAAGTATGGTTCGGAACTTGCCGAGCACAAGGCCGTGCGTTCCACCGCGGGCCTGTTCGACCTGTCCCACATGGGCGAGGTATGGCTCACCGGTCCCCAGGCCGGCGAGGCGTTGAACACCGCGCTGGCCGGCAACCTGTCCATCATGAAGGTCGGCAAGGCGAAGTACTCGCTGATCCTCAACGAAGCGGGCAAGATCCTTGACGACTTGATCGTCTACCGCCTCGGCGAAGAGCGCTTCCTGGTCGTGCCAAACGCCGGCAACGCGCCGGTTGTGGCGGCCGCACTGGCCGAGCGCGCAGCAGGTTTCGACGTCGTGGTGGATGACGCCTCGGCACGCACCTCGCTGATCGCTGTACAGGGCCCGAACGCCGAGGCGATCGTGGCATCGCTGGCGGCGGATGAGCAGACCGCAGCCGCGGTGCAGGAACTGAACTACTACGCGGCCATCGAAGTGGTTCTCGGCGGAATCGACGTGCTGCTGGCCCGCACCGGCTACACCGGCGAAGACGGCTTCGAGCTGATCATCGCCAACGAAGACGCCGCCGCCATCTGGGACAAGACCGTCGCAGCCGGCACCGGCCACGAACTGGTCCCTTGCGGGCTGGCTTCGCGTGACTCCCTGCGTCTGGAAGCCGGCATGCCGCTCTACGGCAACGAGCTTTCCGTCGAGCGCACCCCCTTCGATGCCGGCTTCGCACCGGTGGTGTCCTTCAAGAAGACCGAGAACTTTGTCGGTCGCGAAGCGCTGGAGGCACTGCGCGGACAGACACCGCCACGCAAGCTGGTGGGCCTGAAAGGTCTGGACAAGCGCGCCGGCCGAGGCGGGTACGCCATCGTCAAGGATGGAGCGACCATAGGTGAGATCACCTCCGGCCAGCCATCGCCGACCTTGGGCTACCCGGTAGCACTGGGCTACGTAGATGTTGCATTTAGTGAAGTGGGAACCGAGCTAGATGTCGACCTTCGTGGCAAGACATTGCCATTTGTGGTCGTAGAACTGCCGTTCTACACCCGAGCAAAGTAACGTTTAACCTAAGCGGGCGTTCGTAAGACGCCCACCATTTCCCTTGGGAGAGGAATTATCGTGAGTAAAGTTCTTTCATCGTTGCGCTACTCGGCCGAGCACGAGTGGATCGATGCAGCATCGCCAGCCAAGATCGGTATCACACAGATCGCCGCCGACGCTCTGGGCGACGTGGTCTACGTTGACCTGCCAGAAGTTGGCGACACCGTGACCGCGGGCGAGACCTGTGGCGAAGTCGAGTCCACGAAGTCGGTTTCCGACCTGTACTCGCCAGTGACCGGCACCATCGTCGAGATCAACCAGGAAGCTGCAGACAATCCTGCAATCCTGAACGAAGATCCATACGGCAACGGCTGGCTGTTCACCGTTGAAGTTGAGTCCGAAGGTCCGCTGCTTTCGGCAGCAGACTACGCCAGCGCGAACGGTGGAAACGTCGAGTAATGAGCAACAAGACTTTTGAATCCCTAGCCCCTGCATCATTGACTCAGTCCCTGGCGCAGCTCGATCCTGAGGTTGCCCAGCGGATCGATGCCGAGCTCGCTCGTCAGCAGCGTGGTCTGGAGATGATCGCTTCGGAGAACCATACCGCGCAGGCTGTGATGCAGGCGCAGGGTTCGGTGCTGACCAACAAGTACGCCGAAGGTTACCCGGGCCGCCGTTATTACGGTGGTTGCGAAGAGGTTGACGTTATCGAGACGTTGGCGATTGAGCGCTTGAAGGCTCTGTTCGGTGCGGAGTATGCCAATGTGCAGCCGCATTCCGGTGCGCAGGCCAACGCTTCGGTGTTCCACGCGCTGGTTCGCCCGGGCGATACGGTCATGGGCCTGAACTTGGCTCATGGTGGTCACCTGACCCACGGGATGAAGATCAACTTCTCGGGTCGTCTCTTTAACATCGTTCCTTATGGTGTGAATGAAGAGACCTACGAGGTGGACATGGATGAGGTGGAGCGCCTCGCCGTGGAGAGCCAGCCGAAGATGATTGTTGCTGGTTGGTCGGCGTATCCACGCCAGTTGGACTTCGCTCGCTTCCGCGAGATCGCTGACAAGGTCGGTGCGTACTTGTTTGTGGATATGGCGCACTTTGCTGGTCTGGTGGCTGCTGGGTTGCATCCTTCGCCGGTGCCGCATGCGCATGTGGTGACCTCCACGACGCATAAGACTCTTGCCGGTCCGCGTGGCGGCATTATCTTGACCAATGATGCTGATATTGCCAAGAAGATCAACTCGGCGGTGTTCCCTGGTCAGCAGGGTGGCCCGTTGGAGCACGTGATTGCTGGTAAGGCTGTGGCGTTCAAGATTGCTGGGTCGGCGGAGTTCAAGGAGCGTCAGGCGCGGACCTTGGCTGGGTCGCGGATTTTGGCTGAGCGTTTGGGCCAGGCTGATGTGGCTGCCAAGGGCATTAGCGTGTTGACCGGTGGCACGGATGTGCATTTGGTTTTGGTTGATTTGCGTCATTCGGAGCTTGATGGCCAGCAGGCTGAGGATCTGTTGGCGCAGGTGGAGATCACGGTGAATCGTAATGCGGTGCCGTTTGATCCGCGTCCGCCGATGGTGACGTCGGGGTTGCGTATTGGTACTCCGGCGTTGGCGACTCGCGGTTTCTCGGAGGCTGCGTTTGGCGAGGTTGCGGAGATTATTGCGCAGGCTTTGATTGCTGGTGCTGATGGTAATGCTGGTGTGTTGCCGGAGTTGAAGCAGCGTGTGCTGGATCTGGCGCAGGCTCACCCGCTCTACCCGGAACTCGCGAAGGTTTCCGAGTAGCAGCTTTTAAGTAAGGAAGGCCCGGAAAGCAAAAACATCGCGTTCCGGGCCTTTCGTCTCTTGTGCGAATGCCAAACAGGCCACTATCGTGCATCACCGGGGACGGGGATCATCCTATTCTCTGCCTCACCACACACATTAGGTGTGAGCATCACCTATTGCCCCAAGTTCTAAGGATGTGAACCGTCATGGCGGTTAGCGTATTCGATCTTTTCTCGGTTGGTATCGGACCGTCCTCCAGCCACACCGTGGGACCAATGCGTGCGGCGCACGCATTCATTGCCCAGGTAATTCGCGAGGGGAAGATTGAGGCACTCGAATCCCTGCGCATCGACGTGTACGGTTCGCTTGCAGCGACCGGACGCGGGCACGGGACCTTCACCGCAATCATGCTCGGGCTGGAGGGCTTCGAACCTGAAGCCATTCTCCCGGCACAGGTAGATGAGCGTCTGGCACAGATGGAATCCACCGGTATTCTTCGTCTCGGGTCTCAGCTGGAGGTGCGCAAGGACCTGAATTACAAGGTCAGTGACATGATTCAGCACCCATTGACCGTCCTGCCCCGGCACACCAACGGCGTGAAGTTCATAGCCTTGGATGCAGCAGGCGCAGAACTGCTCAACGAAACGTTCTTCTCCGTCGGCGGCGGTTTCATTGTCCGCGAAGGCACCGAAGAACGTATCGAGAAGAATATCGAAAAGAAGGTCAAGCAGCAGCCGTATCCCTTTACTACTGCTGCGCGCCTGATGGAACATACGCAGGATACCGGCAAGTCGATCGCCGAGATCATGATGGCCAATGAGGAGACCTTCCGTACCCGGGAAGAAATCCGTTCCGGCCTCGTCCACATCTACGAGGTGATGGAACAGTGCAAGGACGCATCGCTCGAACGCACCGGCGTGCTTCCCGGAGGATTGAAGGTTCGCCGCCGCGCACCAGAATGGCACGAACGCTTGCGTAAGGAAGACAAGGACCGCGATCCGGTCTACTGGCAGGAATGGATCAACCTCGTGGCGCTGGCCGTCAATGAAGAAAACGCTTCGGGCGGTCGCGTCGTGACAGCTCCAACCAACGGTGCCGCGGGCATCATCCCTGCCGTCCTGTTCTACGCAACCCACTACGCACCAGGGGCCAAGTACTGGAACGAAGAGGAAAAGAACGACGCCGTGGTTCGCTTCCTGCTCACCGCCGGTGCCGTTGGCGTGCTGTACAAGGAACAGGCCTCGATCTCCGGTGCCGAGGTCGGTTGCCAGGGCGAAGTTGGTTCGGCTTCGTCGATGGCGGCCGGTGGGCTAGCCGAAATTCTTGGCGGTACCCCAGCCCAGGTTGAAAACGCCGCGGAGATCGCCATGGAACATAACCTTGGACTCACTTGCGACCCGATCGGCGGCCTCGTGCAGATTCCATGTATTGAACGCAACGCGATTGCCGCTTCCAAGGCGGTGAACGCGGCCAAGATGGCGTTGATGGGCGACGGCGAACACCACGTCACCTTGGATGAAGTCATCATCACCATGCGCGAGACGGGCAAGGATATGAGCGACAAGTACAAGGAAACCGCAATGGGTGGCCTGGCCGTCAACGTGGTTGAATGCTAATTCAGCACCCCGAATAAGCGTGCGGTGGGCTCTTGCCCGCCGCACGCTTTTTCATCTGGCGGATGTGATCTTGTCGCCTACGTGGCAACTATTGCCCAAGATGATGATAGAACTAAGGAGAAGGTTCTCGGGCGCACGCCCGAACGGATTCCAGGAGGTGAGCTGCATGGACGACGGCTCTAGTCGATCTATGTCCTCGCGACCTCCGCAAATCAGCCGCTGAGCTACACGACAATTCCTGTGCAGCGGTGAGTGAGCTTTGGAGAGCCGCGCTTCAAATCCCTCCTCCACGCATGATTCCCGCCAACGATCACTGATGGACTTTTCACCTAGATTTCGCTAGGTGAACGCCTGCCGGTGATTCGCCCGCACCTCTGGAATGATGCGCCAATACACCGTTTGGGCTGATGACCTTGCACATTTCCAAAGAAGTAGACTTCTCTACTATTTCAACGCTGATCCACGAGCATCTCGGCTCACCGGATTTCAACGAGCTTGCCTTCCTGCTGCGCGGCCTGAGCTTGCAGCAAACCCTCCAGCAGCTGCACCGGCTGCCGGCCAAAGACATGGCAATCGTCTACCGGCTGCTCGCCAAGGATCAAGCCGTTGGTGTTTTCCAACGCCTGGATCCTGCCATCCAGGCCGAACTGATTGGCAGCTTGCAGCAAGACGCGGTCAGCGAAACCTTTGCCGGGATGGCAACCGATGATCGCGTGGCGCTGCTCGATGAACTACCGGCGCAGCTTGCGGCGAAACTGCTGCGAGGCCTAGCCCCGGAGCAGCGCGAAGCGGTCAACGTCCTGCTCGGCTATCGCGCTGGGGTGGTGGGGCACCTGATGAATCCTTACTTTGTCACGACCCGCCCAGAGCTGAGCGTTGCCGAAAGCCTGCAACGGGTACGAGGCCAATTGGATAGCGCAGAGAGTATCTACACGCTGGTAGTGACCGATGAAACGCGTCGCTTGCTCGGGGTAGTTTCACTGCGCGCACTGATGGCCGCCGACGAAGAACAGCGGGTATCGGAGCTGCTCACCGTTGGCGCCGGTCTGCACGCCGAGCAGCCCGCAACCGAGGCGGCTCGCCAAGTGGTGCTTAGCAAGGAACTGCTGATCCCGGTGGTGGATTCCGAACAGCGGGTTGTCGGAGTCTTTAGCTCCACCGACGCGATCTCGATTCTCGCCGCGGCCGATGAGGAACGCGCTGCGCGCGGTTCCGGTGCCGAACCTCTGCGGCGTCCCTACCTGAGCACCGCGGTTGGTTCTCTGGTAAAAAGCCGCATTGTATGGCTGCTGGTGCTTGCCGTCGGGGCAAGCCTCACGGTCCAGGTGCTTTCGAGTTTCGAAGAAACCCTCGAGTCGATGGTGGTGCTCAGCTTGTTCATTCCACTGATCGTCGGCATCGGCGGCAACACCGGAAACCAGGCGGCGACCACGGTCACCCGAGCAATTGCGATGGGCGATGTTCGCGTCGGGGACCTCGGGCGGGTCATGCTGCGTGAGCTCTGTGTGGGGCTCATCCTCGGATTATGCCTGGGAACCCTCGGATTTGCGCTGGCCGGATTCATCTTCGGCGGATCCATTGCGCTGATTATCGGGATCACGCTGGTGGCACTGTGCACGATAGCGGCAGGAGTCGGCGGCATCATGCCGATTATCGGCAAATGGCTGAAAGTCGATCCTGCGGTCTTCTCGAATCCATTCATCTCTACTTTTGTGGATGCCGCCGGGCTGATCGTGTACTTCAGCGTGGCAGTTGCCGTGCTCGCAAACTAGCATGGCCCCAGCTCATGGCAACTTGCCTGTTGGAATAATATCCGGGACTACAGCGTCACACTAGATATGCCTCTAAGTAAATTGTTCACCCCAGTCACCATCCCTACGCGCAGCGGAGCGGGCCTGATGCTGCGCAACCGGGTCGTGCTGCCACCTATGTGCCAGTACGCCGTTGACAAGACAGACGGCGTGCCCACGGACTGGCAGCTAGTTCACCTCGGCTCGATGGCCCATGGCGGTTTTTCGCTGATCGTCACCGAAGCTTCGGCGGTGGTACCCGAAGGCCGGATCTCGGACCGTGACGCCGGAATCTGGAACGAGGAGCAGGTCCAATCATGGGCACGCGTCAACGAATACGTGCACGCGCACGGTGCCGCAACGGCCATCCAGCTGGCTCACGCCGGGGCGAAGGCCTCGACCTATGGCTGGCTCCAGGAGCTCGAAGCAGAGCAGAAGACCGGAAGCCTCGCCGCGTCCGAGGGAGGGTGGGACACCGTCACCTCCACGCCGAGCGAAATTTACGGTCTGAAACCAGCGAGCGGAATGACTCAAGAGCAGATCGCCGACTCCGTCCAAGCCTGGGCCGCGGCGGCGGAGCGTGCCGATGCCGCAGGTTTTGACATGATACAAATCCATGCGGCCCATGGATACTTGATTCACCAGTTCCTCTCGCCATTGTCGAATAAGCGAACCGATGAGTATGGCGGAAGCTGGGAAAACCGCACACGCTACCTTCGCGAGATCGTGCATGCGGTCGCGGCCCGCTGGCCCGAGAACAAGGCCCTGGGCATTCGCTTCTCTGGAGACGATTGGGTCGAAGCCGGCTGGCGCATCGCCGACACGGTTAGATTGGCCGAGGAGCTCTACGCGGCAGGAGTGCGGGCCTTTGACCTTTCCAGCGCCGGAATCGGTGCCTTCCATGGCCCCAGCGGTCCCGGATACCAAGTCCCACTGGCCCAGGCGGTTAAGCAGGCACTGCCAGATGACGCCTTTGTGACCGCCGTGGGCGCAATTACCGAAGCGCATCAGGCCGAGCAGATATTGGTGACCGGACAGGCCGACGGCGTATGCATCGGGCGGGCGGCATTGGGCGACCCGCAGTGGCCAAACCGCGCCGCGCAGGTCTTGGGGGCCAGCAAGTCGCACCCCTCGCATTACTGGCGTGGGCGCTGGTAAAAAACTTAGGTCGGGTGGCTATTTGGGCTTTGCCCATGCGATCTTTTCGCTTTGCTCTTCCAGCTATCGACGCGCGGTGTTAGGTTAGTCACACGGAGCTAGTCGCACGGCGGCCAGGGGTCGCGTGCGGAAGGGAGTCAGCATGGCACTACGCGCGGATTCTAATGGAATCGACGCTTCGCTTTATCGGGAAAATGGTTCGTGGTGCACCGCTTTGGTGGATGCATCATTGGGAACCACCGCGGCGCACGAGGCAGCTGACCGATTGCCGGGGGAAGTGGCCAAACTACTGAAAAGCCAGCAGGCCAGCTCCAATGATATTGAAGCTGTGACCGGGGCTTTGGAACCGGCGAAGGGGCTTCGTGCACCGGTAGCTCGATTCATCGCAGTCCATGACGGGACGGTGGTGCTCAACGAACTCATTCCTGGATTGAAGGTCGAATCCGCCGCCGTGGATGCGGGGCCATTTCCGAATTTCACCGCCCTAGCCAGGGCGCGGGGTGGGGCATTTTCCTATCTTGTGGCCGAGGTCGGGCGCGATGGCGGAGAGGTGCACCTGTACAACACCACATCTCCGGAGCGAGTGGGCAGCCGCGGGATTGTGGGCTCACCGGAAGAAACTCACCATGCACGCAAGGTGCCAGGCGAGTATGACCAGCCGAAGAATCAGTCCGCGGCCGATGAGATGGCGCGACGCAACGCCGAGGAAGTTGCGGAACTGATCACCGAAATGTGCAAGGACACCTATATCAGGCTCATCGTGCTTTCCGGCGACGTGAAATCGCGAGAGGCCATCGCTGGGATGCTTCCGGTGGCGCTCAAGCCGTATGTCGAGGTCTTGGATGCGCACACGCGCACCGGCGGCGCGGATACCAAGCAGGTTGATGACCGCATTTCGCAGTTGGTCTCCGATACGCACGCCGAAGCGATAGCGGAGCTTGAGAAACGGGTGTCGGCTCAGGCTGGCAACGGCCGCGCGCAACTGGCCGTAGGCCTCGCCGAGGTGGTGACAGCGCTTCAATCCGCTCAGGCAGAAGTGGTGCTCGTTGGACAGTATCAAGATGAGCACACCCTGCGGGCGCTATCGGCCGAACCTTGGGTGGCCCATGAAGAGGGCGATGATCATTCGGACCTGGTCATGGGGCAGTGGCCGGCTCCAGAGGTGCTGCTTCGAGCGACGGCGTTGACGGATGCCACAATCCGTTATGTTCCCGACTCGATTCTTCCCGATGGAGTGGGCATCGCAGCCTTGCTGCGCTGGGCCAAGTCCTAAAACCGAGAAAGCTTCGCCGGTGAGAGCGCATGATGCGTGCTCACCGGCGAAGCTTTTTAGTGCCACCCTAGCTACGGGTTAGGTGCGTTATGGTCGTGGGGGTTCGCGTCCGGCTGGCTGGGGTTGGGGTAGCCTTCCTGCGGTGGCTGCGCCGGAGGGTAGGCCGAACCGCTCTGCGGGGCGGGAGGAGCCCAATACGCCGCTGCCGGCGGAACCGGTGGATAGGCCGCCGGCCAAGGCTGCAACAGCTGTGGGGCACGGCGCTGCGGTGCCGGCCCGGCCGTTCTCTCGATATGCCGCCGCTTGGCCACCCAAAGCAGGATGTAGGTCACCAGCGCGGTGAATCCTATCGAAGTAAGCAGGCTAGAGAGCGAAGATTGCGTGGCGTTGATATCGACGGCTCCGACGGCGGCCAGCAGGAACAAGCCCACATTGTTGATCACGTGTATTGCGATGGCAGCTTCCAATCCACCGGTGCGCCAGGTGAGGAAACCTGCGGCTATGGCAAAGAATGCCACGTCAAGCAGCCCGTAAATATCGTACAAGTGACCAAAGGTGAATAGCGGCACCGGAAGCAATATCGCGAACAACGGGTGTTTAAGCCAGCTGCCAATGGTTTGCATGAGCATCCCGCGGAATACGATTTCCTCCGCCGCTGCCTGGAACGGCACCAGCAGCACCACGAGCAAGGCGAAGAAGAGCGGATTCGCGGGAAGGTTCTCTGCGGGGACATTCGTTGGAGCCACGAGGCCGGCGGCCTCGATGCCTAAACTAATCCCAAAATAAACTGCATAGAGCACGACCGCGATCCCGGTGCACAGGCCCAGCCATTTCCAGCGGATCTTGCCGGCCACGGAGATCAAGAGCCCCAGCGGTTTGGGGCCGAGCAGCAGGTAGGCGAAATACGCTACCGGGATCAATACGATCAGCGAGAGCATGGTGAAGAGGAAGACCGCAGGGTCGGCCATGTTCATGCTGTCGAAAGCCATCATCACCGGATCGGTCGGCTCGTCAAGCCGCGTCCCCAGCGAGCTGAAGAGCACGATCATGAGGCCTATGAGCAAGATGACAATTGCCACCAGGTAGAAACCCGTGGCCGTTCCCAGCAATGCCAAGGGGCGCCACCACGCATACTTCGGATCCCGGCGCATCAGACGATGGAACTCGTATCGAGGTTCATCGGCGCTTGCTGCATTGGGTATAGGCCCATTAATCTCTGGCATGCTCATAATATAATTTTCGCCCCGAACAGGTTCATTAGGTATGAACCTTGCGGAGGATTTGTTGGATCATCCTTTAGGGGTGTTCATTACCCGGTGTACAGGTTGGCTGACTAGACTTGGGCGCGACGAGTTCTGAAATTCCTTTGAGGAGTACACCGCACGTGGGGCATCACCATCACGATCAGCCGATTTTGCAAGACCCGAGCCGCAGGCGCCGAGCCTCAATCATTCTGTGGGCCCTGCTCGCCCCCGTTGGGGCGCTCGCGCTGATCATGGTCATCGCGCTCTGGCCGCAGGGCAACTATGATCGCTTTGCACTGAATGGCGCCATGGAGACAACCGGTGGCGCGAGCATGCAGGTCGGCACCGTGACCAGATCGGCGATCGAGGACTGCCCTTCGAGCATCGGGCTTGAAGATGTCGGAGGCAAGACGCTTGAATGCAACGTCACTTACCTGATGCCAGATAGCGGCGGCGCCGAAATTCAACTGGAGATTCCACCGGAGACGCTGCATTCCCGCGAAGCGCGTTCCGGTGACCAGATTCGATATTTGGACCTGTCAAGCGTTGACTCGGGCAGCGGCAGCCCCTATGTCTTTGTGGATTTCGTGCGCACCTTGCCGATGGCCCTGCTGGCGGTGGCTTATGGCCTGGTGGTGGTACTGGTGGCTGGCTGGCGTGGTGCCCGCGCGGTCATTGGGCTCGTCGGCGGCATCGCGTTCATGATCATTTTCATGGTGCCTGCGTTGCTGGAGGGCGGGAATCCCGTGCTGATTGCGCTGACGGGTTCGACCGCGATCATGTTCGTGGCGTTGTATTTCGCCCATGGGCTCAACGCGAAAACGTCCACCGCACTGCTCGGAACGCTCTTTGGGCTGGCGGTGACGGCCGGTTTGGCGGTGTGGCTGACCGACGCCGCGGCGCTCACCGGAGCCAATGATGAACACGCGATGACCCTGTCCACCGTGGTGCCGCAAATATCCCTGCCTGGCCTGCTGATCTGCGGCCTGTTGGTGGGTGGCATGGGTGTATTGAACGACGTCACCATCACCCAGTCCGCAACGGTCTGGGAGTTGGCGGAGACCGCTCCGCACGCTTCGGCCAGGGAGTTGTTCTTCAAGGGCATGCGCATCGGTCGCGACCACATCGCCTCGACCGTGTATACGATTGCCTTCGCCTACGCGGGTGCGGCCCTGCCGATCCTGGCCATCGCGGCATTGAGCGATCAGAGCTTCGGGACCACCTTGAGCTCGGGCTCGATGGCGGAGGAAGTCATCCGAATCCTCATTGGTTCCATCGGCTTGGTCCTCGCGATCCCGGTCACCACCGCTATCGCTGTGGTTGTCGTGAAGGCGACCGGTACCGGCGGTGCGCACGGTAAAAGCAGTGTGCCGCTCGGACGGCGAGCAGCGCTAAGTGCGAATGGTTCTCAAATCTAATGTAGAATAGTTCTCAATAGCGTAATGGGTGAATGGAGACTATTAGATGAAAAACCGTGGAATGCTGGCCTCATTGGTGACGATCCCGCTGACCGGCTTGCTGCTGGCTGGATGCTCGGCAAATACGACCGCCGAGGCGCAGGGCACCGAGGAACCAGCTGCCGGTGGCAAGGTTGAGATTGTCACGACGATGAATGTGTACGGGCAGATTGCCCGGGCCATCGGTGGCGAGCATGTCCAGGTCACCGAAATTATCACCTCCACGGCGCAGGATCCGCACTCCTATGAGCCAACCGCCCGGGACAAGCTCACCGTGTCCAAGGCCTCGGTCGTCTTGGCCAACGGCGGCGGCTATGACCAATTCATGGACTCGCTGGTTTCCTCGTTGCCTGCTGAGCAGGCCGAGCAGGTACACCTGATCCACGCGGTGGACTCCTCTCCGGTAGCGGCGGAGAACGAAGAGGGCGAGGAACATGCCGAGCATGAGGGCGAGGAGCATGCCGAGGAAGCGCATGCCGAGCATGAGGGCGAGGAACATGCAGATGAAGCAGGCGATGACCATGCTGGACATGATCACGCGGAATACAACGAACATATTTGGTACGACCTGGACTCAATGGAAGCCCTCGCATCCAGTTTGGCTACCGAGTTAGGCGAATCCGACCCAGAAAACGCCGAGGCCTTCAAAGCCAACGCGGCAAACTTCGCGGAGGGGATCGGCGGACTGCAGGAGCAGCTTGCATCCGCGAAGCTCGATAAGCGAAGCTACGCCATGACCGAGCCGGTCCCATTCCATCTGCTAGAGGATGCAGGAATGGAAAATAAGACTCCTGCCGGACTGAGCGAAGCGGTCGAAGCCGGTGAAGGAATCGCGCCGCTGACACTCAAGGCATTGAGTGACACGCTGGGCGCAGGCGAACTGGATGTGCTGGCCTACAACGTGCAGACCGAAGGGCCTGAAACCACGGCACTTCGCGCGAGCGCCGAATCCGGCAAGGTGGCGGTAGTGGACTTCCGTGAAACCATCACCGACGACTCCAGCTACCTTGAATGGATGGAGAAAAATATTAACGCTTTGGCTTCCGCGATCGAAGGGTAGTTAAAACGTAGACTAGAGGTATGTCTCTGATTACCTCCCAAGTCAATCAAGTCGCAGGCCGTGCAAGGTCAATTTTCGCTGAACGTGCGGTGCGAACGCAGATTGCCGAGGCCAAGCAGGAATTGGGTAGGGCGGAGAATGTCCTCTTTTTCGCCGAGGGGCCCGGACAGTTCTACCAGCTCGGCGTGTGGCTGGAAACCTTCGAACGATTGGCGGCGCAGGGACAATCTGCCGGTGTAGTGGTCATGGACGCGTTGACGGCCCGGGAACTGCTCAAGGTCAGCAAATTGCCGGTTTATTTCACGCGTTCCATTGAGCAGATCGAGCGAAAGCTTACCGAGCTGGGAACCAGGACCATTTGCTACGTGAATAATTCCCAGCGCAATTTCACCATGCTCCGTTTTAACGGACCGGCGCATGTTCACTTGAACCACGGGGAGAGCGAAAAGGCCTCCATGGTTTCGAACCAGCTCAAGGCCTATGACTATGCCTGTGTTGCCGGTCCGGCAGCCGTGGCACGTATTTCCGAGTCGATTGCTCGTTTCGATGTCAAGCACCTGGTGCAGATCGGACGTCCGCAACTGGATGCTTTGACTCCTGAAAGTCCTTCGACAAAGATTCGAGTGCTCTACGCCCCGACATGGGAGGGCGACTCGGAGGCGATGGATTATTCCTCGGTGGTGCGGTTGGGTGAAAGCATCCTGACCCAGTTCGAGGGAGACAGCCGCTTCGAGGTGCGGTTCCGTCCACACCCCAAAACCGGTGACAATTCTGTAGCGGCCAAACGCGAAATCGCGGCGCTGCGCACTCGCTTTGCCGCGGAACTTGATCCGCTGACCGACCCGGGCCAGTCATTGGTATGGGCAGACGTCGCGATCTGCGACACCTCGGCGATGGCCTACGACGCGGTGGCGTTAAACGTTCCGCTGTTCCTGACCGGAGAACGCCCCTCGCAATTGCGTGATCGCTTACCGCAGGAGCAGCTATTGGGCTCGGCAAATGGGCTGGCACAGCGTGTGGCCGAGCTGGCCAAGGCCGGCGTCTCTGGTCGGCAAAAGCAACTGGCCCAGTATTTCTTCGCCACGACCGCTCCGGGAGATGCCACGAAAAAATTGGGCCAGTTGCTGGGTTCCGTCTAGCGCTGCAGGAACACGGTATTCTGCCACTCGCGGTGAGTATCCGTGTCGTGCGAGATCAGCACGTGCTTGACGTTGGTGTATTCATCAAATGAATACTGGCTCATGTCCTTGCCCATGCCGGAGGACTTGTATCCGCCGTGAGGCATCTCGGAAACGATGATGATGTGTTCGTTAATCCACACGCATCCGGCCTGAATCTGCGCGCTGGCACGCATGGCCCGGTTGAGGTCCTTGGTCCAAGCGCTGGCAGCCAGGCCGTACGGAGTATCGTTGGCCAGCTCGATCGCTTCCTCATCGGTTTCGAAAGGCAAGGCCACGAGCACCGGACCAAAGACCTCGTGCTGGACGATCTCGGAATCTTGGCTGGCCCCAACGAGCAGCGTGGGACGATAGAAATTCCCCGGGCCTTCGAGCCGGCGTCCACCGGCCAGGACGGTGGCACCGGCGTCCACCGCCCGCTGCACCATCGAGGAGACCTTCTGCAGATGGGCAGCGCTGATCAGGGCTCCCATATCGGTATTCGGATCCTGCGGGTCACCGACCGCCATGGCGTCCATCAGCTGGGCAACCCGCCGGGTGAATTTCTCGAATACCGACGAATGCACGTAGGCGCGCGTGGCGGCGGTGCAGTCCTGCCCCGCATTGATCGTTGAACCGGCAACCGCCCCATGGGCTGCCGCTTCGATGTCCGCGTCGTCGAAGACCACAAATGGCGCCTTGCCGCCCAGCTCCAGATGCACCCGCTTACCGGTCTCGGCCGCCATCGTCATGATCTTCAGACCGACTTGGGTGGAGCCGGTAAAGGACGTCATGCGAACTTGCTTGTGCCTGACCAATGCCTCGCCGACGCTTGCGCCGCTACCGACCACAACGTTGATCACGCCGTCGGGCAGACCGGCATCCTTGGCGGCTTGAGCGAAGAGCAGGCTTGTTCCAGGAGTTAGTTCGCTGGGCTTGAGCACGATGGTGTTTCCGGCGGCGATGGCCGGAAGCACTTTCCAAGCGGCCATCTGCAAGGGGTAGTTCCACGGCGAAATAGAGCCAACCACGCCAATGGGCTCCCGGCGAATCATCGAGGTCGTGTTTCCAGCGTAATCTCCGGAAGCCAGACCCTGCAGGTTGCGTGCGGCCCCAGCAAAGAAGTTCACGTTGTCGATCGAACCTGGCACATCAAACTCGGTGGACATGCGCATGCTCTTGCCGGTCTGCGCGGTCTCCACTTCGGCCAGTACCTGTGCGTGGGATTGCAGCTCGCGGGCCAGCGCCAACAGATGATCGGATCTCTCCCCGGGGGTGAGGGCCGACCAGGTCTTGAAGGCATTCGCCGCCGCCTGGACCGCCTCGTCTACCTCGTCCACGCTCGCAGTATCAACTTCTTCGAGTTGTTCTCCGGTCGCCGGATTGATTCGAATAAGTAGCTCACCGGTACCGCGGCGCCAGGAGCCGTTGATGAATTGGTGTCCTTGCGAAAAATTGAAACCTGACATGTTCTATCGTTCCTTGGATTTGTGGATTCTTTGCGGGCTAGAGACTCAGATAGATCTTGCGAAGAGTTTTCGTGACGCGCCATTCGGTATGCATCTGGGCGTGCAGCCGCACCAGGGCACCAGGGAAAAGCTCAATTTCTTGCGCGGCGAAACCCGCGCGCTGCGCAATCTTGATGTTTCCGGACCCGGAGAGCACCACGAAGTATTCGTCCGCTTCGATGTCGCGCATTGCGCCGATCGACATCTCCCAGATCCCGATGGACGTACCGGCTAGGTCACCGACCTCGTATACGGCGGTGCGGGTGCCGGCCGCGCCTAGTTGCAGATGCTCTGGAATGAGTTCGGCCGCTAGCGGGATGCTGGCAGCGTCAACGAGGGTGGCTAGCGGTCTGGTTTCTTCTGCCATTAGGAATCGAAGCCCATGCCGATCTTGTCCATGACCTTGAGGAAGGCCGGCCGTCTGCCCTCATTGCGATCGGCGCTGATCAGCTGGCTGGTCATGAGCTTAACCCCGACGTACGCGGCGGGTTCCGGAGGGAAGGGGATCGGCTTGGTGCGAACCATTTCCAGTTCGGTCAGCTCGGTCTTTTCGCCCGAGAGCAGATCCAGCATGACCTTCGCACCGAATCTTGTGGCGCCGACACCGAGTCCGGTGAATCCTGCGCAGTAGGCCACCTTGCCGCCGTGAGTCAGGTCAAAGAAGGAGAAGAAACGTGAGCAGGTATCGATGGCCCCGCCCCAGGCGTGGGAGAACTTCACGTCCTCCAGCTGCGGGAAGTTTCCGAAAAAATGGGCTGCGAGCTTCTCGAATGTGGAGCTATTGGTGTCGTAGCTCGAACGGACTTTGCCACCGAAATGGTAAATGGCATCGTAGCCCCCGTAGAGGATCCGGCAGTTGCCATTTTCGTCTACGGTCGGTCTGGCGTAGTGGAATCTATTGTTCAGATCGGCCAGCCCGACGGGCTCTTTCCAACCCAGCGAACGGCGTTGCGCTTCGGTCAGCGGCTCGGTCATCAATGCGTAATCGTAGACGGGGATGACCCTTGCCCGGTGACGTTTGAGCAAGGAGGGGAAGACATTGGTGGCTAAGGCCACGCGCTGGGCCCGAATGCGCCCGGCTGCCGTCAATACGAGTATTTGCCCATTGTTTTCTTTCAGCTCGGCCGCGTGGGTGTGCTCAAAGATGCGCACTCCCAGCTCACGGCAGACCCGGGCCAGTTCCCAAGCGAGTTTTGCCGGGTGCACCAGCGCCGTGGACGTTCGATCCAAGGAGCCCGCGAGGAAATCCGGGGAGTTGATGACTTCCTTGACTTGCTGGCCATCGAGATACTCGATGCCTTCGGACTCGGCAGCTTCGGCAACCCAAGGGACCTGATGCGGCTCGATAGCCACTTCGAGTACGCCAGCACGAGTGAACTCCACATCCATGCCATAACGCTCGACGGTGGCTTGGAACTCATCGAGATTTTGAGTTCCCAACTTTCCGAGCAGAGCATTTTCCTGAGGCAAATGGTTTTCGCCGTTGGCCTCACCATGTACCAGTGAGGCTTCGCAAAAACCGCCATTGCGCCCCGAAGCAGCCCAGCCGATGCGTTGCCCCTCGATGAGGACCACATCCCGGTGGGGGTCTCGTTCTTTAGCTTGAAGCGCCGTCCAGAGGCCGGTATATCCACCGCCGACAACGAGCAAATCCGCCTCGATCGAACCGTCCAACGCCTGCGTTGCATCGGGGCGGTGCTCGTTATCAAGCCAGTATGAGGTGTGCTTGGCACCGGACAGGGATTCTTTGATGTGCCCGGGCGAGGCATTCGCTTCGTGCCGGTCAAAGGTAAGGGGAAAATTCTTGCTCATTGGTGGTCCTCGAGTCGCATAAGTATGAAGTTTGCTGTGTTGGGTTGCGACAGGGGAATCACGAGCGGGCACAGGATGGCAGCGGGGATCTGGTCCCCAGGGATTGCAGGCGTAACGGATGCCGATTGCCGAAGGGCAGAATCGCGTATTGCGGCAAAGCGGGGCGCGGCATGATTCGATAGCCATTGGCTGGCCACGGATATCCCTCTTCTCGGAGTGCTTGCCTCGCAGTGAACGTCATTCATTACTTATCTAAGCCCGGTTTTTCGGGCAGGTCAAGGGAAAATTCAATTCTCTGTACAGCGAAGTGATGACATGAAACGGCTGAGGACCAGATCCATGATCTGATCCTCAGCGACTAATTTGCCGCGTATTGCGGTTTTGGCGTCCGACTTCGTGAACGATTGAGCAACACGGCCGCGAAGAACATCAGCAGGAGCTCGGCGGCTCCCACCACGAGCATTGGCACGGCGTGGGCAACATGTTCAGGTGCGGCACCTGAAGAGTGATGGGCGGCGCCTCCGGGGAGTCCTAGCACCATAATGATGTGCGCCAGCCCCATCAACGCGCTCATCAGCATCAGCGCCTGCGGTGACTCGCCTTGCGCCACCGCTAGTGCGCATTTTATGCACCATGCGGTCATGAGGAGCAGCGCCAAGGACCAGCCAAGGTTATGCGGTGCCGCGATGAGCAGCACCAGGTGGGAAGCTGACATGATGAGGGTCGCGGCCACCAGGACCCGGAGACCCGCCGGCACGGGATTAGCTGTCCGTTGAGCAGCATCCACCGGCGGAGTCCGATTCGGTTGAGCAACAGCCGTGCTTGGCTGGTTCCGGGACGTCCAGCGCCGGTGAACGGTCAAAGAACCCCTCGGGGCGGATCTTGAATCCAACGGTGTCCACCGGCATGATCGGCCAGTCTTCGGTTCGCGGGAAATGGGTCAGCGCAAAGGTGTGCCAGAGGCTCACCTCCTCGCCGTCGATGTTCTTGTCCGCCTCGATCCAAGAACCGATGCCGGCAACTCCCGGGTTCTGGTTGACAAAATCTCCGGTGGGGTAGCGCTGTGCCGCATTGCGCTGGGTAACCCAAAGCGCTTTGGAGGCAAATTCGGCACGCTTCTGCACCGAGGAGCCCTCGGCGGCGAGCAAGGTTGGAAGCCCCTGCGGCATGAGCTTGTAGCCTACCGGCTTGCCGAGGTAGTTCTTCGACTCTGGATTGGTCACTACCCAAGAACGCCCCGCGGCCATATTCGCGTCGCGAACCGCTTGCTGTTCGGTGGCCAGCACGGTGTGTGAACGGCTGAAGGCGTTGCCGCGCGGGTTCTCTGCGTTGATCGGCAGGCGGACGGCTTCCTCCTCGATGACCTGGCTGGGGCCGCCGTCCAGGGCAAAGTCGAGTCGGGCACCGAAGATGTGCTGGTGGAATGGTGCCCCTAGGCCCGGTGCCATTTCCGAGGCGAAACGCTCATCGAGCATGGCGGAGGTGAAGACGACGCCGGTGGCCTTGGCCTCGAATTCGATGGTGCCATCCAGGTAGAGGTACCAGTAGAAGCCGTAGTCGTAGTTGCCCACGGTGGTGAAGAAGCTGATCACCAGGCGACGGTTGCGCCGGGTGTACTTGACTCCGGACCAGTCATCGGAGTGCTTGGCGAGGATCGAGGCGTCCTCCTCGTGCATGCAAATGCCGTTGGTAATTGTCTGTGCTTCGCCGTTGGCGTCGGTGATGACCGGGGAGATGTAGTGGATCTCGCCGAGGCAGTCACAGCCCAGTTCCAGCGAGTTGGCGAATCGGCCCACCAGGTATTCGCCGGTGTCAAAATAGTTCTGCCAGCTGCGCACCGGAGAAGGGTCGCCATAGGGGACCACCATTTCGGCAATGGAGGCGCGATCCAGGATGCGGCGGCGCTGCTCCTGGTCGTCAAAGGCGATGTTGTAGAGCACTAGGCCTTCGCGCATATCGAAGCCGATATCCAGCGACCATTTCTCCCACTCGACGTGGTTTCCCTCGGTTACCGTGAAGCTTGCGCCCTCGGGCTGCGTGATTTCGATAGGGCGTTGGGTGGTGCGGACCGGACCGGTGAGTTCCGGGTCCGTGTAGTTTCCATGGGTTTCCGGCACCGGAACGATGCCAAAGTCCAGGAGCTGGTCCACGGTGCCGGCGATGGTGTCGATGTAGACCACGAGCCCGTCCACCGGGTGGGCCCAGGCGGAATCTTCGGCGAAGTCCTGACGGAAGGCGAGGCCGCGCAGGATGCGGCGGCCGGATTCCTGCGGGTACTCGAAGACACCGGCGGATAACGGCGCGACGCGAACCTGCTCGGGTTTCAGATTTCTTTTGGCCAGCGCCGCGGCCCACTGCTCGCTCTTGGCCAAGATTGCTTCGACCATTTCGAATTCTTCCACGAGCACCGGGAGCTGGCCGGTGGCACCCGGGTCCAGCTCTACGAGCGTTTCGATCTTCCCAGTGGAGAGGTCAAGGACTACATCCTTCGGCTCATTCTCCAGCCGGTCCAGCAGCATGGCGCGGACCCTGCGCCCAGGGGCCTGCGGGTTTGGATCTTCTAGTCCCATGTAGGCGATGCGGGTGTTCTGTCCGTAAATCCCCGCGGTCACCAAGATCTTCTTGGCCGCGGCAATTTCTTCTGCAGAGAGCAGGGAGAAGTTAGTTTTTGTATCTTGCATGACAAACGCATCCTTTGGATTGATGTGAGTCGAACCACTTTTTATTCTCTGCTTGTAGAGAATACGGAAAATGGCGACTCGTGGCAATAGCGCGCCGAAGAAAACTTGTCTTAGCTAGGCTGGGTGCATGCCAAGAATTGTTGACCACAACCAGCGGCGCCGCGAGATCGTCGAAGTCACCTGGCGCTTTATTGCCAAGCAAGGCTTTGACAAGCTGAACCTGCGCGACCTGTCCGCCGCGGCCGGCTACGCCAACGGTGGATTGAAAACCTATTTCCCGAACCGTGACGCGATTCTGGTCGCAACATTCAATTACGTCGCCGACTCCACTAGTCAGCGCATTGCCGAAAAGACCGCGACGCTCAATGGCGTAGATGCGATTCGCGCCTTTGCACTCGAGGTGCTCCCCTTGGATGAAGAGCGTCGCGACGAGGGGCGTGTTGCCGTGCATTTTTGGCATCTAGCGCTCGGCGAGCCGGATCTGGCCGAGGTGAATGCGGTGGCGATGGACCGCTGGCGCACAATGCTGGACGGCTGGCTAGTCGACATCTTGGGCAACGGACACCCGGGTGCGATGGTGGCACGTGACTCGCTGCTCAACTTCATGCTCGGCGCGCAGGGTGCGAGCGTGCTCGATGCCCGGACGAATACCGCGCAATCGCTGGTTGAGCAGCTGGAATACCAGCTGCATGCACTCCTGGCCCTGTCGCGATAAATAATCTTTATTCTCCACCTGAAGAATAAAGGTGACTTTGGAGTAGATCTGCCGTACCCTCAAACGTGACGCCCGACACAGCAGGGGTGCGTTCCAGAGAGGTCTCGATGTATCAGATTCAACATGTTGACTCGTTCAGCGCATGGTCCAGGCTGATCTCTGATGCCTTCGTGCAATTACGCAGCGAGCAGGTAACCTCCGGTCACTTCACGGCCAGCCTCGGGATCAATATGCTCGGCGACATCGGCCTGATGCGAGTTAATGCCAAGGCGCACACCGTCTTGCGCACCGAGGACCTGACCTCCACCGGAGACGGGGAATTCTACAAAGTCTCTTATCAGCTTGCCGGGCACGGCCTGTTGATTCAAGATGGACGCGAAACCGTGTTAGCCCCCGGAGACTTGGCAATCTACGATACTCAGCGACCCTACACGCTGAGCTTTGACCAAGCGGCTTCGGTGATGGTGGTGCTCATTCCACATCAGCAGTTTCGGCTCTCGCGCCATCAGGTCGGAGAAATCACCGCTACTCGCATGGAAGCCGGACATCTGCTTACCGGAACGGTTACGCCACTGCTGCGGCATCTGGGCGAAAACCTGGCACAGTGGGATCAATTTGGCGGCGCGGGACTTGCCCGCAATACCGTGGATCTGCTGGCGACCTCGCTGGGCGGGGTGCTTTCCCACGCCCATGCGGTGGACCCGCGGATTGCCCAGCGCGAACGAATTATCGAATTCATAGAGCAGCGACTAGAGGCTCCGGAGCTAACGCCCGCTTTTATTGCAGAAGCCCACTTCATCTCGGTGCGAACCCTGCATGCTCTCTTCGCGGAGGAGCCACGCAGCGTTGCCGCCCTCATCCGGCATTATCGGATGAAATACGCTGCCGAGCTTTTGAGTGACCCATTGCTGGCACAGGTGCCGGTCCAGAGCGTCGGCACGCGCGTAGGCATCGTCGATGCACCCGGATTTACCAGAGCCTTCGCCCGCGAATACGGGCTGACTCCCGGTAAATTCAGGCTCAAAGCGCTGGCCTGAGCCATCGTATGCGCGCATGGGCAAGAGCCCTGCACGCAATGGCAACGTGAATGTGAACCCCGTCATGGATCCTTGGGATATCGACAGATTGAGTGGGGAAACCAATGGGACTCGAACAACGCACCTTATCGGTGCCAGCACTGGTAGTCATGATTATCGCGGCCAGCGCACCGCTGACGGTTGTCGCCGGCGGCGTAACGACAAACTATGCGGTGACAGGCATGGATTCGGTGCCGCTGTCATTTGTCATTCTGGGAATTATCCTGCTGATCTTCAGCATCGGCTACACCGCGATGAGCCAGCATATACCCAACGCGGGCGCCTTCTACGCCTATATCGCCGGAGGCCTGGGCCAAGCCGCCGGCGTCGGCGCGGCTATGGTCGCGGTGGTCAGCTACAACCTCATGCAGATCGGCATCTATGGGCTCTTCGGGTTCGCGGCGGCTTCCTTCGCTTCCGCCCTCTTAGGCTCCACCATCCCTTGGTGGGTTATGGCGCTCGTCGCCTGGATTCTGGTCGGTGTGCTGGGGATGAACCGGGTCGATTTCTCCGTCAAAATTCTTGGATTCGTCGTCGCGCTGGAATTCCTCGTGGTCATTATCTACGATGCGATGACCTTCGCGGTTGCTCCGGAAGCACCAGAATTCAGTGCTGCATTTAATGCCGGTGACGCGATTGCTCCGGGCATGGGCGCGGTCATGGCGTTCAGTATCGCGGCCTTCATGGGGTTCGAGTCTGGAACCATCTACAACGAAGAGGTTAAGGATCCAAAGCGGACGGCCCGCCGTGCCACGCTGATTGCCGTCACGATCATCGCGGTATTCTATGCCTTCTCCGCGTGGGCCGTTGCCGTGGGCGAGGGGCAGGGAAATGTCGCCGCGGCCTCGGCAGAATTCGGACCCGATCTGATCTTCGTATTCCTCGGTGCCCATGCGCCGGGCTGGTTCGTTGACATCGCTAACCTGCTGTTCATCACCAGCCTGTTCGCCGCGCTGCTTGCCTTCCACAACGTGGTGGCACGCTACTTCTACTCCATGGGCCGCGGTGGAGCCTTGCCGAAGTTCCTCGCGAAGACCTCACGCCGAACCCACGCGCCGGTCGCCGGCTCCCAGGCCCAGTCATTGCTTGCCTTGCTGGTGATCGTGGTGTTTGCGGTGGTCTCCGCCGGCAAGGACCCGATATTTATCGTCTTCACCATGTTCACTTGGATGACAAACTCCGCCGCCTTCGGGCTGGTGCTGCTGATGGCGCTGACTTCATTCGCGGTGTGCGGATACTTCGCCCGGAACCGTACGGCAGATTCGCTGCTCACCCGTGTTATCGCCCCAATTGCTGCCGGGCTCGCGCTGAGCTTTGTCTTTGTCCAGATCGTCATCAACTTCGATGTTCTGATCGGCTTGGAGGAACCAGGGGCGTTGCCCTATATCCTGCAGGCGATAGTCATTGTGCCCGGTATCCTCGGCTTCCTGCTTTCTTGGTGGGTGCGAAAGCTCCGGAATAAGTCTGTTCAACCTCAAATCCATGAAACAACTCTGAACTAACCAAGGGAGATCTTAATGTCTTACTCCAACGCCCAAGAACTGCTGTCCGCCATTCAGCCGGCCTCCGGTGGCACCGAAATCTTTGACCCGGCCACCGGAGAGCTCGTCGGACGGGTGGCCCAGAGCAGCGTGGCAGATTTGGACGCTGCGGTGAGTGCCGCCCGAACTGCGCAGCCTGCATGGGATGCACTCGGCCACGAAGAACGCAATCGTCTGCTGAACCTGGCGGCGGATCGTATCGAAGCCAACGCCGAGGCCTTGGCCGAGCTGCTTTCCCGGGAACAGGGCAAACCGCTCAACGGTCCCAACGCCCGGTTCGAAATTGGTGGATGCGCGGCTTGGCTGCGCGCCGCCACCGCCTATGAGGTGGAGCCGGAGGTCGTGGTGGATGACGGGGAGACCTATGCCGCCAAGCACTACCGGGCCTTAGGCGTGGTCGGCGCCATTGGACCATGGAACTGGCCAATGATGATCTCCATCTGGCAGCTGGCGCCTTCGCTGCGCATGGGCAATACCGTGGTGATGAAGCCCAGCGAATACACCCCGTTGTCGGTGCTGGCCTTGGGGCATGTCCTCAACGAGGTCTTGCCAGCGGATGTGCTGCAGGTGGTGGCCGGTGGCCGTGAAGTAGGAGAGAAGCTCTCCGGGCACCCGGAAATCAATAAGATCATGTTCACGGGGTCCACCCCGACAGGAAAGGCGATCATTCGCTCTTCGGCCGACACGGTCAAGCGGCTGACCCTCGAGCTCGGCGGAAACGATGCGGGAATCGTCATGGAGGACGCCGATCCGAAGGCCATCGCCGAGGATCTGTTCTGGGGCGCATTCATCAACACCGGCCAAACCTGTGCCGCCTTGAAGCGCCTGTACGTCCCGGAATCCATCTACACGCAGGTCTGCCAGGCCTTGACCGAGGTGGCCGCCAAGATGCCAATGGGCGTGGGTCTTGATGAAAACAACGTCCTCGGCCCGCTGCAGAATAAGGCCCAATACAATATCGTCGCCGACTTGGTCCAGGGTGCAGTGGACTCCGGCGCGACGGTGCTGCTGGGGGCCAACCCGGATAGCGAAGCTGCCGGATACTTCTACCCAACCACCCTGGTGGCAGATATCGATCCGCAAAACGACCTGGTGACCAAGGAGCAATTCGGTCCGGCCTTGCCGATTGTCAAGGTCAAGAACGTGGAAGAAGCCATAACCCACGCCAACTCGTTGGAGACCGGACTGGGCGCTTCGGTCTGGGGCTCGGATCGCGAGCAGGCTCTTGCCGTGGCGGCACGGATTCAGGCCGGCACGGTCTGGATCAATTCGCACGGCACGATCGATCCGCGCATTCCGTTCGGCGGGGCCAAGCAGTCCGGCTATGGGTTGGAATTCGGGCTGGATGGGCTCAAAGCACTGGCTCAGCCGCAGCTGATCAAGGGCTGATAAAAAGCGCAAAGGGTCCGCAACTCCGGCAAGGAGCTGCGGACCCTTTCGGCGCATCTGGCAGTTTCCCGCTAGCCGCGCAAGACCACCTCAACCGGCTCCATATCTTGGCCGGCCTTGTACTGGCCGTTGAACAGGGCCGAGCCCTGTTCGGTCAGCGATGCCGCGAAGCGGGTTTTGACCAGACCGAAGGCATTGGACACGGCGGTTTCGACCAGCTCGGCGATGGGCAGGCGCTCGCCGTTTTCGTTGGCGACGCTGAGCAGGACCAAATCATCGTGTTCTTCGATACGCGGTTCGATGAGGTCCAGCTTCATCATCCCGCCATGGCCCACGAAGGAGACGCGGCCGTTGAAGCGCAGCTCGCCTTCGGGGGATTTGGCATCCACGGCGACCGGGAACGCAAGGTTATTGCCAACCTGCCACACCCCGTTGGATGCTTCGATGCGACCGTCGGGAAGCGAAGAAATATAGCCCACAAAGGAAGCCTTCAGGCCCCACTCAAGGTGAGGCTGGAACGGATCACCCGCCGGTGCACCATTCATACCCATCATCGTGTTCATTCCCCTTTGCGGCTTGAGGTCGCGCGCGGTGCGCAAATTAGATCCGGGGATCAGTATTGCATATGCACTAGCTTGAAAGAGACTACTGGTTACCTTGTTTGCGCTCGTGGTACCAAATCTCCTCGATAAATGGTTCGCCGGTCTCACGAACCTCAACGACGACGTCGCTGAATGACGCGCCGTCTGGCAGCACCAAGCTGGTGGTAGCCCAGGAACCATTCCAATAGCCCAGATCCAGGCTTGTCGGCTCGTATTTCAGCGCAATGTTCGCCTCGAGGTGCTTCATAGAGGCGAAATAGCCGGTGGCGGCGACGATCGTGCACACGATGGCAAGCGCGCCGGAAGTGCCGGCAACGATCAGTTCGGTGCGGATCGAGGACTTCAAGGCATAAGTTTGCAGCCCGTCGGGCTTCCGCTGGAAGTCGCCGCGGCGGATCAGCCCGTGGATGAGCGTGGGGAAGCAGATCAGCAGCAAGGTGACCGCGACACCAAATAATACTAGTGGCCGCAGAAAATCGATCGGTTCGTATCCCAGCATCTCCATAATTCGATTCTAGCTAAAGGTACGCTTGCTGACCAGAAGAATTAAACACCAGCAGATTGTCCAATGGGTGGGGCCCGAGGTCGCCGCGGGCACCATGCAGGACGCGCCTAGATCCCCTTGCCGGGGTTGAGGATTCCCTGCGGATCGAATACCTGCCTGATGGAATGCTGCAGCCGAAGCGAACGCGACCCGATTTCTTCCTCGAGCCAGTCCTGCTTGAGCAGGCCGATGCCGTGCTCGCCGGTCAGCGTGCCGCCCAATCGTTGGGCCAGATGGAACATGTCGCCCAGTGCAGCCTTGGGTGCCCCGGAGGTGATGGACTGCCCCGGATCCACCACGATGACCGGGTGCAGATTACCGTCTGCGGCGTGGGCGATGGTGAAGATGCGCACGCCGCGATGCTCGCCGATTTCGGCCAAGCCGGCCAACGCCTCAGCGAGTTTGCTGCGTGGCACCCCGATGTCGCAGATCGACACCGTGCCCAGCTGCTCCATGCTGGGGATCGCCTGGCGCCGTGCCTCCATCAGCTGAGCCGCCTGCGCTTCGTCCTCCGCGCGGTCGATGCGCGATGCCAGCGGCATAATGGCCTCCACCAGCGCCTGCATTTCCAGTTCGGCGCCGAACCCGTCGGTTTGCGCCAGGAGCAGGGCGCCACCTAGCTCCCGGTGCCCGGTGCCCAGGGCGCCATCGATGGCCCAGAGGCTGGGCCCGTCCATGAGTTCCAGGACCGAAGGCTGCAGCCGAGCGGAAATAATCGCCGCGGCAGCCTGCGCGGCGCGGGACTCATCGGGGAAATAGGCGGCGGCGGTCGCGGTGCGAATCGGCTTGGGGCGCAGGCGCAGCACGGCCTCCACCACAATGCCCAAGGTTCCCTCGGAGCCGATGAAGAGGGCATTCATGTCGTAGCCGGCCACGCCCTTGATGGTGCGGCGCCCGGTGCGCAGCAGCTGCCCATCGGGGAGCACCACGGTCAGGGCCAAAACCGATTCGCGGGTCACCCCGTACTTGGCGCACCACATGCCCCCGGCATTGGTGGCGATATTTCCACCGATGGAGCAGATGGCGGTGCTTGCCGGATCCGGGGCATAGAACAGTCCGAGCTCACCGGCGGCGGCATTAACCGCCGCATTGATGACGCCGGGCTGAACCACCGCGATCTGCTCGACGGGATCGATGGAGATGATCCGATCCATTTTCGAGACATCCAGGACCACCTCGCCGCGCCGTGCCGTGGCACCGGCCGCCAAACCGGTTCCGGCGCCGCGCGGCACAATCTTCACCCCGAACTCGCTGGCCAGCTCCATGGCCAGCACCACATCCGCGGTGCTCCGGGCAAAAACCACGCCGTCGGCGAAAGAGTCCGGCAGATAACCCGAACGGTCGATGCTGGCCCGCTGGCAGTCCTCCGGAAGTGTCGAGGCCTGTGGATGCGCGTCTAATAGCTGCTTGCTGGACTGGTTGGCTTCTCCGGGGATCACGTGGACGTCCTTGGCTCGAGAGGGGGTGAGGGGTGTTAAAAAGGCCCGGCGGGAGCGCATAATGCTCTCCCGCCGGGCCCGATACAACTCATGGCTAGCCGGTCACGAACTTATCGGCGACAACCAGCGCCTGCTCCAGACGGTCCAGGGCTTCGACCAGCACATCGTCCGGGATGTTCAGGGCCGGAACCACATGCAGCCGGTTGAAGTTGGCGAAGGGCAGCAGCCCGGCAGCCTTGGACGCGGCCACCACCTCGTTCATCTCGGGGGAGGAGCCGCCGTAGGCCGCCAGCGGCTCGCGGGTTTCACGGTTCTTGACCAATTCGATGGCCCAGAACACCCCGGCTCCGCGGACCTCGCCCACCGAGGGGTGCTCCGCGGCGAACTGCGCCAGCCGCGGACCGATGATCTCATCGCCCAAGCGCTTGGCATTGGCCACCATGGACTCGTCCTCCATCGCGTGGATGGTAGCAACCGCCGCCGCGCAGGCCAGCGGGTGGCCCGAGTAGGTCAAGCCGCCAGGGTAGGGGCGTTCGCGGAAGGTCTCGAAGATCTCGTCGTTGATCGCCACGCCGCCCAGCGGCACGTAGCCCGAGTTCACCCCCTTGGCGAAGGTCAGCAGATCCGGGGTGACGCCCCAGTGGTTGACCGAGAACCACTGGCCGCTGCGCCCGAATCCCGCCATCACCTCGTCGGCGATGTACACGATCCCGTACTTGCGGGTCAGCTCGCGCACCCCGGCCAGATAGCCGGCCGGCGGCATATAGATGCCAGCGGTGCCCGGAATGGATTCGAGGATCAACGCGCCGATGGTCGAGGCGCCCTCCAGGACGATGGTGTCTTCCAGGTGCTTCAGCGCCCGCTCGGTTTCCTCCGCTTCGCTGGTTGAGCCGAAGTAGGACCGGTAGGGGTAGGCGGGGAAGAAATGCACCACCCCGTCGGTGGCGTGGTCCGAGGCGAAGCGCCGCGGGTCGCCGGTCGCATTGATCGCCAGCTGCGTGCCGCCATGGTAGGAACGGTAGGCGGAAAGCACCTTGTGCTTTCCGGTGTGCAGCCGGGCCATGCGGATGGCATGCTCCACCGCATCGGCACCGCCGTTGGTGAAGAAGATCCGATTCAGGTCTCCCGGGGTGCGCTCGGCGATGAGCCGGGCCGCCTCGGAACGCGCATCGTTGACATGCTGCGGGGCGATGGTCGCGATCTTCGCGGCCTGCTCCTGGATGGCCGCGATCACCTTGGGATGCTGATGGCCGATATTCGTGTTGACCAGCTGGCTGGAAATGTCGATCAGCTTCCGCCCCTCGCCATCCCAGACGTAGGAGTCCTGCGTCTTCAGAATGGTCATCGGGTTGAACGGTCCCTGCGCCTGCCACGAATGGAAGACGTGCTCGCGGTCCAGCTGGTAGGCGCGCTTGCCTGCTTCGATCTCTTCCGCCGAGATGTCGGCGGTGAGCTGTTCGGTCATGAATCTGGATCCTTCTACTCAAACCACGTGGGTACGCGGCGAAAATTAGTCGTTCTGCGGGAAGCCGAGGTTGATGCCGCCGTGGCTCGGGTCCAGCCAGCGCTTGGTGACCACCTTGTTGCGGGTGAAGAACTTGAATCCCTCCGGGCCGTAGGCATGCTGGTCGCCGAACAGCGAGGCCTTCCAGCCGCCGAAGGAGTGGTAGCCCACCGGGACCGGAATGGGCACGTTCACACCCACCATGCCGACCTGGATCTCGTTCTCGAAGCGGCGCGCGGCGCCGCCGTCGTTGGTGAAGATCGCGGTGCCGTTGCCGTACTTCGAGGCGTTGATCAGCTCGATGCCCTCGTTGAAGGTCTCCACGCGGACCACCGAGAGCACCGGGCCGAAGATCTCATCGGTGTAGATGGACATGTCGGTGCCGACGTTGTCGAACAGGGTGGGGTGCAGGAAGAAGCCGTTGCCGTCCGCGTCCAGCGCCCCGGTGCGGCCGTCGACCACCAGCGAGGCGCCGGACTCGATGCCCGCCTCGATGTAGCCGGCGACCTTGTCGCGGTGCTCGCCGGTGATCAGCGGGCCCATATCGCAGCCGCGGGTGCCGTCGCCCACGCGCAAGTTCTTGGCGCGCTCGGCGATCTTGGCGACCAGCTCGTCGGCGATGTTCTCCAACGCCACGACCACGCTGATCGCCATGCAGCGCTCGCCGGCCGCGCCGAAGCCGGCGTTGATGGCCATATCCGCGGCCAAGTCCAGATCGGCGTCGGGCAGCACGAGCATGTGGTTCTTGGCGCCGCCGAAGGCCTGGACACGCTTGCCGTTCGCGGTGCCGGTGGAGTAGACGTACTGGGCAATGGGGGTGGAGCCGACGAAGGACAGCGAAGCGATGCGTGGATCGTTCAGCAACGTGTCCACGGATTCCTTGTCACCGTGCACCACATTGAGCACGCCCTCTGGCAGGCCCGCCTCGGCGAACAGCTCGGCCATCCACTGGGCCGCCGAGGGATCCTTCTCCGAAGGCTTGAGCACTACGGCGTTGCCCGAGGCGATGGCGACCGGGAAGAACCACAGCGGCACCATGGCCGGGAAGTTGAAGGGGGAGATGATGGCCGAAACGCCGACCGGCTGGCGCTGGGACTGCACGTCCACCCCGGTGGAGGCGTTCTCCGAGTACTCGCCCTTGAGCAGGTAGGGGGCGTTGCAGCACAGCTCGACAACTTCCATGCCGCGCGCCACTTCGCCCAGTGCGTCATCGAGCACCTTGCCATGCTCCGCGGTGATGATGGCCGCCAGCTCGCCCTTGCGCTCGGCGAGCAGCTGGCGGAAGTTGAACATGATCGCGGTGCGGCGGGCCAGCGAAGTATCGCGCCACTTGGGGAATGCCGCGTGGGCTGCGGCGATGGCGGCTTCGGTGGTGCTCTTGGACGCCAAGGCGACTTCGCGGGCGATCTCGCCGGTGGCAGGGTTGTAGACCTTGCCGGTGCGGGTGTCGCCTTCGCCGGAGAACGGTGCGTTATTGACCCAGTGCTGCAGAGTTTCGGTCAGCGTAGTCGTCATGAGAAAGTCCCTTCAAGTGCGTTCGTGGTTATCTGATTCCATCTTGCGCCACCAGTATGACAAGCAACACAAGCGATGTGTCATGATTTAGGCAGAAGGTCTTACGCTTTGTAAAGGTTGACGGATGAGTGCTGAAACAACTGGTTCCCTGACCATGGCTGACGTGCTGGCGCTGAAGGTCGTGCAGAACGCCGAACCGCTGGTCCTTTCGGGGGAGAAGAACCTCGACGTGAGGCTGCGCTGGGTGCATGTCACCGAGTCGGCAGAGAACGTCGACCTGCTCTTCGGCCGGGAAGTAGTGCTCACCACCTTGCGGAATGTGGAGCCCACCGTGGCGCGGCTGCGTGCGTTCATGACCAAACTGGAGGATTCCGGAGCGGCCGGGGTGGTGGTGGAACTGCTGGAGGATCCCGGCGAGGCGGAGGCCGGCATCGGCGCACGCTTGGCCGAAGCGGTGAAAGCCCTGGCGCTGCCGGTGATCCGGCTGCGCAAGAAGGTGCGTTTCGTGGAGATTACCGAGGTCATCCACGAGCGCCTGGTGGCGGAACAGCTGGCCGCGGTGCAATTTTCCCGAAATGTCCACGAGATCTATACCGAACTTTCGCTGCATGAAGCCAACGAACAGCGCATCGTGGAGCGCACGGCGGAGCTGTTGCAGGCTCCGGTGGTCTTGGAAGATGTCCGGCACCATGTGCTCGCCCACGCCGGTGCCGGATACGGGGCCGAGTCGGTGCTGGAGCACTGGATCAATCGCTCGAAATTCGTCGGATACGCCGAACAGACCGGGCGCGGCCACGGCGCCGAGAGCTGGTTGCAAACCCCGGTCGGTGCGGTCCGCAGCCGTTGGGGCAGGCTGGTGGTTCCGGCCGAGCTCGAGGACGAGCATAACGCCGCCCTGGTCCTCGAACGCGCCGGCCAAACCTTGACCATCGCGCGGCTGGCCGGACGCGACCAGCGCGAACTTCTCTACCAGGCCCGCACCTCGATGCTGCACGAGCTGCAGCAGCACCACTCCTACACGGATAAGGAAGTGGCCGTACGCGCCGAGTCCCTTGGCCTGGATGCCGGAGCGCACTATGTCCCACTGGTGGTCGCGCTGGCCGTGGGGGAGGCCCACAGCCCCACGGACATCCAGCTGCGCGAACGAGAAGTGCTGGAGGTCGTGGACCAAGTGGCCGAGAACATGCGTCTGGGAGTGCTCGCCGGGTCGCTGCGCTCCGGATACCTCGGGGTCATTCTCCCTGTCGCGGCGAAGCAGCTGGTGGAAAACTCGCTGCAGCGGTTCACCCGACAGCTGACCGAGATGCTCTCCGCTCAGGTCGCCGTCGGGGTGGCGGCCGAAGAATTGAGCATCAGCGCGAGCGCTCGCCGGTTGGAAGAAGCGGCCCACGTCGCGGAGATCGTTCCCAACCTCCCGACCCGGGCCCGGCCCTACTACCGCTTCGCGGACCTGCGCTTGCGCGGGGTGCTCTCGGCCATGGGCCAGGATGCGCGCATGCGCAGCTTCGCGATGACCGAACTATCCGGGCTGCTGAACCCGCCAGATGTATCCGGTCTGGAGCTGCTTCAGCTATATCTGGAGCAGGCAGGCAATAAAAGCGCGTTGGCCAAACAGGGCTATCTTTCGCGGCCAACCCTGTATGCCCGGTTGGCGAAGCTCGAAGAGAAGCTTGGGGTATCGCTGGATTCGGCAGAATCCCGAGCCAGCTTGCAGGTAGCGTTGCTTTGGTATCGCATGCACGGATAACTGGATCCAGCAGTTGCACCCACCACGAGGCCGGCGGAGAAACGGAGCACCCATGCCCATCCTGAACAAAGATATGACCCTGTGTATTTCGCTCTCGGGGCGTCCTTCGAATCTCGGCACGAGATTCCACAATTACCTCTACGAGGAACTCGGGCTGAACTTCATCTACAAGGCGTTTGATACCCAGGATCTGGCCGGCGCCATCGCCGGGGTTCGCGCCTTGGGCATCCGCGGTTGTGCCATCTCGATGCCGTTCAAAGAAGAGGTGATGGAGCTCGTGGATGTCATCGAGCCCTCGGCAGCGTCCATAGAATCGGTGAACACCATCGTCAATGACCAGGGTGTGCTTCGCGCGTCGAATACCGATTACGAAGCGATAGCGACGTTGATAACCCGCCACGGGCTGAACCCGAACGCCTCGGTGCTGGTCCGGGGATCCGGAGGCATGGCGAAGGCGGTCAGCGCAGCATTCCGCGACGCGGGATTCGAAAAATTGACGGTACTTGCCCGCAACGCAGCTAGTGGAAAGGAACTGGCCGCGAAGTATGGCTACCGCCATCAGGTCGGCGACCCCGAACCTGGACACGATATTTTGGTGAATGTGACCCCGTTGGGAATGGACGGTCCGCACCAGGAGGAACTGGCCTTCGAAATGCCGCATCTAGCGGCCGCAGAAACCGTCTTCGACGTGGTAGCTTTTCCGGCGCAGACACCGTTGATCCGCGCCGCAGAACAGCTGGGGAAACAGGTCATCACCGGTGCCGAGGTGATCGCCTTGCAAGCGGCGGCGCAATTTGAAAAGTACACCGGAATTCGGCTCAGCGAGGACCAGGTGCGACGCGCTTCGGAATTCTCCCGCAGCTAGTCCTTGCTGGGGCGCTGCACGGGGACACCGTAGGGTCTGCGGACATCCTCGCGAGGTTCCTTCGACCATTCGGCGATCCACGGGCCGGTGCCTTCCGAGACATCACGCACTCCCTCTTCGAGCCATTGGAAGTCACCGTCCAAGAGCTTGGCGGCAACCTGTTCGTCGCGGTGCGTAGTATTGCTCCACAGATGGCTGAAGTGCTCTTCGCAGCGTTTGGTTGCCTGTTCGCAGAATGCCTGGGCCAGGGTTTCGGCCGAGAATCTTTGAGCGGCGCCCGAATCGTGGAGCGACAAGGTCTTGGTGATCGTTGCGGACATGGCGAATAGTTCGGCGCCGATGTCCACGATGCGTCCCAGGAATACCTGCTGCTTTTCCATGCTGGCCTGCCACCTCGCCATTCCGGCAAAGGTCTGGCGTGCCAGGCGGCGTGAACTGCGTTCGATGTACCGCAGGTGCTTGGCCAGCGGCCCCTGGTCCGCAAAGGACCCCGGCACGGTACCGGCTCCGACCATCAGTTTTGGCAGCCAGCGGGCATAGAAGCCGGAGGCCTCCATGGCTGCTCGGGCCTTTTCTTCCAGTGTGGAGTCGGTCTGCGCCAATGCCCCGGCGGCTTGGAGGTGAGCGTCCACCGCCTCGCGGGCAATCAACAGGTGCATGATTTCGGTGGAGCCCTCGAAGATGCGGTTGATGCGCAGGTCGCGAAGCAGCTGCTCGGCCGGGACAGCCCGTTCGCCTCGGGCGGCCTGGGAAGCGGCGGTTTCGAAACCACGCCCACCGCGGATCTGAATGAGCTCATCGGCAATCTTGCACGCGGCTTCGGAACTGTAGAGCTTGGCGAGTGCCGCTTCGATGCGGACATCTTTCATTCCCGCATCGGCAAGGCTCGCGCTCAGTTCAAAGACCGCCTCCAGCGCGTAGGTGCTTGCCGCTATATAGGAGAGCTTGGCGGCCACCGCCTGGTGCTTGCCCACAGGGTGGCCCCATTGCACCCTGGCTGCGGACCATTCGCGAGCAATTTTTGTGGCCCATTTCCCGGCGCCCGCGCACATTGCGGGAATTGATAACCGTCCGGTGTTCAAGGTGCTCAGCGCGATTTTCAGTCCCGAGCCTTCTCTGCTCAGCCGGTTCCCCACCGGCACCTTGACGGCGGAGAAACGGGTGACACCGTTTTCAATCCCGCGTAGTCCCATAAATGCGTTGCGATTTTCCACAGTGATGCCCGGGGAGTTCGCCTCGACGACGAACGCGGTAATTCCGCCTCCGCCTGCCGGTTCGGTTCCGCAGGCCTCGTGAGGCTTCACCGCTGCCATTACCACCAGCAGGTCGGCCACAACGCCATTGGTGGTCCAGAGCTTCGAGCCTTCCAGTTGGTAGTGCGTACCGTCCTCGCTCAGCGTTGCATGCGTCCCCAAGCGCGCCGGGTCGGAGCCGACATCGTTCTCGGTCAGGAGAAAAGCGCTGATTTCCCCTGCTGCGCAGCGCGGCAGATACTCGCGTTTCTGGGCCTCCGTGCCGAAGCGCTTCACGGGCTCAGGGACACCGATGGACTGGTGCGCCGAAAGCAGCGCTCCGAGTGCGGGGGACACCGAACCGACGCGCATCAAAGCGCGCCCATAGTCGAGCAAGCTCAGTTCCAACCCGCCGTATTCCTCAGGGATTTTCATGCCGAACGCGCCCACATCCCGTAGCGCGGCAATGTATTCATCCGGTACGCGTGCCTCTTCTTCAATACCGGAAACGTTGAAACCATCCAGCACAGTTTTCAGCTCCGCAAGGAATTCTTCCCCTCGTGCCGCGGCCTTCGGTTCCGGAACTGGCATCGGGGTGATCAGCGAGAAATCTACCTCACCCATATAGAGGCCCTTGGCGAAGCTAGGCCGTTCCCAGCCTTGCTCGCGAGAAGTCTCGGCAATTTCTCGGGCTTGGGCTGCGCCGACGCTTGCGCTTGATGGTTCCGGATTCGGGCACATGGCAGATCCTTTGCACTCCAGGCGCGTTTTGCCCTGGTGGCATCTGCGCCTGTCCTTTGGTTGGCCCAAGCCTAACCCTGAATTAGCAGACAAGAAAGGGGGCATGCCTTGGCGTGCAGAGGAGGAACCACGACTCGATGGAGAAGCCGAACAACACCGATGGCTGCGGCTCAGCGGGCACCACGGAGCATGAAGCGAAAATACTGCAAGGCCTGGCCCTGGCCTTGCCGCTCGCTAGGTCAGCGGATCAAAACGTACACAGCAATGCCCGGTTTCCGGTGTGACAGGACAGGCTCGGTAGAGGGCGTCGCCGGATTCGACGACCGCCCCTAACAGCTCTCGGTTCATCAGGCATACGGTGTCCCGGTGTTGCGCCGAAAGCTGGTGGAATGGGCAATCGGTGAGGTGAATTGAACCTGCGGCATCCGTCTGTGGCAGGTAACCGCCATTTGCCAGGATCTGTTGCAGGGAGTCTTTGGAGGCCGCAATGCTCCGTCCGGTTTCGCGCGATACTTCGGCGAGTAATTCATTGACCGGCCGTTGTTCCTGTGTCGCCCGTTCGATGGCTTTTGCCATGATTTGGGCGGCCAGGGTGTATTCGCGGTGCGGGACGCTCGCCTCGATCTCCTGGGCGACCGGGGAATACAGTTTCGCGGGACGTCCCGAGCCGGGGCCGGTGTTTTCGCGCAGCTTGCGAAACTCGTAGCTCAGCAGGCCTTCCTTGACCAGCCGTTCAAGCTGAAATGACACCGTATTTCGTGGCAGTCCCAGCGCCTGCGCTACCGCATCGCGGCTGGCCGGCTCCGCGGCGCGGGAGAGATATTCGTAGATTCTCGCGCGGAGCGGATCGGCTAGTGCGGAGACCGCCTGGACCGAACGTTTACGGGGAAAGAACTGCATAAGTTAAGTGTAAATCTAAAATTGGTTTTTGTTGACTTAGAGTGTGCGGAGTTCTAAAATCAGATTAACTGCTTTTAGAAAGGAGGGGTGGACATGGCTTCGACAGCTATGAGCGCAGCGGAGGTCCGCTCGCGCACATTGGAGCATCAGGCGTTTTTGCTGCTGCGCACAATCTTTACAGTGGCCCCGATCTTGTTCGGCTTGGACAAGTTCTTCAACTTGCTCACCGACTGGACGGTTTACCTCGCACCGTTGGCCACCGACATCATTCCGGTGTCGGCCCAACAGTTCATGTACGCCGTCGGCATCGTGGAAATTGCCGCCGGCCTCTTGGTGGCTCTGCGGCCCAAACTGGGTTCTCTCGTGGTGAGCCTCTGGCTACTGGGGATCATCGTGAACTTGCTGATCCTGCCCGGGTACTTTGATGTTGCCTTGCGCGACTTCGGACTGCTGGTCGGCGCGCTGGCGCTCAATCGGCTGGCTGCGGCGCGGGCTGCGGCGCACCGATAAAACCGACTCCCAGATAAATATAGCGACCGGCTCCGTGACGGAACCGATCGCTATATCCGGGTTGGAACCGGTTACCTTGGTATCGACTAGATCTTGTTGGCGGCCTCAGAGAGCACCGCCCGCAAGATCGATTCGATTTCATCGAATTCCGGTTGCGCGATGGTTAGCGGGGGCGCAAGCTGGATGACTGGGTCTCCTCGGTCATCGGCGCGGCAGTACAACCCGGCCTCCCATAACGCAGGGGAGAGGTACTGGCGGAGCAGCCGTTCGGATTCTTCGTCGTTGAAGGTCTCCTTGGTGCTCTTGTCCTTGACCAGTTCGATCCCGTAGAAGTACCCGGCACCGCGAACGTCGCCGACGATATCCAAGTCCTTGAGTTTGTCCAGGGTCGACTTGAAGTTCTCGGCATTGTTCTTGACGTTCTGGTTGAGTCCCTCGCGCTCGAAAATGTCGAGGTTTGCCATGGCTACGGCTGCCGCCACAGGGTGGCCGCCAAAGGTGTAGCCGTGATAGAACGTGGTGTCGCCCTTGGTGAATGGCTCGAAGAGCTTGTCCGAAACCACCATGACGCCCAGGGGCGCGTAGCCGCTGGTGAGCGCCTTCGCCGAGGTGATGATATCCGGGACGTAGCCGAAGTCATTGCAAGCGAACATCGAACCGATGCGGCCGAAAGCGCAGATGGTTTCGTCTGAAACGAGTAGCACATCGTGCTCGTCGCAGATTTCGCGTACGCGATCGAAGTACCCCGGAGGCGGTGGGAAACAACCGCCGGAGTTCTGCACCGGTTCCAGGAAAACCGCCGCGACGGTGTCGGGGCCCTCGAACTCGATAGCCTCGCGGATTCTTTCCGCCGCCCACAGCCCGAAGTCCTTTTCATTGTCCGCAAACATTTCCGGTGCTCGATAGAAGTTGGTATTCGGAACCCTGAAGGTTCCCGGAACCAGCGGCTCGAAGGGTGTCTTCATATCCGGCAAGGAAGTAATCGCCAACGCACCTTGCGGAGTGCCGTGGTAGGCCAAGGCGCGTGAAATGACCTTGGTTTTTCCTGGCAGGCCCTTCATCTTGAAATGTTGCTTGGCAAGCTTAAAAGCCGATTCCACCGCTTCGCCGCCACCGGTAGTGAAAAAGACCCTGTTCAGGTCTCCCGGTGCATAGTGTGCTAACCGCTCGGCCAGGTCGATTGCGGGCTCGTGCGCGTAGGACCAAAGCGGCATGAAAGCCAACTTTTCGGCCTGTTTGGCGGCCGCCTGCGCAAGCTCGGCGCGCCCGTGTCCGGCGTTGACGACAAACAGGCCCGAGAGTCCGTCAATGTATTCCTTGCCCTGACCGTCATAGATCTTGTGCCCCTCGCCGCGGGAAATAATTGGCACATTGCCACCATTGTGAAGGCCTGAGTGGCGGGCCATATGCATCCAAAGATGATCGCGAGCTGCCTGCTGGCGATCGGTACCGCGTGGAGTTGTACTCATCGTGTTCCCCAGTTGTATTCCTGTTTTTTCAAAGAAAGGTACGTGTACGTATTCGTGCTGACGACGCCTTCGGTGCCGCGGATCTTGCTGATCACGCGCAGGAGGTCTTCATCGCTGGAACAAATGACTTCGGCCAGGATGTCGGCGCTTCCTGCGGTCACCACGCAGTAGTCCACTTCTTGAACCGCTGCGATGCGGTCCGCGGTCCCGTTGATGTCGCTTGACGCGGTAATTCCGATCATTGCTTGACGGGTGAAGCCCAGCTCCAATGGGTTGGTTACCGCCACAATTTGCATGGCTCGACTGTCCACCAATTTCTGCACGCGTTGACGTACTGCAGCTTCGCTCAGACCCACAGCTTTGCCTATCGCCGCGTAGGATCGACGGCCGTCTTCTTGCAGCTGTTCGATGATTTCCTTGGAAATCTCATCGATTACCGCCGGCGCGTGGCCATTCGGTGGCATGGTCATTCGGTATCGACCTCCCAGGTCTTTCGATGCGTATTCGCCACCCAAAAGCTTCCAGCGTTTTGGGTATAGCACCGACCCTACAGCTACTGATCCAGTTGCGAAAGGGGGAAATTTTGATTGTTTCCAGCATTGGAAACACGAAATTAACAAGGATTCTTGCGTCCATCCCTTGTTTCGCCAGCGAAGAACTGACATTATGAACGTCATTGATATGTTGTGTGGCACATCACAGCCACCCAACAATTCGGACAATTCAAGTTAGGGCGGATCCATGTCTCACTCGCGAGGACAACTTCCTGAAGATCCAAAGATCCGAGCTCTCGTGCAAGCGATGAGCCAGCGATCGATGTCTCGACGCGGCGTGCTGGGGGCAGCCGGCGCACTGGGGCTTACCGGCTTGCTGGCAGCTTGCGGAACCGGAGGAACGGGCGGTGGCGGCAACGGGCCAGCGGCTACCGTCAAAGACATTTCGGAAACCGACCCCACGGTCAATTGGGCCAACTGGACCTTGTACTTGGACTACGACGACAAGGAGAAGACCTACCCCACCCTTGACCAGTTCACGAAGCAGACCGGAATCAGCGTCAATTACGTCGAAGACATCGACGGCAACGACACCTATTACGGCAAGGTGCAAGGCCAGCTCAATGCCGGCCAGGATATTGGACAGGATCTGATTACGCTCACCGACTGGATGGCGGGGCGCATCATCCGCCAGGGATACACCCAAGAGCTGGATCATGCGAACATCCCGAACATGGCCAATTTGCTGCCGAATCTCCAAAATGTCGACTTCGACCCTGGACGAAAGAATTCGCTGACCTGGCAGACCGGCTACGCCGGAATCGCGTGGAACAAGAAGAAGTTCCCGAAGGGCCTGAAGAGCGTCTCGGATCTTTGGGATCCTGCGCTCAAGGGCCGCATCACGGTGCTCGACGAAATGCGCGACACCATGGGCCTGCTGATGTTGGAGAATGGCGTTGACATCACCGGTTCGTGGGGTGAAGCGGAATTCGGTACAGCACTGGATGATCTGCGCAAGAATATCGGCAACGGCCAGATCCGACAGGTTAAAGGCAACTCCTACAAGGAGGACTTCATCTCCGGCGATGCGGTGGCAGGCGTTGTCTGGTCCGGGGACATAGTGCAGATGAACTTCGAAAACGATGACCAATGGGAATTCGTCATCCCGGAGGCAGGCGGAGCCCTGTGGAGCGATAACTTGATGGTTCCCATCGCTTCACCGCGAAAGAGCAACGCCGAAGAGCTCATGAACTTCTACTACGACCCGAAAGTTGCCGCGGAAGTGGCAGCCTATGTGAACTTCATCTGCCCAGTTGTCGGCGCCAAGGAAGAAATGGAAAAGATCGATCCGAGCCTGGTGGACAACCCGCTGATCTTCCCGACAGACGAAGACCTGAGCCATGCACATGTCTTCCGTTCGTTGAGTGCTGATGAGGAAAACACCCTCGGCAGTGAATTCCAAAGCGCGATTGGAGCCTAGGGGTACGTATATGTCACGCCAACGCGCCATCAATGAGCAACGAGGCCGACTTGCCCAAGCCATCGGGCAGGCGCAAGCCAGCCGGCGGGGGGTTCTTGCCGGGGCGGCAGGCCTTGCGCTCGCTGGACTGCTCAGCGCCTGCGGAACCAAAGGGGCCAGCAGCGGTCCGGCACAGGCATTAACCCCGGGAATAGATATTTCGGATACCGAAAAACTCGTTCGATGGGCAAACTGGACCCTGTACCTGGACTACGACGACAAGGCCAAGCACTATCCAACGCTGGAACAGTTTAAGAAGTCCAGCGGTTTGGATGTGCGCTACGTCGAAGACATCGACTCGAATGATTCCTACTACGGCAAGGTGCAGTCGCAGCTGGCCTCCGGGCAAGATATCGGCCAAGACCTGATGGTGCTCACCGACTGGATGACCGAACGGGTGATCAGGCTGGGATACGTCCAGGATCTTGACCACGCAAATATTCCGAACCTGAAGAATCTGCTTCCCAGCCTGAACGATGTCCGCTTCGACCCGGGACGCACCAAGTCGCTGACCTGGCAGTCCGGTTACACCGGCCTGGTCTGGAATAAGGAAGAGTTCCCCAAGGGGCTGCGCAACGTTGCAGACCTCTGGGCTCCTGAGCTCAAGGGCCGAGTGACGCTACTCGACGAGATGCGCGATACCATGCCGCTTCTGCTCCTTGACCAGAGTATCGATATCACGGGCCAATGGGGCCAGGAAGAATTCTCCGGCGCGATCGAAATCGTGGAGAAGAATATCCAAAACGGACAGATCCGCCAGGTTAAGGGCAACTCCTATAAGCAGGACCTGATCTCAGGCGATGCCTTGGCCGGGATCGCCTACTCCGGCGATATTACGCAGTTGAACTATGAGGAGGGCAACAAGTGGGAGTTCATCATGCCCGAGCGCGGTGGATTAATCTGGTCGGATAATTTCACGGTTCCCATCGGTGCAACGCATAAGAAAAATGCTGAAAAGCTGATGGATTTCTATTACCAGCCAGATGTCGCGGCGGAGGTCGCCGCCTACGTCAACTATTTGTGCCCTGTGGTTGGAGCGCAAGAAGAAATGGAAAGAATCGACCCGGATCTGGTCAACGATCCGCTGATATTCCCAACCGATGATTTCCTGAACAATGCAAGCACGGAACGCGAACTGTCGGTCGAAGAAGAAAACGACTTCCAAAACCAGTTCCAAGAAGTAATTGGGGTATAGAACGTGATGAATACCAACACCGCAGAACCATCGATCAAGCAGGTGGAACTGCCGCGCAGCGAGGGCGCGGACCTGCATCTTAAAGGCGTCACCAAACGCTTCGCGGAATTTATTGCGGTCAAAGACCTGGACCTCACGGTTCCCTCCGGAACATTTTTCGCCTTGCTCGGACCTTCCGGCTGCGGCAAGTCAACCACCCTGCGCATGATCGCTGGATTGGAAGCGCCAAGCGAAGGCGAGATTTCTATCGGTGGCAAGGACGTCACCGCGCTACCGAGCCATCAACGCGAAGTCAACACGGTCTTCCAGTCCTATGCGCTCTTCCCGCATATGACGGTGCTGGAAAACGTGGCTTTCGGGCTGAAGCGCAAAAAGGATAAGCAGGCCATGGAAAAAGCCAAGGCCGGACTCGACATGGTGGAACTAGCGCACCTTGCAAACCGCCGCCCCGAGCAGCTATCCGGCGGACAGCAACAGCGTGTCGCCTTGGCCCGGGCACTGGTGAACCGCCCCCAGGTGTTGCTGCTTGACGAGCCGCTCGGTGCCCTCGATATGAAGCTGCGCCGGCAGATGCAAATAGAACTCAAATCCATTCAAACCGAAGTCGGCCTGACCTTCATCCACGTGACACACGACCAGGAAGAGGCCATGACCATGGCGGATGTCGTCGCGGTGATGAACGAAGGGCGAATCGAACAGATGGGGGCGCCGCGCGATCTATACGAACTTCCTAAAACAGCCTTTGTGGCAAACTTCCTGGGAAAATCGAACCTTATGCGCGGAACGGTTACCGGGGAACGAGACGGACTGCTGGAAGTTGCGGCCTCCGGGCACAAAATACTCGTTGCCGTGGACCGGGCCGTGCAACACGAGGGAGAGATCGTTGTCGGAGTGCGCCCGGAGAAGCTGCACTTGAACCATGAAGCACCCACCGAGGCGACGGGGTACAACGAGCTCAGCGGTGAGGTTATCGATGTGTCGTTCACCGGAACCACCACCGAGTATCTCATTGACGTGGCTGGCATTGGACGAATCGGAACTTTCGCGCAAAACCGTGGACAACAAGCGGCGGAAGTAGGGAACACCGTGTATCTCAGCTGGGATAGCGCGCACTCCTTCGGCCTGGCCGGCGATGAACTTGTCAATGCCGGAGTTGATAAAACATGAGCAATACGGTGATGACCAAGAAAGGAAAGATCTCGGACCTGCGCAGCCGGGACGAGATCAAGGCCGAACGCCGCAAGGGACGAACCGGGGTGTACCTGGTTGTGCCCGGTATGCTGCTGCTTCTATTGTTCTTCGCAGTTCCGGTCATGGTGCTGCTGTCGATGTCGCTGTACGCGAGACCGGAAGGCGCCGGCATCGGCGAGTTCGTCCCGGCACTTGAATTCCGAAATTATGCGACCGTGCTCGAGGCATACTGGCCCGACTTATTGCGCTCCTTCGGTTTCGCGCTCATTGCCACGGTGCTGGCACTGCTGATCGGCTATCCGATGGCCTACCTCGTCGCCGTGCGCTTGCGCCAGCATGGCTTGCTTCAAGGCATCTTGCTGGTCTTGCTGATCGCGCCGTTCTTCTCCAGCTTCATTCTGCGTACCCAGGCGTGGAAACAAATCCTGGCCGATGAAGGTTTCGTGGCGCAAACATTGAAATTCCTTGCGATCCTGCCCGCGGAAGCGCACCTGACCGCCACCCCATTTGCCGTGGTGGCCGGTTTGACCTATAACTTCCTGCCCTTCATGGTGCTTCCGATCTATGCGAACCTCGGCCGTTTGGATACGAGACTGTTGGAAGCCTCCGGGGATCTTTATGCCGGGCCGATGACCTCGTTCTTTCGGGTGACGCTGCCGTTGTCCGCGCCGGGTGTGTTCGCCGGCACGCTCTTGACCTTCATCCCGGCGGCCGGCGACTACGTGAATGCCGCGCTGCTGGGCAACAACCGAAACACCACGATGATCGGACAAGTCATCGATTCACGATTCTTCCGGGTCATCGACTATCCGGGAGCCGCGGCGCTGAGCTTCGTGCTGATGCTCTCGATCTTGGTGCTGGTCACGATCTATATCCGGCGTTTCGGAACCAAGGAATTGATGTAGGAGGCAATGATGAAACAAAAAATAGGGCGCTGGATCATTCCCGCCATTGCTGGACTGGCTTTCATCTACCTGCTGGTTCCGATCGCGTACATCTTCGTCTTCTCATTCAATGATGCGGGACGTACGAACCTTGAATGGCGCGGATTTACCCTGGACAACTGGCAGAACCCCTGCGGTGCGCCGGCCGTTTGCGAATCCTTGGTCAATTCCTTGCAGATCGGCGTGGTTGCCACGCTCGTGTCCACCGCGCTGGGTACCTGCATTGCCATCGGCCTGGTGCGCTACAAGTTCCGTTTCCGCAAGCTGACCGACGTGCTGATCATTCTTCCCCTGGCAACCCCGGAAGTTGTTCTCGGCGCTTCGCTCCTGGCACAGTTCCTGAACCTGGGGTGGGAGTTGGGATACACCACGATCGTGATCGCACATTCGGTGTTCTGCATGTCCTTTGTGATCGTGACTGTTCGGGCGCGAGTCTCTTCGCTGGATCCGCGTCTGGAAGAAGCAGCAGCTGACCTGTACTCCACCCCACGGGCCGCCTTCTTGAAGGTCACCTTCCCGTTGTTGGTGCCCGGCATCGTTGCGGCAGCGCTGCTGTCCTTCGCGATGAGTTTTGACGATTTCATCATCACGAACTTCAACTCCGGAACGTTCCAGACCTTCCCGAAGTTCATTTATGTTGCGGCAACGCGTGGCATTCCGGCCCAGGCCAACGTCATCGGTTCGGCAATGTTCATCACCGCGTTGCTGGTAGTAGTCATTGGACAGGTGATGGCCTATCGAAAGCGGAAACGTCTAGCGCAGGTTTAGCGCGGCATAAGAATGCCATAACACCCGCCAGTTCCTTCGCGTTGAGGAACTGGCGGGCTTTGCCGGTTAGGGCAAACAATTGGGACTGGATCTGCGAGAACCACCAGGCAGACCGCTGGCAACGGATTGTGCTGCGGCACTCGGTGCTATTCTCCGATTAGTTCTCGAACAGCGGTCTGAAGCATTGAGGCCCCAAGGTTTTGCGGCGTTCGCTGAGCTAGACCTTCGTGAGCATCGTGGCGCAGCGGACGAAGTCTGGCACCTCGCTGCCACTGACCTGCCGTATTGCCGGAGCAGAGCTGGCCTCGGTATCCGGCAGGGGACAGGGTAGGATTCAACCGATTAGAATATTCCCACAATGTGGTAGCGACTTACTGCGCGTGCGGTAGAGGAATGGTGTGAAAATACATGGGTGAACAGGTCGTCTGGCTTTCTGCTCAAGAGCGAAAGGCCTGGCTGGGGCTGAACACAATGATGTCATTGCTGCCCGCCGCATTAGATTCAGACCTTCAAGGCCTCGAAGGGATCACTCTCTTCGATTACCATATGCTGGCGATGCTCTCCGAGACGCCAGACCGTGAACTGACCATGACCGATCTTGCCGCCCGCACCAGCGCTTCACTGTCGCGCTTGTCCCATGTGGTGAAGAAGCTGGAGAAGCGCGGATGGGTGGTGCGTGCTCAATCTGCCGGAGACGCACGTGTGAAGATCGCCTCATTAACCAAGGAAGGTTGGGACGCGGTGGTCAAGATGGCGCCGCATCACGTCGCCACCGTCCGCGCACTTCTCCTCGAAACCTTGGATGACAAGGACGTTAAGGATCTTGCGAGGATTTCGCGCAAGGTTGTGAAGGTTTTGGACGCGGATCACTGGGTCTTAGAGGATTCCACCTCCGATTTGGCTCCCTGAGCAATCCCAGATATTCTTATAGCGCGTTAATCGCGTGTTTCGTTGTGCCGCCATTTCGGTGGAGCAGCGGGTACGCGTAGCCCGTAATACCGAATATTGCGACCATCTGAGTACGGGGAAATTGCTCAACCGGTTGCAAAGTTCACCGACTTACATACTTTAAGGCTCTTCGGTTGGTTCTCACCCAGCCTGGTTACCTTCCTAGTGTGCAGTATTAACGGTGTTTCACTGGTTGGCGGGGCTCATAACGCACTAAGTGGTGTCGTTATTTCGGTAAAGACACTGCGCGCGAGAACCGCCGAATTTTACTACTAACTAACTAAGGAGTGATCATGGCAGCTGTTTGCCAGGTAACCGGTACTACCCCGGGCTTCGGACATAGCATCTCCCACTCGCACCGTCGCAACAAGCGTCGTTTCGATCCGAACATCCAGAAGAAGCGCTACTGGGTTCCGTCCCTGCGCCGCAACGTGACCTTGACCCTTTCGGTTAAGGGCATCAAGCTCATTGACGTTCGTGGCATCGACGCTGTTGTTGCCGACATGCTTGCGAAGGGTGTGAAGCTCTAATATGGCAAAGAAGGATAAGGACGTACGTCCTATCATCAAGCTGAAGTCGACCGCCGGTACCGGATTCACTTACGTGACCCGCAAGAACCGTCGTAACGATCCAGACCGCATGGTTCTGAAGAAGTACGACCCAGTTGTCCGTAAGCACGTTGAATTCCGAGAGGAGCGCTAAGACATGGCCAAGAAGTCCAAAATCGCAAAGAACGAACAGCGCAAGGTCATCGTCGAGCGTTACGCTGAGAAGCGCCTCGAACTGAAGAAGACCTTGGTTGACCCGAACGCAACCGATGAAGCCCGCGAGGCTGCACGCGTTGGTCTGCAGAAGCTTCCACGCGATGCTTCGCCGATCCGCGTCCGCAACCGCGACTCCATCGACGGCCGTCCGCGTGGTACCTTCCAGAAGTTCGGTATCTCCCGTGTTCGCTTCCGCGACATGGCACACCGTGGTGAGCTTCCGGGCATCACCAAGTCTTCCTGGTAAGCCACAAAGTCTTACGGCTTTAGCTTTCTAGCGCGAATGCCGCCTCAATCCCGCAAGGGTGTGAGGCGGCATTCGTCTTTTAATCCGCCAGCTACTTGCGACGCGACCACCAACGCCTCGGCGTAGCCGTTTGCTGCCTCGGTTCAACATGCTGGACGGTTCGGCGTGCTGTCCAGGCCTGCACCTCGGCCTGGATATCGCGCAGTTTGGTGACCACCGGTGGACCGCCGAGTAACTGGCGGCGAGCGTCGACTATGCGCTGATTAAAATCGGCGAGGTGTTCGCGTACCGCGGCGGTAGTGGGCAGGCTATCTAGGGTCTGGTGTAGTTGTTCGTCTTCAACACGCAAGGTCAAGGCCGGCGGACCGAGACCGGAGAGCTGCTCTCGATGCATCATAGATTTTAACCACCAGTCTGGATCGGTAGTGGCCGTGATGTGGTCAATATTCTTGCCAGCCAAGGGCAGGTTATCGAACTCTCCGCGAGCGAAAGCCTCATCCAAGGCGCTATTTGCAACTTCCCATGCTTCATCTTGGGCATAATATTGCAGGGGTGTACGCGCCGGTCCGGTGACACTTGGCTTGCCCGTTTTCTCGGCATACTCGTCTACCGGAACCGGCACATCGGAGGCGGCGGCCATTTGATAGCGGGCGGCATTCAACGCTGCGTGCTGTCCCGATTTCTCCGGTTTGCTGCTCACCCTTCCATGGTGGCATCCCCAGCACAGACCGGCAACAGGGCACGGTAGGCTGGGCTGCTGGCACCGCGATCTGCAGGGCAAGGCATAGTAGCGTTGAGCCATGAGCATTGAAGCCCGTGCCGGAACCCTGGACCGCTTAGGCTATGGAACGCCGCACCATGACGTGTACGCCAATCGAGCCCGTTGGGCTGGCCTCGGAGCAGGGAAAGCCGCCGTCGTAACCGGCGCCAATTCCGGCCTTGGATTCTTCACCAGCCTCGCACTGGCAGAAAGCGGCGCCCATGTGGTGCTCGCCTGTCGTAATGAAGCGAAGGCCGAGGTGGCCATGAAAGAGATCCAACGTCGTGTACCCCACGCGAAATTAGAGTATCTTCCCTTCGAAGCCTCATCCCTAGAATCTGCAACGGCACTTGGAAGCATTTTGCGTCATCGGGAGCTAGATATCTTAATCGCCAATGCCGGGATGATTCGCACCCCGGCAACCCGGGTGGCCGGCAGCCTGGGATACGAGTCAACGATGAGCACAAACTTCTTGGGACACGCCCGACTAGTAGGGGAGCTCGCCGAAAATTTCCGCAGCCGGCCGATGCGTTTGATCGGCCTCGGATCGGTGTCTACGCTGTTGCTGAAAACAGACCCAAATAACTTAGCGCTGGATCACGGCTACCACGCCTATCGGGCCTACGCCCAATCCAAGGCGGCGGTTCAAGCATTCACTTTAGCCATGGACCACCGCCTGAAACAGCTTTCGTGGCCGTCGCGCGCCGTCGCGGTACACCCCGGATATTCCATTTCGGGATTGACCCTCCCTGTGCCTGGAATCAACGAACCGCCCTATTTCAAGCGGGTCCGGGACCAAATGCAGGCCAGTTTCGCGCAGGGCAAACATGAAGGTTCGGTATCCCTCGTGGAAGCGGCGCTAAACCCCGGGATACCAGCAAGTCCCCGGGGGATCTATCTCGGTCCGCGGTTCCTCTCAAAAGGCGAATCTGCGCTGGCCAGACCGGCAAAAGTCACTCGACAGAAGCGGCTTATGGACCCCGTTTGGAAGATCTTTATTGAAGCGAATGAAGGGATGGATCCATTCAAAATTTGAGCTTCAGTGAACTTTCACACCATGTAACTTCACCGAATATCGGCAAAAACCGCGGATCTGTGCGCCTACTGTCGGTAATTGCTGGTAAGTTCTCTCAAGTAAGCCCGTGCGAGCGTGCGGCATCCGGCCCCCGGATTGGGGCGGCGGAT
>NZ_JBQSYR010000018.1:0-100448 GCF_052379505.1 Glutamicibacter sp. 363 | reverse complement strand
CCTAGCTGGGACTCGGCGTCAGACTTGCTTCGGCAGCTACCTGTGCGGTGACCTCAACATCAATTGCCGCGCCGGGTAAGAGCGCCGGGACGCCGGTTCGGGCGAAGTTCTTCATGGTGACGCTCTCTCGCGTCGGTCGCCGGCCTGTTGGTCGACACACCGTTGGCTACCGCCGAGCACCTATCAGTCGCATTCCATTAGTTTTGCTATTCACGGCGCATGTTGAGCTTTCGGTCCCTGAAATGTCATTCACAGTTCCCCGCCTGAGGGGATCCCCCAGCAGTTCGAGTACTGTTCCGGGGTTGGCGGGAAATTCGAGGTCGCACGCGAGCCGTTCTGCTCGCCGATCGCCGCGGCCTTGGTGAGACGGCTCAAACGGTCCCGGACGGGAACTGTTTCTGAGAACTGGATGGCCGCATGTTCCCGGATGCCCCCTGCTACCGTTCGACAGGACCGCCTGCTAGGAAATGCTGGCAACAGCTGGTGGCCAGGGGCTTCGGATTCTTCGTCGGTGATGCCGTCGGTCCGGGATTCACATGAGGGCGTTCCTTGCACGGATTGCGCACGGTCGAGGCACCGAGGCCAGCGGCTGCAAGATGCCCGGGGACGTTAGCGCAGAGCTTTTTGGTGCATCGCGTGCTGCTTCATCCACAGCTTTTCGGACGGTGCCCAGACCTCAGAAGGGCCGAACTGACGATCACCGACAACGGTGTGCCGAATTCCTTCGCTCTTGGAGCGCTCTCGGCAGTTGCCAAACTTCTGGAGGAAACGTAACCGCTCACCGTTTCTTGCCGCGCGCATTGTGTAACGCATCGTCGCAATTAAATGCTCGTGTCGCCATCCAGTGCCCACAAGGTCACGATTCAAACGTCATTCGAACATTTAGCCCTGAGTCATTTATTTCCCAAGAATATTTTCAAAACACGTCAAATTGGATGCATTTCCCCCAAATCATCCCTGAATTGGGGGAACAAATGCCATTCATGTAATTCCTGTGACTGGTGTGACCAGTGTTGCCAACTACCTAATTTTTAGCCTAGTGTGCTATTTGGGATCTTAATCAAAACGCGACCTTCCGTTCTCGGATAATCACAATTCGATCTTTTCCCTCCTGTCATCACCTGAATCTAGTGAGGAACGATATGGCTAACCGCCACTCGCTCGGAGTTGCCGCGTGCACCCTGGCCCTAGCAGTCTCTTGCCTTGCTGGCGCCGTCCCGGCAGCCGCCGCCCCGTCGGCCGCGTTTCCCACCTCCGTCTCTGTTGCAGCAGCACCGTCGAACTCCCCATTGCCATCGGCAACAGAGGTTGAGTCGGCAAAGTCAGACAAGGCAGCAACCAATGAGATGATCTCTCGCCTTGAAGCATCGCTCGATTCCAGTCGCGTAGAACTCCAGCGTGTGGAAACGGCGGCCCTGGAAGCCCAGGAGTCCCTGTTGACCGCCGCAGAAGAACGCGATCTGCGTTCGGCGGAGGCCGACAAGGCAGTCGAACAGGTCGAGTACGCGCAGCAGTATCTCGCACAGAGCCGCAATGACCTGGGTGCGGTTGCTTCGGACATGTACCGCAATGGCGCAAGCAACTCCAGCCTGGGTATCTTGCTTCAGGACGACGAGTCAAACGATCTCTTCTACAAGGCAGCCACCATGAGCGCCTTGAGTGAGAACCGGTCCCAAACGGTCAGCACGGCTACCGAGGCCGAAGCCCTGGTATCAGCTTGGGAAGAGTACGCAGACACCGCGCAGAAGGCCGCTAAGGCCGCAGCTGAGAACTACGATGCGGCCGCGACCAAGGCCAGCTCCACGCTCACCACCTACGAGTCAGCGATTGCTCCGCAGAAAGAATTGCGTGACGAGCTCGTTGGACACCTCGCATTCCTGAAGGAACAGGAAGAGGAAGTAGTTCGCAAGCAGATCGCTGAAGCAGAAGAACAAGCTCAGGAGAAGGCGCTCCAGGAAGTCGTTGAGGCTCCAGCGGCTGAGAAGCCAGTCACGAAAGATGACTTGGCAACCATGCAGCCACTGGCTATCGAAGCTCCTCAGGAACTCGAATTTATCGATTCTGAGGAAGCCACGCCAAAGCCCCTGACTCCGAAGGTCATCGAAGTCGAGAAGGACGAGCCGAAGGCGCCGGAAAAGCCAAAGCAGACCGAGGCTCCGAAGGCACCAGAAAAGCCAAAGGAAACCCAGGCGCCAAAGGCCCCGGAAAAGCCAAAGGAAACCCAGGCGCCAAAGGCCCCGGAAAAGCCGAAGCAGACTGAGACCCCGAAGGCTCCCGAAAAGCCCAAGGCAACTCCGAAGGCTCCCGAGAAGCCGAAGACCACCCCCAAGGAAACCGAGAAGCCGAAGGTTCTCCCCCAGGCACCGGAAAAGCCGAAGGTTATCGAGGAACCAAAGCCGAAGCCTAAGCCAGAACCTAAAAAGGTCCAGCCGAAGGCACCAGAAAAGCCAAAGGCAACCCCTAAGCCTTCGCCAAAGCCAGAGGTGAAGAAGGAAGAGCCGAAGCAGGAGCAGAGTAACAACAGCAATTATTCTGCGGCGATCTCATGGGCCCTGCAGACGGCGAAAGACCCGAGCAAGCGCTACGTGTTCGGCGGCAACGGGCCAAACGTTTTCGACTGCTCTAGCTTCTCGCAAACTGCATTCGCCAAGTCCGGGATCAGCTTGCCACGTACTTCCAGCCAGCAGTTCGCCAGCGCTCCGCAATATGTCTCGCTGAGCCAGCTTCGCCCAGGTGACCTCGTGTTCTCCAGCTCGAATGGCGGAGCTTCGTTCTACCACGTGGCCATCTACATTGGTAACGGCCAGGTAGTCCACGCTCGCAACCCGAACGCCGGCATCACGGTGACTCCGCTGAGCTGGGTCAACAACATGTATCCGAAGGCAGCCCGCTACTAGGCAGGCGCGACCTCGAGAGAAAAAATGCTCCACAGCCAGTTGGCTGCGGAGCATTTTTCTTCTGCGTCCTGCAGTGCGCTTAGGACTAGCGTTCTCGGCGCTACTCAAAAATATGGCCCGGAAGGAACATCTCCTCCCGGGCCATATTGAGCTGCCTACTCGGCTCCGGTATCGAAATCCTTTCGACTAGCGAGCCGTGGATCATCCCCGTCCGGAACTACCATCACCGGGCCCTTCGAGTGGTGCAAGACCCCTTGGCTGGTGGAGCCAAGCAGCATGCCGGCAAATCCACCGCGTCCGCGTGAACCGGTTACCGTGAGGACGGCATGTTCGGACTCGCGAATCAGCACCTCCACAGGCGGACCGGAGATCACGTCGGTCTCGACCTCAAGATTTGGGAAGTGCGAGTTGATCCAGCGGCGCCCGACATCCATTTGATAGCGAACGTCCTCCAGCACCGCTTCCTGGTCGACCGTGGCGGGCATCCATGCGAGTGCCGCCGAAACCGGCGAGACCGCGCATACCACGCGGAGCTTCAGATCCCGGGCCAACGCCGCTTCCGCCGCCGCGAGCACCGCCGAGCGCGCGCGCTCCGAACCATCCACACCAACAACAATCGTCTGGCGCTCGGGCGCCTCCTCTAAGGCCTGCTCCTGCTCCTTGGCCATGGACAATGGCACCACCACAGTGGGGCACTTGGCGTGCGCCGGCAAAGCCGAGGAAACCGATCCCAGAAGCCTGCCTACGAAGCCGCCACGGCCACGAGTGCCGACGACGACGAGCTCGGCATCCGCGCTCAGATCTAGCAGAACCCCAGAAGGATCTCCTGACTCGATGTAGGTGCGAATTGTTGCCTGGCTGCCCTCTAGGTCCGCGCGTGCTTGGCGCACGATGTCCTCGGCTCCGCCACGGATCAAATCGTCATCCAGCGTGGAGTATCCGGCGTCCATGGACGATGCGGCAAAAACGGGAATTGTGTAGGCGGACACGATATTCAGAACACTGCCACGGCGCACCGCTTCTCGTTCCGCCCAGCGCAAGGCGCACTTGCTCTGCTGGGAACCGTCAGCGCCGACGACAATACCCTCGATTTTTTCAGTTTCGACTGGTGCTTCGTCACTCATCAGACTCGCTCCTCATTGACCTGTGATGGCATTGGGTGTGACCCCTCTTACAACCAATGTACTTCCAATCTTCGCCCACAGTGTGAGTTGGGTCTAATGATTTCACGCTAAGCCTACTCAGCTATGAGATCGGTATGTATCTATACCCAAAACGTCATAGAATTTTTACCATGCCCTCCACCACCAAAACTGTGTCTGAGACATCCTTCCCGGCGCGTGTTGACCGATATTTCAAAATCTCGGAACGCCGCTCAACTTTTGCAACCGAAGTTCGTGGCGGCATCGCCACCTTCTTCGCGATGAGCTACATCGTTGTGCTCAATCCGCTTGTACTTTCCGGCGCCGACGCGTCCGGCGGGGAACTCGGAATCCAGCGCGTAGCTGCCGTCACCGCATTCGTTGCAGGTATCCTGACCATTCTGATGGGCATCTGGGCTCGCCACCCATTCGCGATGGCCACCGGGCTGGGCGTAAACGCCTTTGTTGCGATTACGGTGGCGACGAATCCGGAGCTTACCTGGCCAGATGTCATGGGGCTGGTGGTCGTTGCAGGTATCGTCATGTTCCTGTTGGTCCTCACCGGCTTTAGAACCGCCGTGTTCCGCGCCGTTCCGGCGGGTCTGAAGACAGCAATCGTGGTCGGCATCGGCATGTTCATCGCGCTGATCGGTCTGGTCAACGCGGGCTTCGTTCAGCGTATCCCCGATGCTGCGAATACCACCGTGCCGGTAGGCCTGGGTTTCGACGGCAAGCTAATGGGCTGGCCAATCGTGGTCTTTGTGGTCGGATTGCTGCTGACCATGGCCCTTGTAGTGCGCAAGGTCAAGGGCGCTATCCTGATCGGTATCGTCGCAGCCGCGGCTTTGGCAAATATCTTCGAAGCCGTGTTCAACATTGGCGAGAAGGAAACGAGCACCTGGTCTTTGGTGGTTCCTTCGCTGCCAAGCTGGACACTGCCGGATTTGAGCCTCATCGGTCAGGTCAATCTCTTCGGATCATTTGAAAAGCTTGGCGTCACGGCGGCTGCATTGCTCGCCTTCGTGATTCTGCTGTCGATTTTCTTCGACGCCATGGGCACCATGGTTGGCCTGGCCTCCGAAGCGGGCGTCTTGGATAAAGACGGAAATATCCCAAATGTCGACAAGGTCCTTCTGGTCGATGCGGCCGGCGCCATTGTCGGCGGCGGCACCTCCAGCTCATCGGCCCAGATCTTCGTAGAGTCCGGCGCCGGCATCGGCGAAGGTGCACGCACCGGTCTAGCTTCGGTGGTCACTGGTCTGATGCTCATCGTGGCAATGTTCCTGACCCCGCTGATCCACCTTGTCCCTTTCGAAGCGGTCGCACCGGCTCTGGTCGTTGTGGGCTTCATGATGGTTTCGCAGGTCTCTAAAATTGACTGGAATGATTGGGGCATTGCCCTGCCCGCGTTCCTGACCTTCACCTTGATGCCTTTCACTTTTTCCATCGCCAACGGCATCGGAGCTGGCTTCATCTCCTACGTGTTCATCCGAGCCGCGCAGGGCCGCGCGAAGGAGATCCACCCGTTGATGTGGGTTGTCGCGGCCGCCTTTGTGCTGTTCTTCGGTATCGGCCTGATTGAGAATCTCATCGGAATGTAACCGAGGCAGAAGCAACGCCGGCTCGGCACCGTAGAAATACGATGCCGAGCCGACGCTATTTAAAGCCACCGAGCGCGGGCTCGAGTGTGGTGCGTAGATCAGTTCCTGCGTACGCCCATCGTGCAGCGTCGCGGAAATCAGTTAACGATCAAAATCGCCAAACCGCTCAAAGATGCGCTCACGTCCGGTAATTCCGGTAATCACCGGGTAGAGGGTGAGCTGCAGAAAATCCACCAGTCCCGCATCCATCAGCCCGGTTCATCGACAGGCTGCCATGCGAGCGCAGCGGCATGGAGGATTCATTCTTCAACCTGCGCGCCACGTCTACGGCATCCGCGGACTCAAGCGTGCTGTTTTTCCAGCTCAGGTCGGTTTCGGCGTTCATCGTGGGGAGATGACGATTTTGGGTTGGGCTGGCATTTTGGCAACCCACGCGTCCGGGTCTGCCCAATCCGCCAGCTTAGAGGACATCATCGCGTAGGTGATGGCGCCGAAAACCATGCGCGTCGGCTGATCGCACAGACCACTGCGGTGTTCGATGCAGTTCGGGACCTTGCTTGCCCCAGCACCCTGCCCAGGGTTCGGTCGCGGCGGCAAACCCGTCGAGTGAACTGAAAACGTCAAACGCAGAGGTCATCATGACCGCCCCTTAGCTGAGTCGACCATGCATGGCACCTGTTCCCGCACCGATGGGCCGAGGGTACTGGCCTTACTCCTCTGCAGTCCAAAGAACAAAGCCTCTGCACCCGTTGGGTAGCATGTGGGCTGAGGCAATTAGGCGCAGACGAAAGGATGAGGATGTCTCAAGGTAAAAAATGGATTGAGATTGCCGCAGGGTTGAAGAATCAGAGCATGCGAACCGCTTTGGGTCTGGTCCTTGCCGGTGCGCAGGAGCAGCTCAACGACTCGGCCCGGACCAGCAAGGACTTGCAGCGCTGGGCCAAGATTGGATTGCTCACCGCTCATGATGGCCGCTGGCAGCTGAACGATGAACTGCTCGATGATACCCTCGCCGCGGCGGCAGACTCCAACACCCAGCGGGCCGGGGTCATGCGCTACTTCACCGGCCCACGGCTAAATGCCTTACCCGCACGTCCGGCGGATCGCCTTGAAGTCATGCTCCATATCCGCGACCACGTGCTCTTCACCGGAGAATCCCTGCGCGAGGACCAGCTCAACGAGCGGTTGCGGGTGATCCATGAGGACGTGGCGCTGCTACGCCGCTACCTGGTGGACCATGAGCTGGTCCACCGCGATCTCGACGGAAGCCGCTACCGCCTGCCGGCTAGATAATCGGCGCGGCTCCGGCGGCGAAGCGCGCCACCGCGGAGCCTGAAACCAGTTGCGCCGGCAACGGAGCGGTACGCAGATTCTTTTCGAAACTTGCCCCGAGACTCAACGGTTCATCGCTGGCCAGGAAAACGATATTGCCGTACCGCCGCCCCTTGAGCATCGGCGGGTCGGCAATCATTGCCACGTGTGCAAAGACCGAAAGCAAGGTGGCTGCCTCGGCTCGGGCGCCTGCCAGATCGGCCGAGTCGCCACAGTTCAGCAGGTAGACGCCTCCTTGGTCCAGCACGCGTTGGGCCTGCTTGGCGTAGCCGATGGTGGTCAGCTCGCGCGGGGTTGTACTACCGGCGAACACATCGCGAATGATGATGTCGCGGCTGTCATCGCTGAGCGTGGGAAGTACCTGCCCGGCATCACCCACACGCAATCGCACCAGCGGGGCGCGAGGCACTTCGAAACGGGTACGCACCAGCTCGGCGAGCTTCGCATCGAGTTCCACCACGACTTGACGGGCATTCTCATAGGCAGCCGCCACCCAGCGGGCCATCGAGCAACCGCCCCCGCCAAGGTGCAGCACGCGCAGCTTGCGAGCACGACCGTCGAATTGTTCGGCGGGGAATCCGAAGGTAAATACCGGTTCCATCCAGCGCATGTATTCGAAGTCCAGATAACTTGGGTCATCGAGGTCTACGTGGGAAGAGGGAACACCATTGACTTTGAGGATAAAGCGATTCGCCCCATAGGGGTCCGGCTCGATCTCGGCCAACCCGGTATCGATCTCGTAGCTTCCGAGCATGACGTTGCTGTCGGTCTTAGCCATGTCGGCGCACCATCCGAACCTCGCGCAGTCCGGCCCAAGAGCCAACGAGCTCTTCGGAAGTTCCATCCGGGGCGAATCCATGCTTGCTGTAGAAAGCGACGGCTCGCTGATTTCCCGCCAGCACCCAGACCAGAGCCTCACGCTTGCCCAGCACGGTGTCCATCAGATGGGCGCCGAGTCCGCAGCCGTAGTACTCTTCCAGCACGTAGAGCACGCCTAGTTCGATATCGACCCCGGTGTCCTGATCTTCTTCAATGGTTGGCGTGCCACCGGCCAAGCCAATGATCTTTCCGTCGCCGGATTCAGCGATCCAGAATTGGGCTCCCCCGGCCAACCCACGTTCCCACCAGGCCAGCTGCTGCTCAAGCTGCGCTTCGTGGTAGGCGAAGAACTCTTCGTCGCGGAAGCCCGAATAGGCTTGGCGCCAGGCCAGCAACTTCATTTCAAGAGCCGCCCGCAAATCATGTTCTTGGGCTAGTCGGATTCGATATTCGTTCAAAAGTGACACATACATACAGTACGTCAGCGAGGCCCCCTGCGTCGCTAAGCACCACTGCCCTCCTACTTAAGGACTATTGCTTGTGGCCGTGGAGTTTGAAAAACTGCCTAGATAGTTACTTAAAAGACTGAAGCGAAAGGGTGGTCACTGGTGGATCGGAACGAAAAGTTCGCGAACTTTACCGGCGGCGTCGTGACAGGCCTAACGCTGGTCGTCTGCCTGTCCCCGACGTTCTGGATCATCTGCTTCGGATCTCGTCTTTTGATTGTCAGTTTCAGCCTGCTGGCCAAATTTGAAGGCATCTGGGGGCCAACCACCGCCAAGCACTGGTACTACATTCTTCCCATGATCCTTGCTCCAACGATCGGGGGCCTGCTGCGCGAAACAGGTTACGCATTATGGCTCGGAGCCATCGTCGCGGTGCTCGGTGGTTTTGCGACAAACTTGCTCGTCCGGCGTTTCCCGCCGTTCAAGATTCCGGCTTCCTCGGTGGCGAGCCAGTACTCCACCAGCTCGCTCTCCGGCTAGATCACCCGAGCAATGGCGAATCCGTCCCAGCCCTTGGCCCCAATGGTCTGCAGCGCGGTTGCCGAGACCCGTGGTGAATCGCGCAGCCAGCTGAGCCCTTCTTGCACGCCCCGCACATCCGCCTCGTTTGCCCCGTGCTCGGCCGCGTCGTCGAGCACCGCTCCACCGCGAATGACGTTATCGAGGATCAGCACCGTCCCGGGACGCGAGAGTTGTAGGGCAAGTTCCAAGTAGCTCACGTTATTGCGCTTGTCTGCGTCGATGAAGATCAGTTCAAAGGGTTCGGTGCCCGCGGCGATCAGATTCTCAAGCGATCCCTTGGCTGCACCGAGTTTGATCTCAACCCGCTCCGAAAGACCGGCACGTTGCAAATTCTCACGGGCGATAGAAGCATGCAGGGGCTCAAATTCACAGGAGATCACCTGCCCGCGCTCACCCACCCCACGGGCAAGCCAGCTCGTTGAATACCCGCCAAGCGTGCCGACCTCAAGCACGCGCCGAGCACCGACTATCTCGGCCATCAGCTGCAGGAATTTGCCCTGAGCGGTGCTGACTTCGATTCGAGGCAAACCTGCGTCATGCGCGTGTTCTCTACCGGCCTCAAGTTCTGGGATTTCGAGCCCCAGCACCTCATTGAGATAGGTGTCGACCTCCGCGCTCTCGCGTTCTGCAGAATGGCGGATCATCTCATTACTCCTCGCTGGACTCGATCGCCTGCTCCAGGCGCCGGACCTTTCCGTCCAATTCACCCGTATATCCCGGGCGAATATCTGCCTTGAGCACCAGCGAAACTCGGGAACCATACTTGCTTACGGCCATGGTGGCATCCTTGACGACAGCCATGACTTCGTCCCATTCGCCCTCGATTTCGGTGAACATCGAGCTGGTGCGGTTCGGAAGCCCGGAAGCGCGCACAATGCGCACCGCTTCGGCTACGGCGCCATGAACCGAGGCATCGGCGTTGTCGGTACTTGGGGCAACTGAAAAAGCTACGATCATATCTCTACTCTCCCACCGACGCTAGAGCTTGTCACGACGTTGCTGCGGCTATCCGCGTCGGGATGCCGGCACACGCCTAAAATGAGCATTATGGATTTCAGCGCCTTCTCTCGATACACCGCACTTGGCCTAGCACCGGACGCGGATCCACTCCTGGTTCGGGCAGAAGAGCAAAACAGCGATTACGAGTCCGGGCTGGTCTCTTTCGGCGGCCAGCGGTGGCGGATCCGAACGGCCCGCATCACCGATGCCAAACCCGGAGCGTTCCTCGCTTGCTGGACTCGAAACGCCGACGGGCGTACCGAACCTTTTAGCGCGGACGAGCAGATTTCAGGACTTCTGGTTTTTGTGCAAGACGCCGAGCATTTCGGAGTCTTCCGGTTCACCGCCGAACAGTTGCGCAATCTTGGTATCACCAGCTCGGAAGCGAAGCCCGGCAAACGCGGATTTCGGGTTTACCCCAGCTGGTGCGCCGAGTTGAATCCGCAGGCGCGACGCACGCAGCGAGCCCAAGCTGCGGCCTTTAGCGTACTTAGCTAGGCATCCCGGCCGCGGGCCGCCGCTGCCGGCGAGCGCCTGCCGACCCGCTTAGGCAGCCAGTCCGGTGGCACGCAGCGCGACCGCAGCCAAGGCGCCAACGAGCACCACCACGAGGTATGGGGCTTTGAAGACCAGCGCGATCGTTGCCGCTGCCAGCGCACCGATACGCGCGTCAATGACAAGTTCCTGCCCGCTGGTCACCGCGTTCATGGTGACCAGCGAGGCCAGCAGGGCAACGGTGAGGGTTGCTGCCACATGGCTCATCAACGGAGAATCAAGTACTTTTCGCGGCACAAAATAGCCGCAGATCTTCAGCGCGAAGGCCGCCGCGCAGGCGCCGAGCAGCCACCAACTCAATTCGCTCATGGCTTCTCCCGATCTACTTGCTGCAGGTCTCCGTGTTCGGTCGCCGGTTCGGCGCGGCGCCCGGTGAGCACCGCAAACGCCACCGCGCAGCCGGCGGTGATCAAAATTGGCACGCCGGGAACCGTCAGCGGCACGGCAAACGCGGTGACCACGGCCGCGGCGAAGGCGACGATAATCGGCTGGGCGGATTTCAGCCGCGGCCACAATAGTCCGAGGAACGCCGCGACCGCGGCTCCGTCGAGTCCCCACGCGGCCGGGTCCCCCATCCGTTCGCCGAGTAGGGCGCCAACGAGCGTAAACAGGTTCCAGAGCGCATACACGCCGAGCCCGGCGGTCCAGAAACCACGGTGCCGCTCGCTTTGGCTCGCCTGTCCAAGGCTTGTTGCGGTGGACTCGTCGATGGTGACCTGAGCCATCAGCGGAACCATGCGCGCCCCGGGGCGCAGGGTCTGCTTGAGCTGCATCCCGTACACCGCATTGCGCACTCCGAGCAGTGTCGCCGCAGAGAAAGCCGCCGAGGCGGCCCCGCCGCCGGAGATCACCCCGATGAAGGCGAACTGCGACCCGCCGGTGAACATCAGGGCGCTCAACGCCACCGTCTGCCAAAGGTTCAGCCCCGCGGCGATGGCCAGAGCGCCAAAGGAAATCCCGTAGAGGCCTGTCGCAAGCGCGATGGACAGGCCCATCTTCGTGGCCGGGGTCAGCCAGCTAGACGGTGTGGCGGGCATCGTAGCGAATCTTGTAGACACCGCGTTTGACCCGGGCTTGGCCAATTTTTACCTCGTCCAGCTGCTCCACGTGTTGCACATGGGTTCCACCGCACGGTTCGCTGTTCACTCCGGCGATGCTAACCGTACGGTGGCCCTGCTCATCGATCAGGGTGCTGATTTCGCCACCCTGGGAAATCAGCTCATCCACCCGCTGCTGCAGCCAGGCTTCCGCCGCTGCCCGCTCGGCTTCGTCGCCCAGCGGCAAGTCCACGCTGGAGGGGTCAAAATCCAGGCGTGACTGTCCCTGGAAATGCGAGTGGCCGCGGTGTTCCCAACCGCGCTCTTCCCCCGCAAAACCAAGAATATGCCCCGCGGTGTGCAAGGCCGCATTGCTGCGTCGGGTTTCGGCGTCAATGCTCGAAGTGACTGTTTCCCCGACGGCATGGTCTCCTGCGCCGTAGAGAATCACCGTTCCGCTTGCCGAGCGGCCCACATCGACCGCAACGCCGTTGACCGTGCCCCGGTCCTCCTGCTGCCCGCCGCCGCGCGGGTGGAAGATGTTCGGGCTCAGCGCAATCCAGTTCCCCGTCTCGTCGCTGCCCGAGCCGATGACCGTGGCTTGGGCGGTGAAGACGTAGGAATCGTGAAGATACAGCTGATATTGCGTAGTGGTTGTTTCGGTGCTCATGATTGCTCTAGTTCCTGCCGGAGTTCTGCCGGGCGGTTGCTGGTAATTTGGGTGACGCCTAAGTTGATCAGGTACTGCGCGTCGGCGGGGCGGTCAACCGTCCAGATCCGGGCGGTCAATCCACGCTCCAGCCACCTGCGCACCAGCGGCTCGTTGGCTCGGACCCAGGCGTTGCCAGGGCCAATGATACCGGCGCCACCGGCATCGATGAGTTCGATGCCCTCGGCCACCGAACGGCGCATGACCTCATAGAGCGCCGCGCGTCCGGTCTGCCCGCCGGCCATCAGCTCGGTGACGTATTGCGGATCGATCTCGGTCATCAGCTGGCAAAGCTGTGCACGATTGACCGTACGCGAGAGGAAGCGGAGGCAGTCCGGCTCGAAGCTCATCAGCGTCACCTGGATCTGCCCCCTCCGACCGGCTTTGCCAGTTTGCGGGTCGAACCCGAAGCCGGCAAGCACCTTCAGCGTTTCCTCCTCCAGCAGGTGGCCAAAGGGGCTCGGATGCTTGAGCTCTACGGCCAGCCCGATGCCGAGGCCGCGTTCGTCGATGAGCTCAAGGAGTTCGCCAAGGCTCAGCAGCTGTTCATTTTCCGCCCCATACTCCGCGGGAACCGCTACCGGCATGTAGGAGGAAAAGTCCATGGATCGCAGTTCGTCAAGCGTGTATCCGGCCACCTCTCCGGTGCTATCCGAGGTGCGGTCCACGGTCGGATCGTGGTGGCAGACCACAACACCATCCCGGCTCAGATGCACATCGCATTCGATGCCGTCCGCCCCCTCATCCATCGCCTGCAGATAAGCGGCACGGGTATTTTCGGCATATCTGTGCGAACTGCCGCGATGAGCGTAGAAGAGCGTGTCCATAACCCCTACGCTACTGGTTTGCCCCTGTGGCGCACGTGATTAATGCCGTGCCGCGCACTGGGTAAAGTGGGGCGCATGCCAGAACTTCTCGATCAGCGCGCCCAGGACCTCCGAGGGATGAAGCGTGTAGCTACCCTGCTCTTCCTGCTGATGTGTGCCCTGTTCATCATCAGCGTGCTGTTCCAGGAGCTTGTCCCCGGGCTTAGCTACCTGAAGGCGGCCGCTGAGGGCGGCATGGTGGGCGCCGTCGCCGACTGGTTTGCGGTGACCGCGCTCTTCCGGCACCCCTTCGGACTGAAGATCCCGCATACCAATCTGATTCAACGGAAGAAGACCGAGCTGGGCGCCTCGCTAGGCGACTTCGTTCAGCAGAATTTCCTCACTCCGGATGTCATCTCAGCCAAATTGCGCCAAGCGGATCTGGGCCTGCGCGCGGGCCGCTACCTCTCCAGCGACCCGGGGGCGCAGGCCACGGCGGCACAGGTTTCCGCCATGGCTACCGGTGCTTTGAATTCCCTGGACGATGAGCAGGTGCTGACGGTGCTGCAGGTGCTGGCCACCGATTACATGGTCGCTCCCGAATGGTCCACGACCTTAGGCACGCTCGGCCAGAAACTCATAGATGATGGGCACCATGAGGCCGCGGTCGAATTGCTTGCGGAGCGGGCAGGTTCCTGGGTGGCGGACCATCCGGAGGTTTTCCTCGAGGTAGTTTCCGGGCGCTCCCCCTCATGGGTTCCGCGTTTGGTCGACGAGATGCTGGCGCAAAAGGTCCACCAGGAACTGCGTGGATTGCTTTTTGCGGTGGCCGGAACTAAGCGCCATCCGCTGCGGCTGGCGCTCACCGGCTGGTTGGCGGAATTCACCGTGGCAATGCAGCACGATCCCGAAACCATCAACAAGGTTGAAGGGTTCAAGCACTCGCTGCTCGGCGATCAACAGCTGCGTGAGCTGGCAATGCGCGGCTGGGCTTCGCTGAAGACCGGGCTGATCGATTCCCTGCAGGACCCGGCGTCCCCCTTGCGCAGCGCACTCCGTGCGGCAATCGCCACCTTCGGCGAGCGCCTGCAAAGCGACACGCAATTGCGTGGAAATTTGGAGGACCGCGCCATCGATGGCGTTGCCTCGCTCGTCGCACGGCACGGTGCGACGCTGGCCGGATTGGTCAGCGACACGGTCCAGGCCTGGGATCCGGCCGAGGCCAGCGAGAAACTCGAGCTGCAGGTGGGCCGGGATCTGCAGTTCATCCGAATCAATGGAACCGTGATTGGCGCGCTGGCCGGCGTGGTCATTTTCTCTGCCGGGGAGCTGATTTTGGCTTTTTCGAGCTGACCTGCCAATTCTTCCGTTCGTCACACCCGTTGATGCATCTTTCCATCGAGGCCGACAAGAGATTAGTATTCAAGCAGTCTCAATAACTGTCGAATAAGTATTTCTCACTATCGAACCGGCTGGCTAGAGTTGCCATGAACGTCGCTACAGCCTTCAGCGCGGATCGACGATCGGAGCATCCATGGAAACCAGACTTTTACGCTACTTCGTCGCAGTTGCCGAAGAACGCCACTTCGGCCGCGCTGCCGAACGGCTGCATATGGCCCAGCCCCCGCTCTCGCAGCAGATCAAGCAGCTCGAAGAGCAACTGGGGACCCAGCTTTTCATCCGCACCACCCGCAAGGTGGACCTCACCCCCGCCGGAGAGCTGCTGCTCACCCGCGCCCGGGCGCTGCTCGAAGAGCACCAGCAGCTGGCTCGTGACGTGCGCACCGTGGGCGCCGGGGCCAGCGGCGTTTTGCGCTTGGGCTCCACCGGCAGCGCCACCTACCGCATCATGCCGCAGGTCATTGCAGCGACCAGCGAGCATATGCCAGGGCTGCAGCTGAACGTCCAGGGGGAAATGCTCACCCCGGAAATGGAAGAAGCCCTCGCCGAAGGCCGGCTCGATATCGCGATCCTGCGCCCACCGGTGCACAACGAGGAGGTTGAATACTCCCTGTTGGAGAAGGACTTGCTCGCCGTCGCTCTGCCGGCCGGGCACCGGCTGGCTTCGCACGGGGAAATCGATATCGCCGAACTGCGCACCGAGGACTTCATCTGCTACCCCACCGCGTCGGCGGTCAACACCATTTTCGTTGAGACCTGCCGCAATGCCGGGTTCATCCCGCGCACCGCGCAGGTGGCCCGCGAAACCTCAACCTTGCTCACCTTCATCGCGGCGGGCCTGGGCATTGGCATGGTCCCGACCTCCAATTACCTGCCGCACAGCGAGCGGATCGTCTTCCGGCCGCTGCGCAACGCACCGGCAGTGGATCTTGCGGTGGCGTGGAAGGCCGGCAACCAGGCTCCCCTGGTCCAGAACTTCTTGAAACTCTGCACCACCTTGACCTCCGTGGAAGGAAATTCCGAATGAAAATTGCGCGCATCGAAGCGATTCCCTACGCAATCCCCTATACCCACCCCTTGCGTTTCGCCAGCGGCGAGGTGCATACCGCGGACCACGTGCTGGTTCGCGTGCACACCGACGAGGGGATCATCGGCACCGCCGACGCACCGCCCCGCCCGTATACCTACGGCGAAACCCAGACCTCGATCCGCACCATCGTGCAAGACATCTTTGGCCCCCAGGTGATCGGCCTGGACATCTTCGACCGGGAAAAGATCCGCCAGATCATGGAGCGCACCATCCACAATCAGGTGGCCAAGGGTGCGCTGGACATCGCCATCTGGGACGCTATCGGCCAGGCTGCCAATACCCCGGTGCACAAGCTCCTGGGCGGCTTCACCGATTCGATGCGGGTCTCGCACATGCTTGGTTTCCGCCCGGCCCAGGATTTGCTCGACGAAGCGCTGCGCTTCGGCGAAGAGTACGGAATCACCACCTTCAAGCTCAAGGTGGGACGGCGCCCCTTGGCGCTGGATATCGAGGCTTGCCGGGTTTTGCGCGAGGGCTTGGGCGAAAACGTCGAAATCTACCTCGATGCCAACCGCGGCTGGACCGCCAACGAGGCCATGGAAGTCCTGCGTCAGACCGAAGGCCTCGGGCTGACGATGCTCGAAGAACCTTGCGACGCCAAGGAAGCCATGAGCCGGCGCCGCCTCGTCGAGCACTCCCCGATCCCGATTGTCGCCGATGAATCCGTGCCAACCGCCGGTGATGTCTCGCGCGAACTGCTTTCCGGCGGTGCCAACGCGATCTGCATCAAGACCGCCCGCTCGGGTTTCACCGAAGCCACCGAAATCCTGGGCCTGTGCACCGGGTTGGGCGTGGATGTCACCATGGGCAACCAGATCGATACCCAGGTCGGTTCGCTGGCCACCGTCACCTTCGGCGCCGCCCACCAAGCAACCACCCGCAAGGCCGGCGAGCTGTCAAACTTCTTGGACATGACCGATGACCTGCTTGCCGATCCACTGGTTATCACCGATGGCCGCATTTCGGTGCGCAACGTTCCAGGAGTCGGTGCCGCCATCGACGAAACCAAGCTGGCGCACTACCGCCAGGACTAGCAGTAGCCCACCCCAACTTTAGGAGAACCCATGTTGTTCCTTGCACGTATGGACGTAACTTTCCCCGCATACCTCACGGCCGAAGAGGTCACCGACTTCCAGGTCCGCGAGAAGGCCTATTCGGCACAGCTGCAGCAAAGCGGCAAGATGCAGGGCCTGTGGCGCATCGTCGGAGAGTACGCGAACCACTCGCTATTCAACGTCGAGTCAAATGACGAGCTTCACCAGATCCTCAGCGGCTTCCCGATGTACGCGCACATGAAAATCAAGGTAACTCCCCTGGCGAAGCACCCGAATTCACTGAGCTAGCGGCTTTTTAAGAGCCAACCACCGGCTCGTACGCCAGCCCACAAGTATTGATAGGCAAACAGTCTCAGTGTGCGGGAAATAAGTATTTTACACGATATAGACCCTGCACTACATTGAATATCAATCGCACAGGATGATGGGGGTCACAATATGAATCTCCAGCAGCCACACCACACAAAGACAAGGGAGTCATCATGACCGCCGAAACTCCAGCAGAGGCAACAGCAGCCAAGTCGGGAAATGCCGCTACCGACAGCTTCCGCAGCTCCGGCAAGCTTGCCGCGATAGAGACGTCCGTTGAGCGCGTGAACCTCTTGGCGAGCAAGCTAGTCAAGGCCGCAAACGACATCATCCTCGAAGAGCGCGTGAGCTACGACGAGTTCAACGCCCTCAAGGCTTGGCTGATCAAGGTCGGCGACGATGGCGAATGGCCGCTGTTCATGGACGTATGGCTGGAGCACTCGGTGGAAGAGGTCGCTACCGACCACCGCGAAGGCAACAAGGGTTCCATCGAGGGCCCTTACTACGTGCCAAATGCTCCGGAGCAGGATTCCCCCGCCACCATCGCGATGCGCGAAGACGAAAAGGGCACCAACCTGCTCTTCCAGGGCCAGGTCCGTTCCACCGACGGCAGCGCGCTGAAGAACGCGAAGATCGAGCTGTGGCACGCAGATGAAGAAGGCTTCTACTCGCAGTTCGCTCCCGGCATCCCGGAGTGGAACCTGCGCGGCACCTTCATCGCCGATGCGGAAGGCAACTTCCAGATCAACACGATGCAGCCAGCTCCGTACCAGATCCCTACCGACGGTGCCTGCGGCCAGCTGATCGCCGCCGCCGGCTGGCACGCATGGCGCCCGGCCCACCTGCACCTGAAGGTCTCGGCCGAGGGCCACGAGCTGCTCACCGCGCAGCTGTACTTCCCGGGCGACGCGCACAACGATGATGACATCGCCACCGCGGTGAAGCCAGAATTGATGCTCGACTTGCAGCCAGCGCAGTCCGGCGACGGCAAGCAGGTCACCTACGATTTCGTGCTTGACCCAGTCAAGTAGGTCCTAGCGCACCTCCTCACGGCGGGGCTCCCGGCAACACTGCTGGGCACCCCGCCGTTGTCGTACAACGAACGTTGCGCTTGCCGCCCTGGCCAATGCCCAGGCAGAAGACCGCACGCCTTCGAATCCACCCCAGCAGCAACCGATCTCAAGGGAGAACATCATGATTGCCTCAACACTGATCAACCCTGCCGTAGCATTCCAGTCCGGAACCGTTGCGTGGCCCGCTACCGGCACTCGGGAACCTCAGAACCACTGGGCTTGGACCGGCTGGATGCCCGAGGCCGAACACGGCGGCTCAACACTAGCCGCCTAGACTTCCGTCCGCTGCAGCGCGGACGCATGCGCAAGGCCCCCGACAGCAAAGACGCTGTCCGGGGCCTTCCGCACATCCGCACCCGGTGCCCGGCAGCAGCGATGTATTGCCCGGGCTAAGCCTCGAGGAGTCCCATGGCGGTAAAAGCCCGTTGGTAGATCTCTCTGATAACCGCTTCCTTGCGTGCGTTGTACTGCATGGAGTGCTCGCCGGCATCGCGTGACAGCTCTGAGGCTTTTCGCTTGGCATTGGCGTAGAGTTCCCGATCGCCTGGATTCGCACGGAGCCACTCACGGAAGAGCCGATGCTTGATCGTCTCGGGACTGTCAAAACCGAAAACGTGGAGATTGCAGGCCGGGTCGAGATGGCGCAGGAACCGATGCCCAAACCACCAAGGTTCGCGCACCCTCAGCTCGAAACCCGCCCGTTCAAGCGCGGGAACATACGCACGCTCATCGTCTGGGTCGGCGACAATCAGGTCGATGTCGATAATGGGCTTGGCCGGGAGCCCGCGGACCGAGGTCGAACCAACATGTTCGATAGCCAAGGCCCGCCAGCCAAGGGCCTCCCGGACCCGTTCGGCAAGCAGCTGGAACTGTTGCGGCCAGGCATCGTTCCAATCGGCTAGCTCAACCTCTGGCGATGGGCCGGCCCCCGGAAGGTACGGCGATTGCCCTTCAGGAACAGGCGGTTCGTGGAAAGTGACGATGTCGATGAGCTTTGGCATGAAACCATTCTCGCCGATGGCCACCGGGCCTTGCGACGCGCAACCTAGTGCTCAAAACCCTCGCGAGTCAGCGCGGCAAGTTCGGTCCGGGTGGATACCGCAAGCTTCGCGTAGATTTTTGTCAGGTGATACTGCACCGTCTTGGTGCTGACAAACAGCTCCTCGGCCACTCGGCGGTTGCTTGCGCCCTCGCAGACGAGCTTGGCGACCGCCTGTTCCTGAGCGGTCAGCGTTGACCAGTCCATCGCTTCGCGGCGCGCCATGCCAATGCCGCTCGCCTGCAGTTCGCGGGTGCAGCGTTCAACGTAGACGGTGGCGTCCAGGTGCGTGAAGATCGACAGCGCACGGGTTAGCGGGGCAACGCAGTCCGCCCGCTTTCCCGCGCGCCGCAGGCACTGCCCGTAGGCAAAATCGATCCGCGCCCGGTGATAGGCGGTGCCAACGCCCTGGAAGCAAAGCAACGCCCGCTCGAAGGCCTCTCGCGCCGCATCGATGTCCCCCAAGGCCGCCAGCAGCATGCCGCGCACCCCGAGGAAGGCTCCGATGCCGTTGTTGTGCCCGGCCTTCTCCGCGGCCTCCAGCAAGGGGGCGATGAATTCTTCGGCTTCCTCCAGCCGCTCGCTGCGAATCAGCGCTTCGGCATACATGTCTTGCCAGGTCCAGAAGCCTGGTTCGTCGATGCCCTGGCTGCGGTCAAGGCGGAGGATGGGTTCCAGGGCCAGCAGCACTTCCTCGTGATTGGCCTGGGCGCGCGCGGCTTCGGCCCGCGCCATGCGATACGGCACCTCCATCACCTGGTAGCTGCCCACTCGCACCCACGATTTGGCCAAGTGGACCTCGACAAGTTCCGTGTTTCCCCGCAGCGCATGAATCTGCACCGCCGTGTACTGGATCAGCGGCCGCTGCACCTGAATCCCGAAGCGCTCCTGGATTGCTTGCGCCCCACGGACCGTCTCCAGCGCCTGATCCCAGTCGCCCACGAGGAATTCGGCCCGTGCCAGCCAGGCCTTGGCCCACAACGAGATTCGCAGCGAACCCTCGCTGAAGTCGGTGGAACTGGCTGCCGCCAATTCGTGGCGGGCCAGCTCGATCCGCCCGCTTGCCAAATACACCCAGCCGAGGGACATCTCTGCGCGTTGCCGCTGGGCGCCGGTGGGAAGCTTGCCCAGCAACTGAAGCAATACCCTTTCGCCTTCCTCCCTGCGGCCCATCATGGCCAGGCCAAGGCCCTGGATGGCAGCGCTTTCGATGGCCTGCGGACTGCCTGCCTGCGCGAGGCGCAGCGACTGTTCGGCCCAATCGAGAATTTTCTGGCCTTCGAGCTGGCAGAGGGAATGCAACACGCGGCGTTGCGAAATGACCGCCATCGTGTCGCTGAGCTGCAGGCGTACCGCGCTCTGCCAGGCGCTGGTCAACCAGCGGTTAGCGGTCTGCGCCCGGCCCTGGAGAATGGCGATGTACCCCGAAAGCACGTCGCGTTCGGCGCTGCTTCCCAAGCTTGCCAGCTGGTGGGAAAAGGTCAGCGCCCGTGGAATCTCTCCGGCGGCAACCACCGCGTCTACCGCCTTGAGCAGCAATGCCTCGCGTTGCGCAGGTTCAGGTGTCAGATGCATGGCACGGAAGAACGCGGTTGCCGCCGAGGACCATTCACCGCGCTGCCCTTGGGCCACCGCGTACCCCTCCAGTTCGCGCGAAAGCCCGATATCTGGCAAGAGGCTCGCGTCGGCTCGATGGCCCAGTACGACCCCGCGGTCTTCGGCAATCTCGGCAGCTGCCGCATGCAGGCGAATGCGGGTGCTCAACGGAATCTGATGATAGACGGCCATCTGGGTCAGCTCGCTGTCAAAACCCAGCCGCACCTTTCCGCTATGCCCCTGGGTGCGCGCCAGCGATGCATCAACAATCTGCTGGATGCAGGCCAGCGGGGAATCTTCCTTGGCAAGCCTGGAAATGAGGTCAATCCGAGCTTGGCGGCCAAGCACCGCGGCCGCCTCGACGAGCGCGCGGGCGCGCGGCTCCAACTCGTCGAGCAGCTGCTTGATATGCAGCGACAACGCGCGCGGCGCCGGCGGCCAGCGATCCCATTGTTCCCAGCTATGTTCCGGATTTTCCTGCGCCAGTTCGAGCACCGCATGCAGATTGCCTTGCGTGTAGCGCATCAGATGCTCGGCCGCCATGGACGGCAGCTCGATTCCCAGCCTGGTAGAGACGATTTCACGGGCCTGGGCAGCCGTCGGCACATCAACGTGCAGGACCTCTAGATCGGTGTCGCCTAGGAACTCACGTGTTTCGGCGGGAAGCATCGCGATGTCCTGGTCTCGCAGAACCAAGACGATAAGTACGCGTTCGGTGTGCAGCCGGCGCCAGGCGTAGCGTACCGCCTCGAAGCTTGCGGCATCTGCCCATTGGGCATTTTCGATGACCAGCACCCGGGTTTGCTCCGGATCCGCGCGCAGGTATTCCAGCAACGCCGGGCCGAGCTCTTCGCTTGGCCCGGGGTTTCCGCGTTCCAGCAGTGGCCCCAGAGCCGCGCCAGGGCGCCTGGATTCCCAGCGCGAGGCGGTAACCACGGTGACCGACGCCATGTTGGAACGGCGCAGCAATTGCTTTATCACGGTGCTTTTGCCGCTTCCTTGCGGTCCTTGCAGGACGGCCAGGGCGCTGCGCTGCTGCTGCACTTCGCGCAAAAGGTCGGCGAGCGCATCCTGGGCAACTTGTTGGCTCATTTATGCGTTCACCGACCTTTCAGCGTTGCCGCGTAGTTTCTCGCTGCGTCTCTACTTCTCTGCGTCCGCGGCTGCGAGCTCGACCCGCGCGGGCCGCAGCTTGGCGGTGATCTCGGAATTGCGCAACGGAACGCCGAGGGTGATCAATGCACCAACGATAGCAACCCCGGAGAAGACATAGAAAGCGACATGGTTTTGAACGCCGGCCGCCATCAGCAGCCCGCCGAACAGCGGCCCGAAGATGCCGCCCAGACGGCCGAACCCGGCGCACCAGGCCACCCCGGCGCCGCGGGCGGCGCTGTTGTAGTAATTGGACACGAAACCGTAGATCAGCACCTGGGTGCCGATGGTTCCCACGCCCGCCACGGCAACCAGCGCAAGCAGGATGCCCAGCGGCAGGTGCATGGTCAGCAGCACCATGGCCACCGCGGCAAGGAAGAAGGTGGTGCATACGGTGCGCTTCACGCCGAACCGGTCGGCGCCAACGGAGGCGATCAGCCCGCCGAAGATCGCGCCGGCGTTGAAGACCAGCAGGAAGGTGAGCGCGAAGTCCTTGCCGTAGCCGAACTGCGACATAATCTGCGGCAGCCAGGTGTTCAGCCCGTAGGTCAGCATCAGGCCGGTGAAGCTCATGAATCCGAGCAGCAGGGTCGGGAACGCGTACTTCTTGGAGGCCAGCGCACGGAACCCGATCTTGGTCTCTGCCGGTGCGGCTTCGGTGCTGCCGGCAACGGGTTCCAGTACGTGGATCGGGACACCGGTGCGGATCGAGACGCGTTCTGCTTCCGCGGTGCGGCCGCGGGCCATCAGCCATTCGGGGGATTCCGGGAGCTTGACCAGCGCCATTGGGAGCAGGAAGAGCAGCGGGGTCGCGCCGATCAGGAACAGGCCGCGCCAGCCGATGGCGTCGAGTAGGATGATGGCCAGCAGGGAGGCGAGCACGCCGCCGATGGGAACACCAGAGTAGACGATCGCGTTGTAGAAATTGCGCTTGCCCTTGGGGGCGAACTCGGCGACCACCGCACCGGCGGTGGCAACCAGTGCGCCCACCCCGATTCCGGTGGCGAAACGCAGGGCGCCGAAGGAAGTGACGTCATTGGTCAGGGCGGTCAGACCCATGGCCACGGAGAACCAGATAATTCCGGTGATCATGATCTTGCGCCGGCCCAGGTAGTCGCCGATGGCGCCGGCAACCAGCGCGCCGACCATCATGCCGGCCAGCGCCCAGCTGCCCAGCGCGCCGGCGGTGGTCGGGGTGACTTCTCCGAGCTGCGTCGGATCGCCCAGCAGCAGCGGAACGATGGTTCCGTAGACGACCAGGTCGTATCCGTCGAAGATCAGCGCCAGGGTGGCGATGGCCACGACCCAGCGGACCGTGCTTTGCTGTTTTCTGTTGCTGCTTGCTTCGGAAGTTTTCACGAGTTGCTCCATTTTCATTGGCCCGGGCGCACGTCATCGTGCGGGTATCAAGGCACTGGGAAATACCGCGGCGCGAGGGCGCGGCGTGGGAACCGTGGCCCGAAAGATCGTCGGGCGGCGGGTTTTGGAGGGCACACAGGCGGCGGGGATCCCGCCGCCTGCAAGCGCTCACTGGGTTCTGGGGCGTTGGCTAGCCGAGATCTCCGCCGGCCACCGCGAGGGTGGCGCCGGTGATGTAGGAGGCTTCCGCAGAGGCCAGGAACACGATCGGCGCGGACTGTTCGTCCAGGGTGCCGTAGCGCTTGAACAGCGTCGAGTCGACGGTCTGCTCCACGATGGCCTGATACCAGGCTTTTTCCTGTTCGCCGGTGGGCGCCGGGCCGCGCTTGACTACCCGCTCAGGGGCTTCGGTGCCGCCCGGGGCGGTAGCCACCACACGGATTCCGTGGGCGACCCCTTCCATGGCCAGCGCCGAGGTGATCGCCTTGACTCCGCCCTTCGCCGCCGCATAAGGCACCCGGTTCACCCCGCGGGTGGCCACCGAGGACACGTTCACGATGGTGCCGGAGCCGGCCTTGGCCATCTCCTCGAAGGCCGCGCGGCACATCCACAGGGTCGGGAAGAGCGAACGCTGGATTTCCTTGCTGATTTCTTCCGGCGCGTAGTGCTCGTAGGGCTTGGCCCAGATGGTCCCGCCGACGTTGTTGATGAGCACATCGATCCGGCCGAATTCATCCATTGCCGCGGTCACTGCCGCCAGCGCCCCCTCGTAGGTTTCGAGGTCTGCGGTCACGCTCAGCGCGTGCGCGCCGTGGGCGCGCAAGCCCTCGGCGACGTCGTGGATCAACCCGGCGCGGTCAACCAGAACCAGTTCCCCGCCCTCGGCGGCGATGCGCCGGGCCACGGACCAGCCGATGCCCTGGGCTGCGCCGGTGACCATGACGACCTGGCCGGCGAAGCGTCCGGGGTGGAAGGACTCGGGGTATCCGGCGGCTGCGGTCTCGTTGGCCGGGGCGTTGTCCGCGCTCACTAGCTTTGTTCCTGCGAGGCCGCGGCCATGGTGGCCTTGGCGTGCTCGTTGTGCGAGATGATCGCCGCACGGGCCGCCGCGATGTCCTGCTGCTCGAAGGCCGCGACGATGGCGAAGTGGTCGGCGTCCACCGCGCCGTCGATCCAGTGCTCCTGGCGCAGCACCTTTGCCATGAGCGCCGGAACCTCCAGGCGGGTGTAGGCCTGGAGCAGGTGTTCGTTGCCGACGCAGGTGAACAGGAACTCGTGGAAGGCGTCGTTGGTGACGGTGAATTCGGCGGCGTTGACAAACTTTTCGCCGTCCAAGGTCTTGCCCGCAAGCTCTGCGAGGACCTTGAATTCGCCCAGCTGGCCGTCGGTCAACTTGCCCATGGTCAGTTCCACAATGGCCAGTTCAAGGGCCATGCGGGCATCGAACTGGGCGCCGAAGGTTGCGTGCTCCTCGCCGATTTCGTAGCCGGCTGCCGGTGCCTGGGTGGGTTCGGCCACCGGCGCCGCGGCTTCCGCTGCCGGTGCGGCCTCCGGCACGACGGCCAGGGCGAACTTCTCGAAGTAGAAGTTCTGCGGCTTGATGCCTTCGCCTTCCAGGTGGCGGCGCACGCCCTCAACCATCGGTGGCGGACCGCAGAGGTAGATGTCCACGTCGCCCTCGGCCAGGTGCTGCGGCTCGAAGTGGTTGGTGACGTAGCCCTTCTTTTCCGCGGCGCTGGCCGGGTCGCCGACCACGGCATCGAAGCTGAAGCCCGCGATGCGCTGGGTGTAGGATTCGAGCACGTCCAGCTCGACCAGATCGGTATCGGTGTTCACGCCGTAGATCAGGTGGACCGGGTGCGGGTTTTCCATGCCGACCAGCTTCTCCAGGATGGACAGCAGCGGGGCCAGGCCGGTGCCGCCGGCCAGCAGCAGGGACTGGCGCTTGGGTTCGCGCAGGAAGAAGCTGCCCATCGGGCCGGTGAAGGTGATCCGGTCCCCGACCTGCGCGGTATCGCGCATGTAGGTGGACATCAATCCGCCGTCGGTGATGCGGATCAGGAAGGAGATGGTCTGGACCTCGGGGCCCGAGCTGAAGGAGTACGAGCGGGTCTGGCCGCCGGAGCCGGGAACCTCAATGTTCACGTACTGGCCGGGCAGGAAGGACAGCTCTTCGCGGTTATCAACCTCCAGGCTGAAGGCGTAGGTGGTCTCGGAGATGCGGCGGATCTCGGTCAGCGTCGACTCGAAGACGGTCGCGGCGGTCTTGGCCACATCCGAGGTGGTGGGGATCTGCAGCACGAGGTCGGATTCGGGGACCATCTGGCAGGGCAGGCAGAATCCCTTTTCGGCCTCGTCGTCGGTCAGCGCTTCCTCGATGTAGTCGCCGCCGTCGAATTTGCCCGATTCGCAGAAGGACTTGCAGGTGCCGCAGGCGCCGTCGCGGCAGTCAAGTGGGATGTTGATCCGGGCCTTGTAGGAGGCGTCGGCGACGGTTTCGCGGGGGCCTACTTTGATGAAGCGGGTGATCCCGTCCTCAAAAGCTAAGGCGACCTGGTAAGTCATAAGGGTGCTCATTTCAAAATTGTGCTGGTGGGGCAGCAGTAAGTTCTTTGCCGCGCTGTGCCGGGCTGGCTCCCGGCGCAGCGCAGGTCGGCCTGGATGATGCGGCCGAATTAGATGTGGTAGATATCCACGACGTGGTGGATGAAGTCGTTCTTCAGCACTACCTTCTTCGCGGTGATCACCGGCTGGGTGCCGGAGTAGTCGATCGTGTAGAAGGAGTTGCCGAAGTAGGTGTCGACGTTCTGGTAGCGGTAGTACAGCGTGAACCAGTTGAAGCGGACCTCAACCTTGTCGCCGTCCACGGCGACGATCTCCACATTGGTGATGTTGTGCCCGGTGCGCGGCTCCGGCAGGCTGGTAGCCGAGGAGCGGTCGGTCTTGATGCGGAAGACGCGGTCTTCCAGGCCACCGCGGTTTGCGTAGTAGATCAGCGAGATCTCGCGCTGCGGGTCCTCGGTGAGCTTGTCGTCGTCGGCCCATGCCGGCATCCAGAAGGTCGCCTCCGGGTGGTAGCAGTCGATCCAGCGGTCGAAGTCGCGGTCATCCAGGAAGCGGGCTTCCTGGTAGAGGAACTGCTCGACGTCCCCGGTGGTGACGGTGCCGTTGCTGGTTTGGGCCTCGGTCAATGCAATGGTGCTCATGTGGCTTTCCCTTCGGCCTTAGTTCTTGGTTTCGAGTTCGGCGGCCAGCGCCTTGCGCATGGTGTTCAGCCAGTAGCCATGCTGGATCGGGTACAGGCCCTCGTCCTCGGTGCGCGCACCGGAGGCGATGGGCTCCAGGCCGATCTTCTTGGCGTTCTCGTCGGCACCGGTGATCTGGTGCGCCGAGCCGCGGCTCATGTCGTTCCACTTGGCCGCGGTGGCCATGTAGGTCTTCTGGCAGGAGCGGAATTCTTCCAGGTCATCCGGGGTAGCCATGCCCGAGGCGTTGAAGAAGTCCTCGTACTGGCGGATGCGGTTGGCGCGTGCGGTGTCGGACTCGCCCTTGGGTGCGATGCAGTAGATGGTGACCTCGGTCTTGTCCACGGCGACCGGGCGGAACACGCGGATCTGCGAAGAGAACTGGTCCATCAGGTACACGTTCGGGTACAGGCAGAGGTTGCGTGAGACACCGATCATCCAGTCGGCCTTGGCCTCGCCGTACTTGGCGACCAGCTCATCGCGCTTCTCGGCCAGCGGGCGGTTTGCGGCGTCCAGCCATTCGGTCCACAGCAGCAGGTGGCCGTTGTCGAATGAGTAGAAGCCGCCTTCCTGCTTGTCCCAGCCGCCGGCATCCATGGTCTTGGTGTCGTTGGTCGATTCGCCGGCGCTGCGGCGAGCCTGGGTGGCGGCGTAGTTCCAGTGGGTAGCCGAGACGTGGTAGCCGTCGGCGCCGTTTTCCGCCTGCAGCTTCCAGTTGCCGTCGTATGTGTAGGTCGAGGAGCCGCGCAGCACCTCCAGGCCTTCCTCGGACTGGTCGACGATCATGTCGATGATCTTCGCCGCTTCGCCCAGGTGCTCTTCCAGGGGAAGGACGTCGGGGTTCAGCGAGCCGAAGAGGAAGCCGCGGTAGTTCTCGAAACGGGCGACCTTGGTCAGGTCGTGCGAGCCGTCCTTGTTGAACTGCTCCGGGTAGCCGGCGCCGCGGGAATCCTTGACCTTGAGCAGCTTGCCCGAGTTGTTGAAGGTCCAGCCGTGGAACGGGCAGGTGAAGGTGGTGCGGTTATCGGTCTTGCGGCGGCAGAGCATCGCGCCGCGGTGGCTGCACGCGTTGATGATGGCGTTCAGCTCATCCTGCTTATTGCGCGAAATGATGATCGGCTGGCGGCCGATGTTGGTGGTGAAGTAGTCACCGATGTTGGGGATCTGGGATTCGTGGGCCAGGTAAACCCAGTTGCCCTCCCAGATGTGCTTCATTTCCAGCTCGAAAACTTCTTCGTCGGTGAAAATGTTTCGGTTGGTACGGTATACGCCGGTCTCTGGGCTGTCGACAAGCGCGTTGTCGAGCACCTCTGATACGGCGTTCAAAGTCTCGGTCATGATGTGCTTTGCTCCATCCTTCATCTGGGCCCGGGAGGGCGCAACCGCTCGAGGCGGCCATTCAAGATCTCTATCCTGTCAGGCTGTGCGCACCGTCACACTAGGCATCTGCCTAGGCTTAGCCCAGGCATCTCAACTATGAGTTTTTGCATATCAATGACGGGGCTTTAAGTATTTGTCGTTCGCCTGTGACCTGCGTAACGTGGGCAGACGTTGCGGTCAGCGAAACGGGAGCCAGGTCATGCCAGAAGAAAAAGCGGTCCAACCGCGTGGGTTGCGCAGGCTCGGAAATGACATTTCCTTTTCCGCAATTTGCGCCGGATTCATCGCCATGGCCGTGTCCTACGCCGGCCCGATGCTGGTGATACTGCAAGCAGCCCAGCGCGCCGGGCTCAGCGAGGCGCAGAGCAGTTCCTGGGTATGGGCGGTCTCGGTCGGCAGCGGAATCACCGGCTTGCTGCTCAGCCTGTTCACTCGCCAACCAATTATCGTCGCATGGTCCGTGCCGGGAGCCGCCCTCTTGCTGACGGTCCTCGGCGACTACAGCTATTCCGAAGCCATCGGCGCGTACCTCGTGGCCGGGCTGCTTGGGTTGCTCTTGAGCCTCAGCGGATTGCTGGGTTGGCTGCTGGCCCGCGTGCCGAAACCCGTTTTGGCCGCGGTGCTCGCCGGGGTGCTGCTGCCCTTTGTGATGGAGGTGGTCCAGGCGGTTCTTGATGCGCCGCTGATCGCCGGCGGCCTGGTGGCCGCCTACTTCCTGGCCCGCCGCTGGTCTCCGGGCTACGCGGTCCCGCTAGCGCTCTGCGCCGGAATCGCGCTTGCGGCGGGTTCTGGCCAGATTTCGAACGCACCGCTCTCGTTCATGCTCACCACTCCGGTATTCACGGTTCCGGAATTTTCGCTCTCCGCCATCATGGGCATTTCCCTTCCGCTGCTGATCGTCACCATGGCAGGCCAAAACGGTCCGGGCCTGGCCATGCTGCGCAGCAGCAATTACCGGCCAAATGATCGGCTCCTGCTCAGCGGGGGCTCGCTTGCGAGCATTCTTTTCGCACCCTTCGGTTCGCATGCGATCAACCTTGCAGCAATTACCGCAGGGATCTGCACCACTGCCCAGGCCCACCGGGATCCGGCGCGACGCTATGTGGCGGGCATTTCATGCGGCGCGCTTTTCATCTTCTTCGGGCTGTTCAGCCAGACATTTTTGCAGCTTTTTGCGGCGGTGCCGGCCGAGCTGGTCATCGCTGTCGCGGGCGTGGCCCTGCTTCCTGCCATGCAGGGATCGATGCAGGATATGTTTGACGGCCCGGCCCCCGGGGCGGCAGAGGCCGCGATCTGCACCCTCATCATCACCGCGTCCGGGGTGGCGCCGCTGGGAATCGTCTCGCCCTTCTGGGGCATCGCAGGAGGCACCCTGTGCTACCTGGCGCTGCACAAGCGACGCCCAGCCTACTCCATAAGGAATCCAAATACGGCCGTGACCTCCGGTTAGTTCCACCCCGCAGTTGCATCCCGGGTTTCCACATAGCGCGCATAGATCTCGGGGCGCGGCTCACCCTGGTAGCGGGTGGACTCCGCGACGTTCCAGACCGGTGGTTCTTCTTCTCCGCTCAGCGCCCAGGCGGCCTGCCGCGCGGCACCCAACGCCACATATTCGGCAGTCTGCGGAACATCGACCGCTACGCCAAAGATCTGCGGTGCGATGCGGCGCACCGCTTCGGACTGCGCGCCGCCGCCGATCAGCAGAATGCGCCGGGTTTCCACGCCGGTGGCGCCTTCGAGGGCAGCGACCGCGTCCTTCATGGAACACAGCAACCCTTCGACATATGCACGGGCGATCTGTTCACGTGTGGTCGTGGTGCGCAGCCCATGCATCAGCCCCGTCGCGTCGGGCCGGTTCGGGGTGCGTTCCCCGCCGAAGTATGGCAGCAGCACCGCTCCCCCGGAGCCGGGCTCCGCGGCCAGCGCAAGGTCAGAGAATTCTTTTTGGCCTACACCGAGCAGCCGGGCGCCAAAATCGAGTACCGGAGCGCCGTTGAGGGTGCAGGCCAGCGGCAGGTACCTATTCGTGGCATCCACAAATCCGCTCACCATCCCGGTGCCATCGTGGATGCTGTGATCCACCACCGCGGAGGCCACCCCCGAGGTTCCCATGGAGACGCACACGTCCCCGGGCTGCAGATCCAGTCCCAGCGAGGCGGCCATATTGTCTCCGGTGCCGGCCGCAATCTTCAGGCCCGCAGATGTTTCACCGACTATTTCATTTGCGGCCGCGAGCCGCGGCAGTGCCACCGGCTTGCCGAGCGCCCGGCGCGCCACCTCGGGCAGAAAACGACGCTGCGCGGTCGAGTAGTATCCGGTGCCCGAGGCGTCTCCGTGGTCGGTGGTCGCTTCCTTGCGTCCACCCAGATGCCAGGTCAGATAGTCGTGCGGGAGCAGTACCCGGGTGGTGCGGTTCGCGTTTTCCGGCTCGTTCTCGCGCAGCCAGCGCAGTTTCGAGGCGGTCAGCGAGGCGACCATCACGCTGCCGACAAGTTGCGCGCATCCCCGTGCTCCGCCAAGCTCGCCGATCAGCTCCTGCGCCTGCCCGGCGGAGGAGGTGTCATTCCACAGCATGGCCTTACGCACCGGAGCACCGTGCTCATCCAAGGCAACCATGCCGTGCTGCTGGCCGGCGACCGAGAGCACGGATGCCCGCTCGAGCAGCCCCTCGGTGCTGGCTTCAAGGGCCCTGATCCACTCAGCCGGATCCACCTGGGTCCCGCCGGGGTGAGGCGCGCGCCCCGAGGCTTTCACCTCGCCGCTCTGCGCATCAACGAGCAGCGCTTTGCACGATTGAGTCGACGAGTCGATTCCCAAGACATAAGTCGATGGCATGGCTAGTCCTTCGGTGAGCTTTCGGCGAGATGGATAGTGAGGTTCAGCGACTTCAACAGGGCCAAGAGCTCGGGAGCCAGCTGGTCGTCGATGACGATGTCGTCAAATTCAGCCAACCCCATCACGTGGTAGAGCCCTGCGCCCTCGAATTTGCTTGAGTCAACGATCAAAATTTTTCGGCCACCGGTTTTCAGCAGAGCGCGCTTGGTCAGCGCCGCCTCGGCATCCGGGTGCAGCAGCGCCTGATTTCTCACCGCGGTGGTCGAGACGAACACCGCATCTGCGGTGAGCCGTTGAGCCTGTTCGACCACCACCGAGCCGAGGAAGGAATCGGTTTCTGCATAGTATTGGCCGCCCAGCCCCACCAACGCGATGGATGACTGGGCAGATACGGTGTTCATCAGCGCCAGCGAATGGGTAATGACCGTCGAGGGCCGGCGGCGTTCCAGATGCTGCCCCAACTCGCCGACGGTGGTGGAGTCATCCAGGGCAATGACCGCGCCCGGCTCAATGAGTTCGGCTGCGGTGCGCGCGAGCCGCTGCTTGGTGCGCGCGTTGAGGTGGCGGCGCAGCCGCACGTCGCGTTCGGCCAGCCGTGCGGTGATCGCTCGTGCGCCGCCGCGGATGCGCTCTAGGCGCCCCTCGCCAGCAAGGACATCCAGGTCGCGGTGGATGGTCATGGCACTGACCCCGAAGGCGTCAGCCATTTCTTCCACGCGCGCGGTGTGAACCTGATTGACGTAGCTGGTCAGCTCGTCGCGTCGACTCTCCGGAGGCAGCCCGCTGGATCGCATCACTGCTGATCTCCCTTCGGCAAGTTCATCATTTCTCACATCTTCGATGATAGATGCTGTGCTTGCACTCTCAAAACATCATGACCAAAACAATATTTAACAGAAAATCTGTTGAATTTGTTTATTTGGTGTTAGATTAGTGGCATCACGAGCGGCAGCAATGCCCCACGCAAAGGAGCGCCATGATCTCGGAACCCTCGAACCCAAGTCCACCCCCAACGACCAGGGGCGGCACCGGGTTGCTAGACCGCATGGGACTCCCGCGCCCGCTCTTCTGGGGCTTCATCGGCTTAACCCTGTTCATGATCGGCGACGGCGTGGAAACCAATATCCTCACGCCCTACCTGACCGGCGAACACGGCTTTTCCATCCCGCTGGCAGGAACCCTGATCACCATCTACGGGGTCGCGGTGGCCATTGCCGCATTCCTTTCCGCCTCGCTGTCCGATTTGTGGGGCCCGCGCAAGGTGATGTTCATTGGCGCCGGAATCTGGGTGGCCTTCGAGCTGCTCTTCCTGCTCGTCGCGCTGAACTCCTCCAACGTGGTGCTGATCTTCATCGCCTACGGACTGCGCGGCTTCGGCTACCCCTTCTTCGCCTACGGCTTCCTCGTCTGGATCTCCGCAACCGCCAACGCCAAACGCCTCGCGGTTGCCATCGGCTGGTTCTACGTGGCCTTCAGCGCCGGGCTGCCCACGCTCGGCGCGCTGACCGCGACCGCCTCGCTGGAAATCTTCGGGCTCAACTACTACCAGACCCTTTGGATCTCGCTGGCCCTGGTGATCCTCGGTGCCGCGGTGGCGTTGCTCGGCGTCAAGGAGAAAACCGGACGTGCCCCGCTGGTGGATAACCCGGAGCAGGTGTGGAAGACCATGAGCTTCGGGCTTCGCCTTTTGGTGAGCGACCGCAAGGCGTTGATGGTGATGCTCACCCGCACCATCAATTCGGTACCCACCTACGGCATGGCGGTCTTCTTCCCTGCCTTGTTCGTGGATCGCTTCGGCTGGAGCGTGGGCCAGTTCTTGATCCTGACCACGGTGATCTACGCGGTGAACATTCCCTTCAACCTCTTCTTCGGGGCCCTGGGCGACAAGCTGGGCTGGTCAAAGACCGTGGTCTGGTTCGGCGCGGTGCTCTGTGCGCTGTCCATGGCGGGGCTCTATCTGGTGCCCGCCTGGGCGGTAGACAACGGGATCGAACACGCTTATCTGCTGACCCTGCTGATCGGTGCGGTCTTCGGCATCGGCCTGGCCGGGTTCGTGCCGCTTTCGGCCATCGCCGTCTCGCTGGCGCCGGAGCATCCAGGAGCCGCGATGGCTTCCTACAACCTTGGCATCGGTGCCGCGGTCTTCGCCGGACCGTTGCTGGTCGCCTTGCTCTACACCACCCTGGGCGCCGCAGGAATGGTGTATCTGTTCGCCACGCTGTACTTGGTCGCGGCGCTGATGTCGCACTTGCTGCGCGGAACCCAACCCGGATTCAACGGCGTTCCCACCCCCGCCCCGCAGCGCGTCGCCTAAGGCGAGCGCTTGAGCAACTGACATTTCCCCCATAAGGAGACTGCGAATTCATGAAACTCTCTAATCAGACGCTGGCAGAAATCCCGCCAGAGGTACAGGTACCGGCCTATGACCGCAGCAAGGTTTCCGCTGGAATCGTCCACTTCGGCGTCGGCGGATTCCACCGCGCCCATCAGGCCATGTATCTCGATCGGCTCATGAACGAGGGCCGAGCCCTCGACTGGGGTATCTGCGGCATGGGAATCATGCCCTCGGACACGCGCATGCGCGATACGCTCAGCGACAGCGACGGACTATATACCCTGGTAGTCAAGAATCCGGACGGCAGCCGTGAGGTGCGGGTCATCGGTTCAATTATCGATTACCTGTACGCTCCGGATGACACCCGTGCGGCTATCGAGAAGCTGGCTGATCCCGCGATCCGCATCGTGTCGCTGACCGTCACCGAGGGCGGATACAACGTCAACCCGGTCACCGGGGAATTCGACCTGCAGAACCGCGCCATCGCCGCGGATCTGGCCGATCCGGAAAACCCGAAAACCGCCTTCGGCCTGATCAGTGCCGGGCTGAAGCTTCGCCGCGAGCGTGGCCTCGCGCCTTTTACCGTCATGAGCTGCGACAACATCCAAGGCAACGGCGAGGTGGCGCATAAGATGTTTGGCGCCTTCGCCACCGCGCTGGATGCAGAATTCGGTGCCTGGGTGCAGGCAAATGTTCCGTTTCCCAACTCGATGGTCGACCGCATCACCCCGGTCACCACGGACGCTGATCGGCGCGACGTGACCGAGCGCTATGGCATCGAAGATGCCTGGCCGGTAGTGTGCGAAGACTTCGTGCAGTGGGCGCTAGAGGACAAGTTCGTATCCGGCCGCCCGGAATTCGAGCAGGTCGGAGTCCAGGTAGTTGCAGATGTGGTGCCTTTTGAACTGATGAAGTTGCGTCTGCTCAATGCCACCCATCAGGGCCTGTGCTATTTCGGCCATCTGGCCGGATACCGCGCGGTGCATGATGCGGCACGCAATGAGCTCTTCGCCCAATTCTTGCTGCGCTACATGCGCACCGAGGCGCAGCCTACGCTGGCGGCCTTGCCCGGAGTGGACCTGGCCGCCTATCAGGACAAGCTGATCGAGCGGTACCGCAACGAGCACGTGGCCGACACGATTGCGCGGCTTTGCGCTGACTCCTCGGATCGCATCCCCAAGTGGCTCATGCCGGTGGTCCGCGAAAACCTCGCCGCCGATCGCGACGTGCGCCTTTCGGCCGCCATCGTGGCCAGCTGGGCACGCTATGCCGAGGGCACCGACGAAATGGGCGAGCCGATCCAGATCGTTGACCGTCTGGCTCAGGAAGTCTCCGCCGCCGCTGCGAAGCACAGCGAAGATCCCTTGGCATTCCTGCGCCAGCGAGACCTGTTTGGCGACGTCATCAACGATGAACGGTTCACCAAACCATATTTGGAGACCCTCGCATCCCTGCATTCACAGGGAGCGATTGCCACTCTGGAACGGATTATGGCGCAGAGCGCCGCCCGTTAGTTCGCCGGAAAAGAATCTCACCTTGCCGAGCGGCTCCCCATTAAGGAGCCGCTCGGTCATTTTGTACCCGAAATCCTTGGAACCGGATGAATGTTGCTAAACTAAAGTGACACTTTAGTTTAGGAATCGCTATGAATGATGGAATCTTGCCGGTTAGTACGCGCCCACGCAGCGTGGCAACCCATCACAAGGTCTTGGACTCCACCAATGAACTACTCCGCGACACGGGTTTCCGCGGGATTTCGATTGAGCGCATCGCCGAGCATTCAGGCGTCAGCACCGCGACGCTGTACAAGCACTGGCCCTCCAAGAATGCAATCGTTGCCGAAGCTTTCGGACGTGTCGCAACAAAAGCGCTGAAGATCCCCACCGACGGAGACCCCTTGGCGAATCTCATCGACTGTACTGTCGAATCGTTAACCTTCCACAGCATCCAAAGCGGGCGCGTATTCTTTCAGCTGCTGGCCGCCTGCTCCTTGGAGCCGCACGGCGCCGCGTATTTCGAGCAGTTTTATCTAGCTCCGCGGCGTAAAACTCTCAAACCCCTCTTTGCGCGCGCACTCGCTTCGGGCCAGTTGGCCGAAGGCCTGGATGTCGACGTTGCCATGGACGTGGCCTTTGGTGCAGCGGTGTTCCGGCTGATGCGCGAGGCCGAAAGCGTTGACCTGGCCTCCATTGAAGAAACCGTCCGCTGGTCCGTGCGAGGATTATTGGCTGAGCAGCCCTAGGAGCATCACGCACACGACCCATTCGCTACAACACAGAAGAGATCTCGTGGCACACGCCAACAACTACGTCGCCGACAAACTCGGCTTCACCACCGCACTCATTGGCCTTTGCCTCATCGCAGCACACTCCGGCACGCCGTCACCGATCTTCCCGCTGTACTCCGAGCAATGGGGACTGTCTTCCCTTGAAGTCAGCAGCGTCTTCGCCGTATATATCTTCGGTTTGTTGGTTACCCTGCTGACCTGCGGGGCACTGTCCGATCATATTGGACGCCGTCCCGTCGCCTTTAGCGCGTTGCTGATTGCCGCGGCTTCGATGCTCGTCATGGCATTCGCCGATTCATTGAATGCGCTGCTGATCGCCCGGATCCTGCAGGGTATTGCCTCGGGCCTCGGATTCGGCACCCTGGGCGCAGCCTTGCTCGATTACTCCCCCGCCTCGCGCCACCGGACCGTCGCCATGCTCAACGGCGCCGTGCCACCTGCGGCAATCGGCCTCGGCGCCCTGCTCAGTGGCATTCTCGTGCAGTTCGCACCGCACCCCTTCCAGATCCCTTATCTGGTGGTCGCCGCATTGTTGATTCTGGCGCTGATTCCGGCGAGCTTGCTCAAGGAGCGCCACCCACGCCGTCACGGTGTATGGCGTTCGCTCATCCCCTCGGTAATGATCCCCAAGGAGGTGCGCCGCGAGTTCCTCGTCGCAGTCGGCGCATTGCTCGCCAGCTGGGCGCTGGTTGGAATGTATCTGGGATTGGGCGCGAGCATCACCAAAACGTTGATGAATATTCAAGCACCGACGTTGAGCGGCCTAGCCATCTTTGCGCTGACCGGCGCGAGTGCGGTGCTCGGCGCCGTCACCTTCCGGTTCGACGCCTTGAAGGTCATGACCCTTGGATGCATCTCGCTGATCGTTGGATCGGGCGGGCTCGTACTAGCTGTTTACACGGAAAACACGGCGATCTATTTCATCTCCAGCATCATCGGCGGCATCGGCTTGGGCGGCGCCTTCCAAGGTGGGCTTCGGACCCTCGTGGAGAACGTCCCCACGCTGCAACGCGGCGGCACGCTCTCCTCGGTATATCTGGTGAGCTACTTAGCCTTCGGCCTGCCCACACTGATCGGCGGACTGCTGATCCCAACCCACGGACTAAAAAACGTCACCTACGGCTACGCCGGACTAGTTGTCCTGCTCTCTGTCATTGCCCTGGCATTGATCGCCGGAACTTCCAGGAAGAGCAGACCGGCAGCTTCCGATTCAGAACGAAAAACAACCGCAGGATGTTTCATGTGAAACATCCTGCGGTTGTTTTTCAGTTTCGGACTATTTGCGCTTCCGCGGTTTCTCCACAACATCGGTGTCGATAATATCCGGGTCATCCAGCTCAAGCTGGCTTGGAGCCACGGTATCGATTCCCTCGAACGCTACCGCCGCGTTTTCAATAACCCGCTTGGCCAGATAGCGGTTGCCGGCCCCGCCGATAACGGCCCCGATGCCGAAAGGCACCAGCCGGCCAAGCATGCTGGCACCTTGGGTGCCAACGATCTTGCGAATGAACTTCTTCTGCAAGCTCTTCTGCGCCGTGGCCATCAGGCTCGTTGACTTGTTCGAGCCAAATGATCTTGCCCAGCCCTTGACCGGTCCGGAGCCGCGACCTGCCGCCTGACTGGTCAGTGCCGAAATCATCGAACTGCCTTCCTCGCCCATCAGCACGCCCATGACCAGCAAGCGCGATCGGTCCGGGTCGTCAATGGCAATGCCATGAAGTTCGGCCAAGGACTGCGCATAAAGCGCAGAGGCTTCCAGGAACCCGATCGTGGCGGCCAGCGAGAGCCCCAGCGCTACAGCGGTACCTACCGCCGGCACCGCCGCGGTACCACCCACGGCAGCTCCAGAGCCGGTGACCACGACCAAATAATCGCGTTCAACGATCTTGGCCAGCTCGGCCGCAGATGCCTGGGGATGTTTCGCGCGCAATCGCTTGAGATATGCAAGGACCAACGGCCGCTGCACACCGACGCCCCGCATGATGGCGTCTTGGACGGCCGAACGAGGTTTGCCGCTCGAGTCTATGAATGTCATCGAAATGGGATCTTTGCTCATGATAATCCCAGACTAGTAGCTCCAGCCTGATAGTTCCCGGGAAAATGCCGGATTCTCGCCGCGAATTATCAATACCAAGCCAGAACCGAGCTTTTCCTTGATACGCTCGCGTCGCGGCGCAAGAGGTGGCCTATGAAGAATGCGCAGGCCACACGTTATAACCTGGCACTGGAAAAGGCCGGAATGCGTGAACGCCAGGTCTGTTTACTCGATTAAAAAGCCTTCGACCAGAATGCGATCGCTCTGCGCGAACGAGCGGGGAACATCTCCATACGAGCTATCTCGTGGTGCATCGCTAAGTCCGCGACGAAGTTCCAGAATACTTCCCTGCCAGAGCGACCGCACTGGGGCAAAGCGCATTTCTTGGGAGCTTCGCAGCTGTACCCGCGATTCGCCGATTTCCAGGCGATGCGCTCTAAGGCAGACCCGCAGGGGTTGTTCCTCAACGGGCACCTGCGGCAGCTGTTGGTGGAAGAAGTTTAGAACTGAATATCGGTCCAGATCAGGGCGGGAGCCGAATCGTTGATTTGGGCCGGGCCGTCGATAGTTTGCGCTTGGAGCGGTGCACGGTCCCCGATATGCCCCTGGCCAAGGACCTGCCAGGCGCTACTTGGAAGGAGATAATTTCCCGAATCGCTGAGCGCCTCGGGACGGTCGGCTTCATGCAGCAGCGCATCCCGCGCGGCCAGCGAGGATGGCTGCTGGCCTAGGGATCCGGCTAAGACATACGGGCTTTTTCCGACTCCACGGGTTTTTATCCCCTGGTCATCGCGCAGGTATTCTTCGCCGCCGAGGTAATCGGAGATGACTCGCAGCTGGTCGAGTTGGCGCGCTTCGGCAAAGGAATAGCCGCCGGAAGCGTCGTCAGTTTGCACGGCGAGCACATGAACGTGCTTGCCGCGGTACTCGATCGGGATATCCCAAAGCCCACTGCTCATCACGGGAATTGAAGCCGCCAGTGCGCCACTCAATCCAGAATCATCGAGCCTGCTCTCCGGGACGGCGGACCATTTCAGCTCCGATATTCCGGTGACTGAGTCTTGGTCAATCTGATATTTGGAAAGGACAACGACGGCGCCTTGGCCTTCGAAGTTGCCCTGCCCCCAAGCATCTTCTGGGCCGCCGACAATCCGGTCCCCGTTGAGATCAGCACCGCTTGGTTTGCCCTTGTTGCCCGGGCCTAGGTAAACGTAGTCGTATTCAACGTCCCGCCGGGAGTCCTCTGGATTGTTCAGGTAATGATCCTGGAACGCCTGCACGGCTTGTTCGTCTGCGTCCATCCCGGTAAGCACCACGAAGTCGGCATTGGCTGCGGTGATGCTGTCCGCTGCCTGCGCGGCTTCGCGGTCATCTCCCTGCATGAGGTCTGCGGAGAGCTGCCCCGGAACATCCCGAGTCATCTCGGTGGCTAGCGTGGCTACACGCAACGATGTTTCAGACAGCCCCTGGCTCGGCGCGGGGTTGGGGTCTTGCGCGTCCCAAGGGGCGGCAATAGCGCCCGTGGCGGGAAGCATTAATAGCGCTCCCAAACCTAGACTTGCCGTTCCTACTAAGACTTTGCGCACTCTGCAACCCTACGCCGAATCAGCACTCATAATCCAGCACCTTAATCGGATTGTGATGCCTGCGCCGCGGTGGCCCGCGCGTTCGCGGCCAGTATTTCCTCCATATATGGTGCCCGAACGTTCGGTGAGATCCGCGCATCCACCAGACATATTCCCTTCGCCCCCTGATCTACCCACTGCCGAACCTTGGAAAAATCGGCCACCGAGTCGATGCGAAGCCCCGTTGCGCCCACTGCGGTGGCGAGTGCCGCGAAGTCGACAGTTGGGATGAGCATAGGATCCTCGTGCAGGCCAATGGAACCGTATTGGTGGACCTCCGCCCCGTAGGCTGAGTCGTTGTAGATCACGATGACTCCGCTGCTGATGGTGCGCACGATCGATTCGAGATCGGCTAGGCCCATCAGGAATCCGCCGTCTCCGGCGGCCAGCACTACGGTGCGGCCCTCGGCCGCTGCCCCCGCGCCGACCATGGATGCAATACCTAGGCCAATGGACTGGTAGGCGGTGCCTACGCAGGTCAGCGCTCGCGCCCCGGAAGTTGACCAATACATGGGCCCCCAACCGATGAAGTGCCCACCGTCCTGAACCAGAACCCGGTTCTCGGGCAAGATCTCCTCCAGTTCGCTGGCCACTCGACGCGGATCGAGCAGACCGTCCGCGGCGCGCTCCTCCCCCAGCGGGCGGTCGCGGACCGCGTCCAGGTTTATCGAGCCGGCCCAGCCCGAATCCTGGGCGCCCACGGCGCCCAAGAGACGATCAACCGCTGCGGAGACGTCTCCGGTGGCGAAGTAATCCACTCGCGGGCTCGTGGCGTTAGCCGCAAGATCGATCTGCATTACCTGTGCCTCGACGTTGACCAGATCCCCAAAGCGCATGGTGAACTGATTAAGTCCGGCCCCGAGCACCAGCACGGTATCGGCCTGCTCGATGATTTCGGCGTTTCGTTCGGTGGCGAAGCCACCGGTGATTCCCAGATCGTACGGGTAGTCCAACAGGTCGCGGGCCAGCAGTGTTCCCGAGGTGGTGGCTCCGAGCCGTTCGGCAAGTTCGGCAATACCCACTGCCGCGTCGATGGCTCCACGACCATAGAGGATATGCGGGCGTTTGGCGGCCAAAAGCCGGTCGGTGATGGCCCGTAGTTGAGTTGCATTGAGTTCAGGCGCCGGCGGAACACTGCGGAAGCTGTTGAACTGCGGCAGCTCGACTTCGAGGTTTGGTGCCGCGGCGAGGTCATAGGGGATGGACAGAACCACCGGGATCTGTTCGCGCAGCGCGTGGGCGGCCGCGGCGAGCGCCGTTGCGCCCGGGGTGTGCCGGTCCACCTCGTAGCGCACGGCCCGCACACCGGTGTCCATGGCGGCCTGGTCGACGTCCCAACCGCGCAAGCCGGTCGTCGGCGCGTCGCCGGTGACTAGCAGCAACGGAGTGCGCGCCGCCGCAGCTTCGGCCAAGGCGGTGACGGCGTTGGTATAACCTGCGCCGTACGTGGTCGAGGCGATAGCGAGGCGGTTTGAAATCCTGAAGTAGGCGTCGGCGGCGGACACCGTTGCGGACTCGTGGCGCACGGCGGTGTAGCTAAAGCCTGCGCGGACGGCGGCATCGAGGAAGTGTGCGTTGCCGTTGCCCATCAGGCCAAAGATCTGTGGAGCAATCGGCTTAAGGGCATGGGCAATGGCAGCTGAAACGCTGGACATAATGGACTCTTTTCCTGAAGAAAACTAAAGAAAATTCCATATATGTCTGCCGTTACCAGTTGCATTCGGCAACGGGTATCGCCCCTTTTGAGAGCGCCGGAGCCTTATGAGGTGGCTCCTGACAAGATCAAGAATAGGGCACAAATCACTCAACGCGCTAGATCAAGCTCGTTGTTCCTGTCCTGCATCGATATCGAGCCGTCGCGTGATGTCTGATTCCAGATCCTCGAAAATGGATCCACGAAGCCAGCCATTGAGCTGGGCCATGACTGCCAAAGCGATAAAGCCGACCAGCATTTTATCCGCCAAGGAATACAAGAGATTCGATTGGAATACTGCGACAAACATTGGCAAGCCAAAGGACTCTAGGTTCATCCGGGTTCCCTCAGAGGCATGCCCGGTACCGCCGCCGAAGAGGAGCACCAATAAACTCGTCGCAACCACAGTGCATGCAAAGCCAACCAGCAGGTTCAGCGCAAAATAGCGCCTGAGAGCTCCCTTTCGACGCACCCACAGCGCCCCATATCCCCAGAGCAAGGCACCGGTGACGTTGACCAGCCCGAAAGGTATCGACGAGGAATCGGTGATCCCAGATCCTAGGAGATTCGTTGCCACAGCGACACCAACGCCTGCCCAAGGGCCCAGCATCATTGCCGCAACCGCGGTGCCGAGCATGTCCAGGTACAGTGGCACTCCAAGATTCGCCACCAGCCAGAACCCCAGCAGGTTGGCTAAGGCGCAGCCGAGGGCCAATATCACCTTTCTGACATGCACTGCGATCTTCTGCTTCGTCTCCTTGGCGGCCTCGGGCTCGGCCAACGGGGCATTTGGTCGTTCGGGTACGACGGGTTCTTCAGATCCAGGGCATTCGGTGTCTTCTGTTGCGGCCTGTTCACGTCGAGCCTGCAAGCATCGCAGCCGCCAACTCTCAATGTCTTTCTCCGTTCCATCCAGTGCACGGACGATTTCAGAGACCAGTTCCAGATTGAGCCGAGTTCGTCCGCGCCGAAAGGCATCGTAGACAGTTGATCTGGCAGGGCGGGACGCATCTGGTGCGACGCCTTGGGCTATTCGATTTCGGGAGATCCTGCGAACAATTTCTGCATACGGAACGTCACCGCCATCAAGGCGCAGCTGCTGCAGGTCGTCGACGATGCGGTCGAACGGCGATAGCATCCTCTGGGATTGATCTTTGAAATCCGACACTTTCACTGCCTTCGCTCTTCGCGCCTTCTTTTATTCCGCGTTGTGAATTAACTCTAGGGTGCATGCAGAGAATTCAAGACATTCATGGGAAACATTTCACGCAATGCGCGTCGCGGACAAAGGGCGCGGTCATATATTCCATTACAAGAATATAAGCTCTGAGCTGATAATACACATTCCCCTAAAGGGCAAATCTTGTCCGGATTTGTCCGAACCCCGCCCTTTCCGTTGCCGACGCAGGATGCGGACGGCTAAATTATTGTAGCTAGAAGTTTCAGTTTAATGCGTCGTAGTTAGCTCCGGAAGTTCGATAAACGCCACTGTCAATCGAATCTCGCATAGGTGGACGCTGCACCAGCATCTGCATTTTGGGGGCAAATGCTGGGTAGCCACGGAAACTTTCTGGACCTCCCGCAAGGGTCGGACAGTCGAGCGCCTTCGTAATCTTCGAAGGCGCTCGACGTATTTCACCCCCGGCACCGAACACTTGCGTTGCAGCGGATGGCAGAGTGCTATTCCAGCGATCCCTGCGGGCAATCGGGGTCTCGTGTTGTTGCGTCATATTTAGGAACAACCAGAGCACTAGCGTTTCTGCTCTAGGGTTTGAGGTGAGCCCCGACTCGTGCACCTAAGGAGATCGCCACGCATCGCAACCCAGCCAAGAAGAAATGGGCCTTGCTCTGGGTCATCGCCGGAATCGCCATTTTGGCGCTGAGCCTGCGCGCGCCGATCATCTCGCCCACCGCGGCAATCACCGATATTCAATCCGACACCGGGCTCAGCGCCGCCGGCGCTGGGTTGCTCACTGGTCTTCCAGTTTTGCTCTTCGCCATCGCGACGCCTCTGGCAACCGGCACCATACGCCGTTTCGGCGCCGAGGCCACCGTCATCCTGTGCTTGGTCGGCGTGCTGATCGGAACGATAATCCGCTCGCTGGGTTCCGCCCCGCTCCTGCTGACTGGCACGGTGCTGATCGGCGCCGCGATAACCCTGGGAAACATCGTAGTTCCGGTCATCATTCGCCGCGATGTGCCGTGGCGACGGGCCCCGGCGGCAACGGGGGTGTACTCCGCGGCCATGAATGTCGGTTCCATGGTGACCTTGCTTGGTACCGCCCCGCTCGCGGCCGCTTTCGGCTGGCGCCTCGCGATCGCCGCATGGACGGTTGTCACCGCCCTGGGGCTGGTTTTCTGGCTGGTGCTTCTCCGGATGCGCCGCGCGGGCGCGAAACCCGCCGAGCTGCCAGCCGAGCCGGCTCCCAAACGGCCTACGAGCCAGGCCGACGCCGCGATGCTGGTTGCCGCGAGATCCCGGAACCGCAAGGTGACCGCCCTGCTGGTCTTCGGTTTCTGCGGCCAATCGGCCGCCTACTACGCGACCACCACCTGGCTTCCGTTGCTGCTGGCCGAAACCGTGGGGCTTTCCCTTGCTTCTTCAGCCGCTAGCGCTTCGCTGTTCCAGATCGCCGCGGTGGTGGGCGCCTTGGGTGTTCCGCTGCTGGCCGCCCGGACCGGGCCCTGGGTTCCGGCGCTCGTCGTAGCCATCTGCTGGATTGCCCTGCCGTTGGGATTGCTGGCCGCACCAGAGGCCTACATCGCCTTTTCCGTGATCGGCGGCGTCGCCCAGGGTGGAGGGTTCACCGCGATCTTCTCGCTCATCCCGCGAATAACAAGCACAAATGCGCAGGCGGCCTCCGCCTCGGCTCGAATCCAGGGCGGAGGCTATGTCGCGGCTACCATCGCTCCGCCGCTGGCCGGATGGCTCAATACCACCACCGGGGGCTGGAACGCGCCGCTGGCTCTGGTGCTGGCCGCAACCTTGGCCTTCACCATCGGCACCTTGTCCGCGGTCCGTCTCGTCGCGCGCGGCTAAGCGATCCCGGTGCCTTGCGCCAACAGTTCGATCACATGGCGGTAGTCCTTGCCGGTAGCCCGGCTCATGCCCAGCTCGCAGGTGCGGTTGCACGAGGCATGGGCGCTGGCGGCCAGCTCGCGCACCTCGGCGGCTTCGCGCGCGGTGGCCGAGGCGGTGAGCTCCGGATGCAGCATGCCACGGTCTCCGGCAAAGGCGCAGCAACCCCAATTCACCGGAACGTGCACGGTGTCCGCGACCGCTTCGGCGACCTTCTGCAGATCACCGTTCAGGCCCATCTGCGTTGACGAGCAGGTGGGGTGCAGGGTCAGCGAATCGATCCGCTTGGCTTCCGGGAGCTTGTCCAGCAGGTGCCGTGAGGTGAAGGCCAGCAGGTCGACTACCTCGAAGCCCTGCTCTTCCAAGGTATGCGCGAAGCCCTCGGTGCAGCTGGTTGCATCGGAAATTACCGGTAGCCTGAACGCCGGCTGGGCAGCATGGACTTGTTCGAGCACGCGTTTGGCCATCACCGCATGCCCATCCTCGTAGCCCTTCGAGCTCCATGGGGTACCGCAGCACATCGATTCAATGCCTTCCGGGACCAGCACCGAAATGCCTGCCTGCCGCAGCAGCTGTTCGAAGGCCGGAGCCACCCCCTGCCCTTCACCGCCTGGGCCGAACATCGAGTTCACGCAGGCAGGCAGGTAGATGGCGCTTGGCTCGGTACCTGCGGCACCGAGATTTCCCGTCAGCGGCTTGCGCGCCTTGCCGCCAGCCGGCAGATCTGCGTCATAGCGCGGCATGGTGTCGTTACCCACGAGCTTGCGGGCCACGTCGGTGGCGCCACGGACCAGCGGCACCGGGAACTTGCCGGCGACGCTCAACGCCACCGAGCCGACGCGAGTTGCCGCGCCCCAGCCCTTGGCCGCGGCCTTGAATCCGCCCGCCATCGCCGGGTTCGCATCCTCGCGGCGCAGTCGCTTGACCAGCAAGCCGGTATTGATCTGCACCGGGCAGGCGGTGACGCACATGCCATCCACCGCACAGGTCTCTACCGCAGAGTACTCGAAGTCGCGCTCGAGTTCTGCGGCGAGCTCCCGGTTGCCCTCGGCCTCGGCCTTGGCGATCGCGCGGCGCACGGCGATGCGCTGGCGTGGGGTCAGCGTCAGGTCTTTGGACGGGCAAACGGGCTCGCAGTAGCCGCACTCAACGCATCGGTCGGCTTCAACCTCGATGGTCTCGTTCAGCTTGATGTTGCGGATGTGGGCTGCGTGATCTTCATCGATGATGACCCCCGGGTTGAGCATCAGCCGCGGATCGCAGGCAGCCTTGAGCTGCACCATGACTTCGTAGAGCTCATCGCCATACTGGCGCCGGACGAAGGGCGCCATGGCGCGCCCGGTGCCGTGCTCGGCTTTCAGATTGCCGCCCTTGGAGAGCACCAGGTCGACCATCTTGTCATTAAACGCGTTGTAGCGGTTCAACGCCGTCTCGCCCTCGAAGCGGTCGGTGAGCATGAAGTGGATATTTCCATCCTTGGCGTGGCCGAAGATCACCGAATCTTCATACTCGTACTCCTCAAAGAGCTCCTGCAGGCTTCCGCAGGTTTCGGCCAACGAGGCAACGGGCACCGCAACGTCCTCGAGCAACGCGGTAGTTCCCGACACGCGTGCGCCGGCCACCGAAGCATAGAGCCCCTTGCGGAACTTCCACGCGGCCTGGCGGTTCGCCGCATCGGTTGAAAGCATGGCCGGGGCGCGGAGCGACGCCGCGTCCAGCAGGCGCTGCCCATCACCTTGCAGCCCGGCAAGCTCTTCCTCCGAGTCCGCGTGGTATTCCACGAGCAGGGCCGCTTGGGCGTTGATTTCGAAGCCCATAATTGCCTCGGGCACCCCGGGCAGGCTCTGGCCCACGCGCAGCGAGGTGGAGTCCATGAGCTCCAGAGTCGCCGCGCCCGAGTCCAGCAGATCCGGTAGCGCGCGAGTTGCCAGATCCAAGGAATCAAAGACCGCCAGGGTGGCGATCGCGAGCTTGCGAATCGGCACGGTCCAGAAGACCGCCTCGGCGACAAAAGCCAAGGTGCCCTCGGAACCGATAATCAGGTGCGCGAGCAGATCCGCCGGCGTCTGGTGATCCAGGAAGGAATTGATGCCGTAGCCCATGGTGTTCTTCAGGGCAAAGTGCTTTTCGATCAGCGCCACGGAATCCTTATTTCCGCGCACGCGGTCCCGCAAGCGCTCAAGGGTGGCGACAAGTTCCGGTTCGGCAGCGGCCAGCTTGGCGTCGGCATCCGGGGCAGCGGTGTCGATCATGGTGCCGCTGGGAAGCACAAAGGTCATCGATTCCAGCGTGCGGTAGGTGTTGAACTCGGTACCACAAGCCATGCCCGACGAGTTGTTGGCGATTACGCCACCAATGGTGCAGGCCGCCTCGCTGGCCGGGTCTGGCCCAAGCTTGAAGCCGTATGCCGAAAGCCGCGCATTGACCTGACGCACCGTCGCGCCGGGCTGCACCCGCACGCGCTTGCCCTGATCAAGCACCGTGATGCCGCGAAAGTTTCGACGCACATCGAGCATCAACCCGTCACCGCTCGCCTGGCCGGCGAGCGAGGTGCCGCCGGAGCGAAGCGTTACCGGCTGACCGGCGCGCATGCTGGCCGCAAGAAGCTGCGAAACCTCGACTGCGTCCTTGGCGATGATCACCGCCTGCGGGGTGTAGAGGTAGTGCGAAGCGTCGGAGGCGTATGCCACCCGGTCGATTGACGTGGTTTTGACGCGGTCGGGCTCGGCGACCAAGTCAAGGATGCTCGGCGAAACCCTGGTTTCGCCGAGTGCCGGCGTGCTCAATGCCATGATGCGCTCCTGTGCGGTTGGTAGGCCCAGCCTACCGAATAAGAATATTGTCTAACAAGTACACATGCTATGTTAGTGCCTTTCGTGGGATACTCGAGGGGTCAGCAAGTTTCTTGAAAGGAATTCCATGCCCGCAAGGCTCGGTGTCGTCTCGGTAGTCCAGGCGATCATCAATGATCTGCGGAGCAGAATTTTCGCCGGAGAACTGACCCCCGGCACCGCGCTGAGCGAGGTGGACGTCGCCGCGCATTACACCGTGGCCAGGCCCACCGCGAAGGCGGCACTCGAAAACTTGGTGGCCAGCGGGCTCTTGACCCGCAACGCGCATCAGAGCGCCCGGGTCACCGTGCTGAATTCGGCCGACGCCCGAGACATCTACCGGACGCGCGCAATCATCGAAGCCGAAGCGGTGCGACTGCTTGCAACTACCGGGCAAGTTCCAGCGGCCGCATATGAGGCCAACGCCCAAATCACCGCACTATCCAATGCCTCACCGGTGCAGATCGTGGAACCGGATGTCAGATTCCATTCTGCGCTGGTCAATGCCTTGGGCTCACAGCGCACCAGCGCAAGCTATGCCCAGCTCAGTGACGAGATTCGGTTGTGCATGACACACGTGCAGGATGCCACGCTGCTAAGCACCAAGGACATTGCCGCAGAGCATCAAAATCTGCTGGAGCAGATCGAGGCGAATGACGCGCAGGGGGCCGCCAGCACCTTGGCCGATCACCTCAGCCGCGCCAGCAGCAAGCTCGAGGCGCATCTGGATCATATCCAGTAGACCGCCAAGTAGGCACCTGCCGCCTTTCCGGCGAGCGCCGCCGGAGGACGCCGATGCGAGTGCTTATTCGGCTTGCGGCGGCAGGTGTTCGGGGTGTAATTCGGAATGCGGCGCATCCATCTGGTGCAGGAGTTGGTGAACTCCTGCGTGAACTAGTCGCCAGCGCCGGAAACGCCCGTCAGGCGTGGATTGAACTACCTGCGCCCGCTGCAGTGTCGCCAAGGCCTGGGTGACGGTATTCGGGCTGAGTCCCGCCGCCGCAGCGAGCTGATTCACCGAGGAATCCGGGGCTGCATGAATGGCGAAAAGTATTTTTATTCTGGTCGGATCGGCGCAGAGGGAAAACACCTCTGCCCACTGGGAAATGCGTCGTTGGGCATCATTGACCGCATCGGCAGCGATCTGGCTGCGCTTGCTTTCCATCAATACGTTTCCTCCCCCGAAATTCGGTCCCCGCGGCGCAACACCTGTTCGGCTGGACACATGTATCCTGTGAACATATCCCCCTCCTCTAGAGTAGCGAAAGGATCCTCCCTGCGTACGCCAAACAGCCGCGGCCGCGTCATCGCATTCTTGGCGCTTCCGCTGATTTTATTCACCGCCGGCTGCCAGCCTGCCAGCGGACAGGCTGCTGACGAGCAACCCATCTCCCTGCTCACCGCGGCGCTGCCAGAAACCCTGAATCCACTGGCCGGCTTCGACAGCTACGGCCTAGGGAAAATCAACGAGTCGCTGTTCACCGTCGAGGGCGAACCGGATCAGCTTCCGAATCTCGTGCCCCTCTTGGCTGCCAAAGAACCGACAATTTCCGCTGACTCTCTGGTCTGGGATATTTCGCTGAGCCAGGGCATCAAATTCAGCGACGGCACCTCCTTCGACGCCCAAGACGTCGTGGCCAGCTACCAGGCGATCCTCGATCCACGAACCGCCTCGCCCCTTGCCGGCAGCTTGGAAAACCTGGAATCCGTCTCCGCACCCAACGAACATACGGTGCGCTTTAGGCTCAAGGAAGCGCAGACGTCCTTCAAGACCTCGCTGCTGATCGGCATCGCTCCGGCAGAACTCGCCGACCCGGCGAAGCCCGTCGCCGAATCGGCGCTCAGCCGCACACCGGTTGGCACCGGACCGTATGCCGTGGAAGATTTCTCCTCCGCACAGCTGGTACTCACCGCCAATCCGAATTACCGCACCGGCCCGGTCCAAGCGTCCCCGGTGATCTACGAGGCGGCGCCCGATGACAACGCCCGGAGCCAACGACTGGCCACGGGAGGATTCACCGGCACAGTCCTGCCTCCGCGGCTGGCCCACAGCTTTGCCGGCCGCGCAGGCTACGAGGTGCTCACCGCTACCTCGGCGGACTGGCGCGGCATCTCCCTGCCCGCTGAGCATCCGTTCACCTCAGATCCCGAGGTACGGCTGGCGCTGAACCTCGCGGTCGACCGCGAGCAGCTGATCGACGCCGTGCTCGATGGCAGCGGCCGGCCGGCATACACCTTCGTTTCCCCCGAATACGGCCGGAGCTACGCGGCGAAGGCGACCTTCGCGCATGACCCGGAACGCGCCGCGGCCTTGCTCGAGGCAACCGGCTGGGTCGAGTCGGAGCACGGGGTGCGCAGCAAGGACGGTACCGAGGCGGCATTCACCGTGCTGCACAACCCGGGAGACACCTTGCGCCGCGACCTCTCCCTGGCGGTGGCCGCGCAACTAGCCGAACTTGGCATCACGGTGGATGTTCGGGCAGCGACCTTTGACGAGGCCGAGCCGCGCAGCAACTACGATGCCATCATGCTCGGCGGTGGCGACGACCCCTACGACGTTGATACCCAACTCTACAAAATGCTTCATTCCTCCTACCCGGACGCCGGGGCCTATTACGACAACCCCAGCCGGTATGCCGACCCGGCGATGGATGAACAGCTGCATATCGGACGCACCAGTCTAGACCCGGACGCGCGGTCCACGGCCTACCGGAAGGTTCAGCAGCTCTACGTTCAGCAGCCCTCCATGCTTCTGCTCGCCTTCCTGGACCACAGCTACGTGCAGCGCAGCGACGTCAGCGAACACTGGGATACTTCCTCGCTGCTCCTGGAGCCCCACGACCACGGAACCACCTGGGGTCCTTGGGCAAAGATCCATGAATGGACCCGCAAGCAATGACACGGCGCCTCGGGCCGCCAGGTGGCCAACGGCTGCGGGTGCGCACCGCCTCAGGCATCCTCGTGCGCCGGTTGCTCCTGGCGCTTCCGGTCACCGCGGGCATCACCGCACTGGTGTTCTGGCTGGCCTCTGTTGCTCCTTTCAACCCGTTAGCCAACTATCTCGGCTCGCGCTACGTACGCACCGATGCCGCGCAGCGCGAAGCGCTGAACGAACAGTTGGGGCTGGACAATCCTTGGTTCCTCATGTGGTGGCGCTGGGCAGTAGATGCCGTGCAAGGGAACTGGGGATTCTCCCGGCTCTACGCGCAACCGGTGCGCGAGGTACTGCTTGAACGTTTGCCCTATACCGCGCTGCTGGCCCTGGCCGGTTTGCTGCTTGCGGTCGTGGCTTCTCTGCTGCTGGCCTGGCTGGCCGCACGGCACCGAGGGGGCGTCCTGGACCGGGCGGCGGTGCTCTTCGCGCAGTGTGCCCAGGCGCTTCCACCCTTCGTCCTGGCCTTGATCGCCATCGCAATCTTTGCACTGGGGTTGGGCATGCCCGCCGGTGGGGCCTCCTCGTCCGGAGCGGCCCCGACCGCCGGCACCGTGCTGGTGCATCTGGTCCTTCCGGCGATGGTCCTGGCCGTGAGCCTCCTGCCCTGGCTGCTGCTGAACCTGCGCAGCTCGATGTTCGAGGTCCTCGAATCGGATGCGGTGCTCGCCGCGCGTGGGCGCGGGGTATCCGAAGCGCAGATCCTGCGCCACGAGGTATTGCCGGTTGCGGCCTTGCCTTTTTTGACCGTGGTGGGCAGCAGGTTAGGCGAGCTAGTCACCGGGGCGCTCCTCGTGGAGAGCGTATTCGCCTGGCCGGGCATCGCCTCGGCCGTCATCGATGCAGCGGTGGCGGGAGATTTTGCCCTGCTCGCGGCCGTCACCGCTTGTTCCTGCCTGATGGTTTTTGCCGGCAACGCGTTGGCCGACGCCGGGTACGTCCTGGCGGATCCGCGGGTGCGCGATGTCTAGACGACAGCTTTCCGCCGTACTCATAGTTGGCGCGCTGGTGCTCTATGCGGTGTGCGTGCCATGGCTGAACCCGCAGGCAGTTCACGGCGCCGACCTTGGTGCCGTCTATCAGCGCCCAAGCCTCGATCACCTGTTCGGCACCGATCAGCTGGGACGGGACCTGTGGGTGCGTTCGGCGCAGGCGCTGCGGCTCTCACTGCTGCTGGCAGCGGCCTCCGCTGCCGCATCCACGCTCATCGGTGTGGGAGTCGGCGTGCTGGCCGCCTACGCAGGGGGAATCGTCGACCGGATCGCCATGCGTCTGGTGGACACCTTGAACGCGGTGCCGCACCTGCTGCTGAGCGTGGTGGTGTTGTCCATGTGGCCCGGGAGGTGGTGGGCTATCGTCGCCGCGATCGCGCTGACGCACTGGACTCAGGTCGCGCGCATTGTCCGTTCGCGCTTGATCAGCGAACGCGAATCGCAGTATGTTGCGCTGTCCCGGGCGGCAGGCGCGCGGCCCTTGGCGATCTGGGCCAACCACCTGATCCCCGCGGTAGCTCCCCAGGCTGCCATCGCCTTGGTGCTGCAGCTGCCCCATGCCATCTGGCATGAATCGGCATTGTCCTTCCTGGGCGTGGGGCTCCCTCCGCAGGCGGCGTCCTTGGGGCTTATCCTGGAAGACGCCCGCGGCGGGGTGCTCTCCGGAGCCTGGTGGCTGCTGGTGATCCCCGCGGGCTTGCTGGTGCTGCTCAGCGCGGCGCTCTCCGCGCTGGCCCGCGAATCGTTTCCGCGCTCCCGGACTCGGCGGCCGGCGCCGCAGATCGCTTCCGGGGGATCCGCACCCACCGCAGTGAACCAGCCGGCCGTTGAGGTCCGGGACCTGCGGCTCTGGTCCGAGTCCACAGCCGGGGTGCGCACCGAGATCCTGCACGAGCTGAACTACCAGGCAAAAACCGGACGCATCAACGTCATCCTCGGGCCTTCCGGCGTCGGCAAAACCATGCTGCTGCGAGCCATGGCGGGGGTACTTCCGCCTGCGCTGCAGGCCACCGGTTCCCTGTTTCTGCATGGGGCACGGCTGCAATTGGGAACCACGCCTCATGCCACCGGCGGGCGGTTGGCCTTCGTTCCGGGCTCCGCGGCCACCGCGCTCAACCCGGTGCGCACCGTGGGCGCCACCATGCGACGCGAATTGCGCCGGCAGCGCCGCGGCAGCTCCGCCAAAGCGGTGGGCCAGGCCTTGGAACGGGTCGGGCTGGATGCGCAATTGCGGGTGCACTATCCGCATGAGCTCTCCGGCGGCCAGGCCCAACGCGTGCTGCTTGGCTTGGCATTGCTCGGCAACGCGCAGCTGATTCTCCTAGACGAACCGACCTCGGCCTTGGACCCGGCGAGCCGGCAGCAGCTAGGCGAGGTGTTGCAGGATCTGGCCCGTGCAGGGCGCACCGTCATCATGGCCACCCATGATCTGGAACTTGCCGCAGAGCTGGCGGACGAGGTGAGCGTGGTGCAAGACGGCCGCGTGGTGCGCAGCGAAGAAACGCGGCAGGAGCGGATCCAATGAGCCTGGAATTAGTAGATGTCTGCTCCGGATACCCGAGTGCGCCGCAACTGCTTAGCGGGATAAATCTGCGAATCGAGCGGGGCGAAGCAGTGGGTATCCGCGGGGATTCCGGAGCCGGTAAAAGCACCATGCTCAACATTGCGGCGTTGCTGAAGGCCCCGGCCAGCGGGCGGGTAATGGTCTCCGGGCAACCGGTGGACCAACGCCGCCCGGTGCCGCTGGAAATCCGCACCAAGATCGGCATCGTGCCCCAGTCCCCTCGCGCGGCCACCGACCCCCGGCAGCGCCTAGGCACCCTGTTGGCGGCCCCGCTGGCCTTCGCCGACGGCGCGATCCGGATCCGCCCCGAACGCTACCGCGAGCAATTGCATCGGCTATGCATGCTCGTCGAGCTCGACCCGGGCTTGCTCCAACGCCGCGCGGCGGAGGTTTCCGATGGCCAGCTCCAGCGGGTGCTGCTGGCGCGCGCGCTGAGCCTGGACCCTCGGGTCCTGGTGTGCGACGAACCGACCGCGCAACTCGATGAGGCGACCAAGGCAACGGTTCTGCGGCTGCTCACGGCGCAGGCGGCGGCAGGTACGGCGGTGCTGCTGGCCTCACACGACGCCGCCAGCCTGCACGCGATTTGCGACCGGGTACGGGACTTCCCCGGCTCATTTATGCCACCTCCTGCCGCTGACCCGGTGGCACCCGGCGCACCGGACTTCGTGTGAAGCTGCGCCAATCGGGCTCTTTGACCCACTATTTAGCCTGCGAGCCCGGTGTTTAGGGTTCCGCGTGCTTCTTTGGAATAATCCCAAGTGGTGGCGCTTGGCCACCGGCGCCTTTCGCCACTTCTTCTCCGGCCAGTGAGCCACCTCCTGCCGGCCAATGACCGCGGCTCTCAAGCCAGATCAAGGGACTGTGAATCTAATGTCTTCGAAAATCCGTATTGGCATAGCCGGCTATGGCAACCTCGGCCGCGGCGTGCAGGCCGCAATTTCCAAGAACCAGGATATGGAACTGGTCGGTGTCTACAGCCGCCGCGACCCGCAGAGCCTCGAGCTGGCCCAGCCAGCCGCGCGCTACTCGGTCGACGTCTTGGCCGAGCACGTCGACGATATCGACGTGCTGATCCTCTGCGGCGGTTCCAAATCCGACTTGCCCGAGCAGGGCCCGCGGCTGGCGGCGCTGTTCAACACCGTGGACAGCTTCGACACCCACGCGCGCATCCCGGAGTACTACGCGTCCGTGGACGCCCCGGCGAAGGCCGCGGGCAAGACCGCGCTCATCTCCGCCGGTTGGGATCCGGGCATGTTCTCCATCAACCGGGTCTATGGCGAAGCCCTGCTGCCGGACGGGGAAACCTACACCTTCTGGGGCCGCGGGCTGAGCCAGGGACATTCCGACGCGGTGCGCCGCGTGCCCGGAGTCGCCGGCGGCGTGCAGTACACCATCCCAAGCCCCGAGGCGATCGAGCAGGTGCGCGCCGGGCTGCGCCCGAGCCTGAGCACCCGCGAGAAGCACCAGCGCGAATGCTTCGTGGTCCTTCAAGACGGCGCAGATGAGCAGACCGTGCGCCAGGCAATCGTGAGCATGGAGCACTATTTCGACCAGTATGACACCACCGTGCACTTCATCGACGCGCAGACTCTGGCGGCGGAGCACTCGGACATGCCGCATGGCGGATTCGTGATCCGTTCGGGCAATACCAGCGACGCGCAGAAGCAGGTTATCGAGTACTCGCTGGCGCTCGGCTCCAACCCTGAGTTCACCTCCAGCGTGCTGGTGGCTTATGCCCGTGCGGTGTACCGCATGAACCGCGCCGGGATCACCGGCGCGCAGACCGTCTTCGATGTGGCCCCGGGGCTGCTTTCGCCACGCACCGCGGCGCAGCTGCGCGCGGACATGCTCTAAAGTCAATCCGCGCTAGTACTTGCGCAGGTTCACCGGTCCCTGGCCGCGCAAGCGCGCACGCAGCTCGTTGACGATGCCCAGCATCACCGCGGTGGCGGACTCGGTCGAGGTGCCAAGCGTGCGCACGGCCACCCCGGCGGTGGGCGTCTGTGAGACGCCCACCTGCACCGCTTGGCGCTGCTGCCCGGCAATCCGGTAGGCCACCTCGCGCAGCTGCTCCACCAGCACGGCGTCGATGCGCGCATCCACCGCCAACAGCATGCCCACGTGGGTAGCTTGCTGGAGGTAGAGCTGCGAGTCGATCGACTGGTCGCCAGGCTTCACCCAGAGGTTGTCCAGCACCGCCAGCTTTCCCTCCACCCGCACCTGCGTGCGAAGCCGCAACTGGTCATAGCGGAAGAGCGTGCCGTCCGGGCTCCACCCCGGGGTGAGGATCTCGAACTGCACCAACGAGGCATCGGCGGCCATATCCACCACCAGTTCCTGGCGGTAGCTGGCATCCCGGTAGGCGATCAGCTGGTCGGGCAGGTATTCAAGTACCGCACCGGGGCCCAGGCGCACCAGCATCTCCTGGCTGGCCTCGCCCTGCGGGGTGCGGTAGACCTTGGTGGCCGACTGCGTGGCCAGCAGCAGGCTGCTGCCGGCTTCCACCTCCACCTCGATGCCGTAGCGATCGGCTCCCAGGTACCCGCCGCCGGGGTTAACGATGGTGTAGCAGACCTGCGCGCTGTCATCCAGGTAGTGCGGACGCAGCACCCGCAAGGCACCCTGATGGTACTGCGCGGTGGCGATGTCCTTGCCCGAACGCCGGCCGATGCGCAGCCGCAATTCCCCGACCAGCCGGCCGGCGAACGGAGTGGGAGCCAGCGCCGGGACGCGGCGCGCGGTGGGAGCGGCCACTAGCCCAGATCCGTCATCAGCACGTCGCGGCGCAACCAGCCAATAACCTGCTCCAGTCCTTCATCGGTTTTCAGGTTCGTGAAGCAAAATGGCTTGTCCGCGCGGAACTGCTTGGAGTCCGACTCCATCACCGACAAATCCGCTCCGACGTATGGGGCCAGGTCGGTCTTGTTGATGATGAACAGGTCGGACTTGATCATGCCCTGCCCGGCCTTGCGCGGGATCTTCTCGCCCTGGGCTACGTCGATGATGTAGATGGAGAAATCCACCAGCTCCGGCGAGAAAGTAGCCGAGAGGTTATCTCCCCCGGATTCCACGAAAATGATCTCCAGGTCTGGGTGCTTGGCTTTCAGTTCCTCGATGGCGGCGGAGTTCATCGAGGTGTCCTCCCGGATGGCGGTGTGCGGGCAGCCGCCGGTCTCTATGCCGACGATCCGATCCAGCGGCAGCACCCCATTGGCGGCCAGGATCTTGGCGTCCTCGATGGTGTAGATGTCGTTGGTGATGGCCGCCATGGAGATCTCGCCATCCAGCGCGCGGGTAATGCGCTCAATGAGCTGGGTTTTTCCCGCCCCAACCGGTCCTCCGACGCCAATACGAATTGGTTCCATAACTGTGCTCCTCAAATTATTGGGGCCGCCACTCGGCGGCCGGTGTGCTAGGACATGAACATGCGGGCGCGCAGGTGCTCATGTCGCATTTGCGCGATCTCCAGACCGGGGATCGCGGCGCCCAGATCTTGGTCATCAAGGCTGAAGATCTTCGCCACGGAGCGCGTCACCGGTTCGTGCATGGCGCGCAGTACCCGTTGTCCCGCATTCTGGCCCAGCGGGATCGCGCGGATGGCGTTCTGCGTCAGGCTCGTGACGGTGGAGAACAGATAGCTGTTCACGGTGTCCGCCACCGGGGCTCCGGCCGCGCGGGCACCGAGCGCGAAGGCGATCCCCGGATGCCCGGCGCAGCGCCCGGATTCGACCGCCTGCACATAGCCTTCGAGTTCCTGGCTCGGAGAGACGACGCTGGCCACCGCGAGCATCCGCTTGCCCATTTTGACGGCGGCTTCGCGCAGTTGCCGCGGCAATGCCGCGGCGTGGATCATCGCGTCCAGCTCCATGATCCGCTCCGGGCTCATCGCCTCGTGGGCCAGGCGCACCACCAGCCCGTCGGTGTAGCTCAGCGATTGGGTGAGGAACAGCTCCACCCACTTGGCGAAGCTCCCCTCGTCATGCACCTGCCCGTCCGCCAGATAGCTTTCCATCCCGAAGGAGTGGCTGAATGCCCCGGTGGGCAATGCCGAGTCGGAAAGCTGCATCAGGGTCAGCAGGTGCGAGGCGCTAGTGGGTGTGTTCGGCATGGCGGAACGGTACCGGCATCACGCGTTCTTGCCGGTTGTACGGGGTTCGCTGGTGTTCCAGGAAGTCGGACACGGTGTGGTCGTACTGGACCACCATGACCTGCGCCGCGTATTCGGATTCTTCGCCGAAGAATTGCGCCTGCAGGTGGCGGTTGCCCAGCGCGTGGGCGACCTGCCCCATTTCCAGGATGCTGCGCGGGGCGATCACCAGCACGTCGGTGGGCAGCACCGACACGGTGATCATTTCGGTGTCCGAAAGATACAGGATATCCCCGTCACGCAGGTCCGGGCCGGGGGCCAGCCGGATCCCCAGTTCCCGGTCGTGGTCGCTGGTGACCCGTTGGATTCTCTTGACCAGCGCGGAGCTGGGCAGCACCACCTTTTCGTGGTGCCGGCCGGCGTATCGCTCCGCCGGCTGCTCGTGGACATTGCCCACAAGTTGTTCAATGATCATTGTTCTCCTCTAGAATTTGCCGGGCCGCAAACGGCTTAGAACAGGAAGTAGCGCTGAGCCATCGGCAGGACCTCTGAAGGTTCGCAGGTGGCCAGCTCCCCGTCCACGGTGACCTGGTAGGTCTGCGGGTCAACCAGGATCTCCGGGGTACCGCTGTTATATTTCAGATCCGCCTTGGACAGCTCGCGGATGCCCTGGCAGGCGCGGATCACCTTGCGCAGGCGCAACCGCTCGGGCACGCCCTCGTCGATGGCCGCCTTGGACAGGAAGGTGATCGATGAAGCCTGCACCGCGGTGCCCAAGGCGCCGAAGTTCATGCGCATGGTGCGCGGCTGCGGGGTCGGGATGGATCCGTTTGCATCTCCCATCACCGACTGGATGATCTGTCCGCCCTTGATGATCATCTCCGGCTTGACCCCGAAGAAAGCCGGATCCCAGAGGACCAGGTCGGCGAATTTGCCTTCCTCGACGCTGCCGATGGAGTCTGCAATGCCGTGGGCAATGGCCGGGTTGATCGTGTACTTCGCGACGTAGCGCTTGAGCCGGAAGTTGTCCCCCACCACGCCGTCGCCCTCCAGTTTGCCGCGCTGGCGCTTCATCGCGTCGGCTACCTGCCAGGTGCGCAAGACGACTTCGCCCACGCGGCCCATGGCCTGTGAATCCGAAGAGGTAATCGAAAAGACTCCCATATCGTGCAGCACGTCTTCGGCGGCGATGGTCTCCGGGCGGATCCGCGAGTCGGCGAAGGCCACATCCTCGGGGATGTCGGCATTCAGGTGGTGCGCGACCATCAGCATGTCCAGGTGCTCGTCCACCGTGTTGACGGTGTAGGGAAGCGTCGGGTTGGTCGATGCCGGCAGCACATTGGGCAGCCCCGCCATGCGGATGATGTCAGGGGCGTGGCCGCCGCCGGCACCCTCGGTGTGGAAGGTGTGAATCACTCGCCCGGCGATCGCGGCGATGGTGTCTTCCACGAAGCCGCCTTCGTTGAGCGTATCCGCGTGAATGGCTACCTGCACGTCAAATTCATCGGCTACCTTCAATGAGTTGTCGATGGAGGAGGCAGTCGCGCCCCAGTCCTCGTGGATCTTCAACCCGATGGCTCCCGCGCGCACCTGTTCGGCGAGCGGCGCACGGTCGCTGGCGTGGCCCTTGCCGAGCAAACCGATGTTGATGGGCAGGTTCTCCACCGCCTGCAGCATCCGGGAGATATGCCAAGGTCCGGGGGTAACCGTGGTGGCCTTGGAAGCGTCGGAGGGGCCCGCTCCGCCACCGATGAGCGTGGTGGTGCCGGCGGATAGGGCCACCGGAACCTGGTCCGGGGAGACGAAGTGGATATGGGTATCGATGGCCCCCGCGGTGAGGATCTTGTGCTCGCCGGCAATGATGTCGGTGGCCGCGCCGATGACGATATCCACGCCATCGGAAATATCCGGGTTGCCGGCCTTGCCGATCTTGAAGATATGCCCGTCGCGCAGGGCCACATCCGCCTTGTAGATGCCGGTGTAGTCAAGCACAACGACGTTGGTGATCACCGTATCGGGCACATCCTGGTCACGGGTCAACCGTCCGTTTTGGCCCATGCCGTCGCGGATGACCTTGCCGCCGCCGAAGACGACTTCCTCGCCGTAGGTGGTGTAGTCCTTTTCAATTTCAAGGATCAGTTCGGTGTCTGCCAGGCGGATGGCGTCGCCGGTGGTAGGCCCGTACATTTCCGCATATTGCTTGCGGCTGAGTTCGAAGCTCATCTTTAGCTATCCTGCTCTTCGTCCGGGCCTGGCGTCTGCGATTTCTCGGCCTGCCGGACCTTATGCGGCTTGGGCGGCAAGCTCTCGTCCACCGGGTCCACGCCGAAGGTGGTATGGAAACCAATTGTTTCTTCGCTCTTGTTGGGCAGATCGATATCGTAATCCTCGACTAGATCGGCCTCGACGATCGGGTCGATACCCGCGGTACCGCCAATAGCGTCGGTTTCGACAACCGGGACGGTGCGTCCCAGCGGTCCGTTCACCCGGTCCTGGAAGCCGTGGACTTCGCGTGCGCCAGCGTATTCCACCAGGTGCACGGTGCGCGCATCCCCCGGTTCAAAGCGCACGGCGGTTCCCGCAGGGATGTCCAGGCGGAATCCGCGGGCTGCGACTCGGTCAAAATCCAGCCGCGGGTTGGCTTCTGCAAAGTGGAAGTGCGAGCCGACCTGGACCGGCCGGTCCCCGCGATTGACCAGGTTCAGGATTCGGGTCTGTTGACTCGCATTACAGACGATTGGGTCAGCGGCAAGTATGTACTCTCCCGGTTTCATCTCTACTCCTGTACTTAACGAATCGGATTGTGGACGGTGACCAGCTTGGTCCCGTCGGGGAACGTTGCCTCGACCTGGACGTCGTGGATCATCTCTGAGATTCCGTCCATGACATCCTCGCGGGTCAGGATCGTTGTACCGTAGCTCATCAGATCGGCAACGGTGCGTCCGTCGCGCGCCCCCTCGATAAGTTCGTAGGTAATAACGGCCACCGCTTCGGGGTGGTTGAGCTTCAAACCGCGTTCTTGCCGGCGGCGGGCCAGATCGGCCGCGACGACGATCATAAGCTTCTCTTGCTCGCGGGGAGTTAAATGCATCAGTTCCCTTCCAAATAATTAACAAATTGACGGTAATTTCATGCCGTCGGATTTGCTCTAGGCCAGGTTTTCGACCTGCATTTAAGGCAAGGATAGCAGAGCAAAGTCGAAGCGCTCGGAGCACGGGAATTCGGGAAAGATGTCGCACCACCTGGATTGCACCAACGTTTGTCGCAATCACTACCTACCACCTTGTCAGGTATCAATTAGGGTGGAAAATCAACACCATTTCAGCGCCAGATTTTTGCCGTCCTCCAGGGTATCGGGCGCGGGTAAAAATAATTCTGGCCGCGGGATGGCGAACAAAAATGGTTATTTAGCTGCAGTCCCGATTTGCTGGTGGTCTGAGCAACCGAGGCGCGGGGTTGTGCCGCATTCTTTTGGATGAATGCAAATGCCCGCGGCGCGCCAAAAGCCGGGATCCGATTATTGATGTCGATTCCCGGCTCGGGCGCGGATCACTTGCTACTTTTGCAACGCCTCAACCTGTGCAAAGTGCGGCATTACCTGCTCGATGAACAACTCGATCGAGCGCTTCTTTTCGGCATGGCTGAGCGTGTTGTCGTTCCAGAAGCTGAACTCGGTGACTCCCAGCTCCTCATAACGGCGCAAGCGCTCGACAACTTCGGCAGGGGTGCCGATCATCGCGGACTTGTGCAGGGATTCGGGAGAGAATTCTTCTCGTCCGGCGAATTTTCGATGGGGCTCGGCTCCATGAACCCATCTACCGGATCCTGCTTGTTTCCAAACCACGCTTAGAAGGTGCGGTAGAACTTCTGCACGCCCTCGGCGGCCGCACGCCAGCCCTCCGGCTCTTCTTCAGCGCGACCATCACGTTGCAGCCGTTGGCCACGGCACAGTCATGGGATTCCGGGCTGCGCACGGCAACCCAGACCGGCAGGTCGCGCTGCACCAGATTATTCCTGGGAACTACGCCTGAAAGCGGAAAACCTAAGGATTTGGCCATCTCTGTATACTCTTCAATCCCTTTGAGCCTCGCTGGCTATGGTGTGCGTACATCAGATTCCTTCTACCTGCTCTGCGTTGTTCGCGACCGCTCACTTAGCCAACTGTGCCCCTTCACGTGAGCAGATAGACACCTGTTTCATCCTTCTTTTCCAATTCGGCTGACAAGTTCGCTGATATCGTTTGGCAAGAAGATTCTGGCTGAAGCCCGTTGAACAACTCTTCAATCGCAATGATTGTGGCGGAAATTCGCGAACGCTTCCAGGTCAGAACTCTCACCATTTTCGTGCGCCGCGTTCGTCACGCAGAAGTTTCCAACATCGAACCGATGGTCTACAAGGCCGGTCGATTCTACGACGGCGCAAATCTAGAGACGCTCTAGCACCCGTCAATCAGCCGACCTCCTAGGCACCGTGTCAAACGATGTCAGAACATCGAAGCGGAGAAAATCATGGTCGAAAAAACCCTGGCCGAGGAGTCCAGCAATGCCTCCTCGGCCAAGAAACTAGACATCCCTCTCGGCAAGAAAGCGCACGTGGGCAGCGTATTCTATACCGCCATGATTCTGCTGGCGGGGATCCTGCTTTGGGCTAGCCTTTCACCGGAAAGCCTTGGCCAGCTGATGGCCTCCAGCATGGACTGGGTCACGCGCACCATCGGTTGGAGCTACCTGGTGGTGACCCTAGGATGCATCGGACTCATGATCTTCCTAGGAACGAGCCGCTACGGCGGCATCCGGCTGGGCAGCGAGGATTCACGCCCCGAATACTCCACCTGGGCTTGGCTGGCAATGATCTTGTCCGCCGTAATGGGCATCGGTCTGATCAGCTACGGCGTAGCAGAACCGATCTCGCACTTCATGGCCCCGCCACACGGACTGGAAGACCCCGGCACCCTGAACGCGGCAGTTCGCGCACTGCAGTTCAGCTTCTTTGACTGGGGCCCGCATGCTTGGGCGGTCTTCGGCGTCTTCGGCCTGGCAATCGGCTACTCCACGCACCGGAAGGGCCGCCCGGGGCTCGTCTCACCGATGTTGCGACCGGTTCTCGGACGCCTCGTGGACGGCTGGTTCGGCAAGCTGATTGACGTGTTTGCCATTCTGGCGACGCTGTTCGGCACCACGACTTCATTGGGTCTGGGCGCTGCGCAAATCGAAGAGGGCCTGAACCGAGTATTCGGTCTTGCCACAGGTGTCGGCGTGCAAATTGTCATTATCGCGGTCATCACCGTCCTGTTCACCTTGTCTGCACTTTCCGGGGTCAATCGCGGCATCAAGTACATCAGCCAGATCACGATGTCATTGTCGGTGCTGCTGGCACTGTTCGTCTTGATCTTCGGCCCCACCAGCTTTATCGGAAATATTTTCTTCCGCTCCGTAGGCCAGTACTTCAATGATTTCTTCCAGGTTTCACTAATCACTCCGACTACGCCTGATGACCTTCAGTGGATGCAGTGGTGGACGTACTTCATGATGGCCTGGTGGCTTAGCTGGGGCGCATTTGTCGGAGTATTCCTTGCCAAGATATCCAAGGGCCGCACCATTCGTCAGTTCGTCGCAGGCGTTCTGGGCATTCCAAGTTTGGTGTTCTTTGCATGGTTCACCATCTTCGGCGCAAGCGCAATCAAGTTCGAGATGGATGGTGCTCCGATCGCGGCGCAAACCTCGGAGAATCTCAACTCCGCGTTCTTCGCGATGCTCGCCGAGCTTCCACTGGTAGAGCTCACCTCCGTGGTGACCATGATCTTGGTCGTGCTGTTCTTCGTCTCCGGCGCAGACGCAAACACATTTGTTTTGAGCATGATGTCCAGCAATGGGCATTTGAACCCAACGCGTCCGGTTCTGGGCATCTGGGGCATCCTCACCGGCCTGAGCGCAGTGCTGCTGTTGCTAGTTGGCGGGCTCTCCGCCCTCCAACAGGCAGCAATGCTTTCGGCGCTGCCATTTACGATCATCGTGGCGCTACTGGGAATATCGCTCACGATGGAACTGCGCAGAGATTCAGGTCTCCCGGTTTTGGTTAAATCATAGGATCGATAGTCGCCGAGTTGCGCACGAACTAATACTCGCGCCGCAGCCCAACGGCCCAATCCTTAGGCATCTACGCCACAGTGGCTCACGCAGAAATGCGCGACGCTGCTGTGGCGGCCTTGCTTTATGCTGCCACTAATCAGATTCAAGTGTTTTTGCGGACCTGCCGAAGGACTGAACTAAGGTTGGGTTCAAAGGTTGGGTTCAAAGGTTGGGTTCAAAGGTCGGCTACCTGGCCCGGCACCTGAGGTAAAGGAATTCCGCTTGGCTTGGTTTGGACGTAAGAAATCCGTTGATCCGGAGAAAATTCAGCCTGGCTTAGCCCTAGTCCCGCAGCTGGAAGGGCCGGGATTCGTCCTGCGCGCTACGAGTGCGCCTGCAGGATTCAAGTCCCGCTCCTTGGCTACTGTTGCGGAAATTAGATTCGAATTGGGCGCCGGGTGGTTCCACCGAGATGATCTGCAACGGTTTTTCGATAGGAAAAATTCAATTGCTGAATCCTGGAATGGCAGCGATACCGAACTTTTCCTCTGCATGGTCTCAGGCGTCGCCAAAGGCTCCATAGCCGATAAAGCGCTATCGGCCCAAGCCGGGCTCCCCGCCGGTTCCGCAGTCCTGCTTCGGCCGGCAAACGACGGGTTAGAGATCGTGCTACTGCTTGACTCAGCGCAGTTGGAGCGCATCTCGGTTTGGCTGCAAGCCTTGCCCAAGATCTAGCGGTACCGCACAGTAACGGTCCGTTGGATCGTGCCCTGCACCAAGCAGGCCCTGAAGATTCAGTATTCACGCAATTGCCTATCGAGGCCGGGCACCGAATCTTGAACGGTCTACTCGTCTGCGGCGTGAACGTCTTTTTCCCACGCTTCGACCGGACCGGGCACCACACGAAATAGCGGATGAGGCGGCAGCCCGCCGACCTCCCGCGCCATCAGTGCGCTGGCGCTTTCTGGGGCACGAATCTCCAGCTTGCGCAGCAGGTGGCAGTACTCGAAATTCAATTGGCCGCTGGTGACAGCCAGTTGACCTCGGCTCCCTGCTGGCACGGAGTGCAGAATTTTCGTCTGGTCAAACCGGTACCCGCGCTTCAACGATTCATCGTGAAGCCCCTGCAGGTATGCCCCCACCATCCGCAACGGGGCGCCCGACGCCCGGAAGCGGACCAATTGCGGGTGATTTACATAGCCGGCGGTCTGCCCGGCGAGAGTTTTCTGGGCCAGCAGTGTTTCACGCCAGCATGCGACAAGACCCTTGGCATCGAGCAGTTCGGGATGTAGGGACCAGAGGCGCATTCAATGATCCTACGCCGTGGGGAACTCGATGATTTCGCTGCGGATGAGGAAACGTTTGCCTTCCGGAGCCTCCACGGAAAAGCCCGATCCCCGCCCGTCGACCACATCCACGGTGAGCTTGGTGTGCTTCCAGTATTCGAATTGTTCCTTGGACATCCAAAAGTCGATCTGCCCCAATTCTTCTCCCGTCGCGTCCTTTAGCTCCAGCACCCCGAGCAGGATGTCCGCATTGCCGGTTTTGAAATCGCCTGCCGGATAGCACATAGGCGATGAACCGTCGCAGCAACCACCAGATTGGTGGAACATCAATGGTCCATGGATATTCCAGAGTTTGCGCAGCAATTCCAGGGTCTCGTCCGTAAAGGCGACGCGGGAAAATTCTTCCCCAACGATCGCAGCCCGGGATTCGGTGACGGTGCTCATGGAGTACTCCTTTGCGATAGCGGTTAATTACCGCTGCCCGGATGCAACGATGGTTCGTTGAACCCGGGCAACGGTCCTTGCGGCAAACCCGTTAGGGCCAGTGTCCTACTATTTCTCCAGGTAGTCTATGACCACTCGTCCATCGATTTTGGCGTGACGCATCTCGTCAAAGACCGCATTGATTTCATCGAGTTTCCGGGTGTGGAATGTCGGTTTGATTTTGCCATCCGCATAGAATTCCAGAGCCTCGATCATGTCCTGGCGGGTGCCAACAATTGATCCACGGATGGTCAAGCCTTTGAGCACAATGTCGAAGATTGGTGCGGGGAAATCACCGGCAGGCAAACCGTTGAATACGATCGTTCCACCGCGCCTGGTCATGCCGATAGCCTGCCCAAAGGCTGCCGGGTGCACTGCGGTAACCAGCACACCGTGAGTTCCACCGATCTTTTCCTGGATGACGTCGGCAGGTTCCTGCGCGAACGCGTTGACCGTGATTTCCGCGCCATGCTTGGTCGCCAGCGCGAGTTTCTCGTCTGCCACATCAATGGCAACCACACGCATTCCCATGGCAACCGCGTACTGCACGGCGATGTGGCCCAAGCCTCCGATGCCGGAAATTGCGACCCATTGGCCCGGGCGCACCCCGGTCATCTTCAGCCCTTTGTACACGGTCACTCCAGCGCATAGCACCGGAGCGATCTCATGCGGGTCGGATCCTTCCGGAATCTGCGCGGCGAATTTAGCGTCGACTAGCATGTACTGGCCAAAGGAACCGTCCAGCGAGTAGCCTCCGTTGGCTTGGGACTCGCACAGGGTCTCCCAGCCGGTACGGCAGAACTCGCAGCTACCGCAAGCGCTGGCCAGCCAGGCATTTCCAACCAGGTCTCCAACCGCTACCTCGATGACGCCTTCGCCGATCTTTTCAACTGTTCCCACACCTTCGTGGCCGGGGATCAGCGGAAGCTTCGGCTTGACCGGCCAATCGCCTTCCGCCGCGTGCAGGTCAGTGTGGCAAACACCGGAGGCAATCAGCTTCACCAGGGCCTGCCCTGGGCCGGGCTCGGGAATCGGCGCGTCCTTGATCAGGAGCTCTTCTCCGAAGCCTTCAACGGTTGCGGCTTTCATCGTAGTCATGTAATTTTTCCTTTGCATTGCTTTGGAGGCGTGGGAGCACACGTGCATGTCCGGGAATGAGTCCAATCGTGCCCCGGGCGAGCACCTAGGTGACCCCACGCCTTCGGGGTCTCTTGAATTTTCTAGCGTAGCCGGCGGCGGTTTGCCGGCTTAGAAGAAGCCGAGCTTGTTCTCCGAGTAGGAGACGAGCAGGTTCTTGGTCTGCTGGTAGTGATCCAGCATCATCAGGTGGTTCTCTCGACCGATACCGGAGGATTTGTAGCCACCGAAGGCCGAGTGCGCCGGGTAGGCGTGGTACTGGTTTACCCAGACACGTCCCGCTTGGATATCGCGGCCTGCACGGTAGGCGGTGTTGCCGTTGCGGCTCCAGACGCCGGAGCCCAGACCGTAGAGGGTGTCGTTGGCGATGCTCAGCGCGTCGTCGTAGTCGCTGAATTTCGTCACCGCTACGACCGGCCCGAAGATCTCTTCCTGGAAGATGCGCATCTTGTTCTGGCCCTCGAAGATGGTCGGCTGCACGTAGTAGCCGCCTTCCAGGTCACCGCCGAGTTCCGCCCGGGCACCACCGGTCAGCAGCTTCGCGCCTTCGGCCTTGCCAATATCCAGGTAGGAGAGGATCTTCTCCAGCTGGTCGTTGGAGGCCTGCGCCCCCATCATGACCTCGGTGTCCAGCGGGTTGCCCTGCTTGATGGCTTCGGTGCGGGCGATGACCTTTTCCATGAACTCGCCGTAGATGCTTTCCTGGACGAGTGCTCGCGATGGGGAGGTGCAGACCTCGCCCTGGTTCAACGCGAAAAGCGTGAACCCTTCTTGCGCCTTGTCGTAGAACGCATCATCCTTGGCCGCGACGTCCTCGAAGAAGATGTTCGGGGACTTTCCGCCGAGCTCCAAAGTGACCGGGATCAGGTTCTCGGAGGCATACTGCATGATCAGTCGGCCGGTGGTGGTTTCGCCGGTGAACGCGATCTTGCGAATGCGCTTGTTGCTCGCCAACGGCTTGCCGCACTCTACGCCGAAACCGTTGACGATGTTCAGCACACCGGCAGGCAGCAGGTCACCGATGAGTTCGGCGAGCACCAGAATCGAGGCGGGGGTTTGTTCGGCGGGCTTGAGGACTACCGCGTTGCCGGCGGCTAGCGCTGGAGCCAGCTTCCAGACCGCCATCAGAATTGGGAAGTTCCACGGGATGATCTGACCGACCACACCCAGCGGTTCATGGAAGTGATAGGCGGTGGTGTCCTCATCCAGCTGCGACAGCGAACCCTCTTGGGCGCGGATCGCACCGGCGAAGTAGCGGAAGTGGTCTACCGCCAGCGGGAGGTCTGCATTCAGGGTTTCACGCACCGCCTTGCCGTTATCCCAGGTCTCGGCGACGGCAAGCATCTCGAGGTTGTCCTCGATGCGATCCGCAATCTTATTCAGAATGACCGCGCGGGCCGCCGGGCTGCTCTTTCCCCAGGCTGGTGCGGCCGCATGGGCGGCGTCCAGTGCTAGTTCGATGTCCTCGGCGGTTGAACGGGCCACTTCGCAGAAGGACTTTCCGGTAATGGGGGTGACGTTTTCGAAATACATGCCCTTGACCGGGGCAACCCACTCACCACCAATATAGTTCTCGTAGCGCGATTTGAAATTGACTAGTGCCCCATCGGTGTTCGGGTTTGCGTAGACGCTCATTGCTTCACGACTCCTTCGTCATCATCCGTGCGGTGGCGGAATGTTTCCGCCACCCGGCCATGAATGTGACTCTAGTCACTCAAAGGTTGCGGTTAGGTTGCATGCCCGCGCCGCCGCTGAGGAAGTTCAGTGCGGCATGACCGGAGACGGGGAGTCCACCACCGCTGGCGGGCCTGCAGTCGGATCGCGCCGCCCGGTGCGCGTGGCGCCGACGCCGGCCAAGATGACCAGCACGATGCCCGCAATGGCCGCCGGGCTCGGGATCTGCTGCAAGAAGAGCAACCCGACGACCATGGCGATGGCAGGTTCAAGGCACATCAGGGTCCCGAACGCCGAGGCAGTCAGTCGGCGCAGTGCCAGCAGCTCGAGGCTGAAAGGGATGACCGGCAGCAGCAGCCCGAGCCCAAGCCCGATGGCCAGCACCGGCAGGTCCATCCGGCCGATCACCTCCGGGCCCACCACCACCGTGGCGGCAATGGCCGCGATGGGCATCGAGATGGCCAGGGCGCCAATGCCGTCCACCGCATCCCCGGCGCGCTGCGTGAGCAGGACGTAGAGGGCCCAGCAAGCTGCGCCGACCAGCGCGAAAAGCACGCCCGTCAGATCCGCGGACCCCTGCCACGGTTCGGTCAGCCCGAGCACTCCGGCGGCCGCGACTAGCGCCCACCAGCGTCCGCGGCCCCGGCCCTGGATGATGGCGACAGACAGCGGACCCATGAACTCCAGCGCGCTAGCGGTACCCAGCGGGATCGTCTCCACCGCCTTCATGAACGCCAGCGTCATACCCGCGGTGGCCAACCCCAGCAGGGCGCAAATCCCCAGTGTTGCTCGGGAGTAGCGCAGGCGCCAGGGACGGGCAATGGCCACCAGGATGACGGCGGCCCAGGCTAGGCGCAGCCAGGCGACGCCCTCGGAGCCCAGAGTTCCAGCAAGTCCAATCGATGCGGCAAGGCCTAGCTGCACGCAGCCCATCGCGGCAAAGGCCATCAGCGAGCCGGCCCCGGCGGAGTTGGAAGTGTTCGCGGCAGTTGAGTTCATGGCTCCAGTAGAGCCGAGAAAAGTCATCCATGTCCACGCGAGAATCATCAACATATTGTCAATGAATCCTGCACAATGGAACCTATGGATACCCGCCGCCTGCAATACCTGTACGAGCTGGCCCGCATGGGCTCGATGCGGGCCGTCGCCGATGTGCTCGGAACCACCACCTCGACCGTCTCCCAGCAGATCGCGCAGCTGTCCAAGGAGACCGGCGCCAGGTTGCTGGAACCCGACGGGCGCGGCGTCCGGCTCACCCCCGCCGGCCGCCGGCTGGCGGAGCACGCGCAGAGCATTCTTGGCGCAGTCGACGCAGCGAAACTGGATCTGGACCCGGAAGCCGCTCCCTCGGGCACCCTGCGGGTCGCGGGATTCGCCACCGCGATCCGCACCACGCTGATGCCCATTTTCGAGGAGCTGGCGCTAGCGCACCCCGCAGTGAGGATCGTGGTGCTGGAGCACGAGCCCGCCGAGGCCCTGGCCCGGCTGGCGGTGGACGAGATCGATCTGGCCCTGACCTACGACTACAATCTGGCCCCGGACGATGCCGGACCCGGGGTGGAAACACTTCAGCTGTGGAGCACCCCATGGGGACTAGGGGTGCCCACCACCGACGCCGCGCAGCTGGCCACCGGCGGCGGGGCCCCTGATGCCCCCGCGGTGCTGGCAGCTTTCCGCGACCGCGACTGGATCGGGAATTCGCGCAACGTCGCCGACGAGTCGGTCCTGCGGCTACTGTCCTCGATGGCCGGATTCACCCCGGCCATGCGCCACCAGGCCGACAGCCTGGATCTGGTCGAAGACCTGATCCTGGCCGGGCTAGGCGTGGGACTGCTACCGGAAAACCGGCCAGGGCGGGATGGGATCACGATTCTGCCGCTGCAGAACCCCGACCTGCGACTGCGCGCCTTCGCCCGGACCCGCAAAGGGCGTGGCGCCTGGCCGGCCCTCGCGCTGGTGCTGGAGAAGATTCGCCAGGGACGGCAGCACGGATAATGGAAGCGCCTACGCCTCCAGCTCTTGGACCTCTGCAACAATCAGCGAACGCGCCGGCGAATCGGCTGGCAATTCGCGCAAGGCCGCACGCAAAAGGTCGGCATCGGCCAATTGCCGGCCAAGATTCAACAGCTGCTGCGGCCGACCCCGGTCCAGCGCCATTTCCCGCAACGCCGCCTCGGTCCGATGACGCAGCATCAGGACCCCCGGGGCCTGCGAGCGAACCAATAGTCCGGGCGAATACAATTGCAACGCCGCTTCCAGGTCCCCTAGCTCCAGCGCATCCCACAGGCGGCCCAAGGTCGTTTGCAGAGCCCACTGCAGCCGGTAGGGCCGGGAGGTCAGCGTCCGTCCGGGAAGTTCGGCCAGGACCTTGCGCAACCTGACCATTTCGGCGCGCACCGTGCCTTCGGCCGCCGCATCGGGCCGCTCGAAAAGCTCCTCCACCAGCCGGGCGGTATTCATGCCATCACGGTGCTGAGCCAGCAGCGTCAGAATTTCGGCATGCCGCAGTGAAATGGGCAACGATCCCAGATACACCCCCTCGCAGCGGCCCAGATCCAGATAGTCGGGGTCCGCCACGACCCCGACTCCCGGCAGGAGCAGCTGGGTTTCGGCGGCCATGACGGCCGCTTGCAGCAACGGCATCGAATGCGTGGCGATCGCATCCGGGCCGCCGGTCAGGTCGATCGCGCCAATTACCTGTCCGGTGCGCGGGTTCCGAATCGGGACCGCCGAGCAGCTGTACTGCTGCGCCCGCTCATACAGGTGCTCAGCGCCCGATACCTGCGACCCGGACCCGGTGGCCAGCGCCATTCCGGGGGCGGAAGTCCCCACAGACCTCTCGGCCCAGTCGGCACCCGCCATGAAACCGACCCCTTCGGCCTGGCTCAGTGCACCATTGCTGCCGGCAACCCACAGCAAGGTCCCACCAGCATCGGCCAAGGCGACCAGCAGATTGGCGTCCGTAGCCGCGGGCACGAGCAGCTTTTCAAACACCGGCCAGATGCGCTGCAGTTCGCTCCGCTCGCGTTCCAGGCGCAACCGCTCGTTGCTCAGCACGGCGGGCTGTTCGACGGCCGAGGCGTGGGCCAATGACCTCTTCCAGGATTCGCGCACATCGTGCCGCAACGGAAGATCACCCAAGCCAGTGTCGGGGGCGCCTAGGAGTTCGCGGGCTTGCAAGGCCTGGCGCGACGCGTCAGTCCAATTTATGGCGGGCCCGCTCATATGCCTCCCCTACCCGGATGAATGGATCGCTTTTGCAATTCCACCCAGCTTAGGCGAACTCCGAAAGTTTTAGTAGAGCCTGCCTCGCATTGCATGGAGGGGCCCAAAAACAAGGCGATAAATCATCTAGAATAACGCTACCCATAGTCGACAAGTAGCCTGAATTCTGGTTGAATTTCCACTTTTCTGCCCATTCCTCTTTACCTTCCCTAAGCATCGGAGTATCGTACAACCAAATGGTTGTATATAAGTTGAGCGAAGAGCAGACGAACAAGGTTTTCCGCGCCTTGGCAGATGCCACACGAAGAGACATCGTGAGGCGAACCCTGCACGCCGAGGTCAGCATCTCCGAACTGGCCGCCAGCTACGACATGTCTTTTGCAGCAGTGCAAAAGCACGTGGCCGCGCTGGAAGCCGCCGGCCTGGTCAGCAAGATCGCACGTGGCCGCGAACGCATAGTTCGCGGGCAGCCGGACACCATCCGGCACGCGCAGGAACTACTCTCATCCCTCGAGGACATCTGGCGCCAGCGCATCAGCCGGCTTGATGATTTCCTCGCCGACGAGACTCCCTAAGGAGCAATCTCATGCCCGTCACATCAGTTGTCAAAGACGCAGAATCCCTCACCCTCACGGTCCACGCCGAATTCCCGGTCAAGGTATCCCGGCTCTGGGATGCCTACCTCGATCCGCGCCAGATCGAGAAGTTCTGGGGACCGGTCGAATATCCGGCTACATTCACCCGTCACGACGCCGCACCAGGCGGCCGCACCCAGTACCACATGACCTCGCCCGAAGGAGAGGAGTTCCACGGCTACTGGGAATGGAACGAAATCGTCGACCAGAAGTTCTTCGAAGTCACCGACGGTTTTGCAAATGCAGACGGCACGCCCAACTCCGAGCTGCCGACCACCCGCACCGTCTTCAGCTTCGACCCGCAGCCAAACGGCACCAAGCTGACCATCACGGCGAATTTCGATTCCGCGGCAGACCTGGAACAAGTCGTCGACATGGGCATGATCGACGGGACGCGTTCGGCCATGAGCCAGATCGAACAGGTGCTGGTGGACCTGCGCAACTATGCCCAAACGTTCGCCACCGAAGCCCAGATTCTTTCGGATACCCAAATTCGGGTTAGCCGCATCATTCGCGGAACCCGCGATCAGGTTTGGCAGGCACACCATGACGCGGCGCTTATGAAGCGCTGGCTGCTTGGCCCCGACGGTTGGAAGATGACCGAATGCGTTCTGCCCGAGTCCGTAGGTGGAAGCTACCGCTACCGGTGGGAACCGGAGACCGGCACCGAGGGGCAGGGCTTCGGCTTCACCGGCGAGCTGCTCGAACGACTGCCCAAGTCCTACGAGCGAACCACCGAACAAATGATCGACACCGACTATCCGCCGACTATCAACGAGTCGACATTCGCCGACAGCAGCGCGGGGACGCTGCTGTCGATTGTGATCACCTATCCCGATGCCCAGACGCGCGACATGGTGCTGGCTACCGGAATGACCGACGGAATGGAGGCGAGCTACGCGCGGCTGGAATCTCTGCTCTGAACGCGATTCGCCCCACATCCGGCGCTCGGGCATCGTCAGATATGAAACACTTGGAAGCATGACTTCCCACAATGTGCGCGCAGGCCTGGATAAGCAGGCCAACCAGGTCCAGGAGATGTTCGATAACGTAGCTCCCCGCTACGATCTACTCAATACCCTGATGACCGGCGGCATCGTGAATTACTGGCGCAAGATCACCACCGAGGCGATCGCCCCCAAGGCCGGCGAGCGCATCCTGGACCTGGCCGCCGGCACCGGCACTTCGTCGATGCCGCTGGCCAAGGCCGGAGCCACGGTGACCGCCTGCGACATGTCCGAGGGCATGCTGGCCGAGGGGCGCAAGCGCTACCCGGAGCTTGAGTTCGTCTACGGTGACGGAACCGACCTGCCGTTCGAGGACAACTCCTTCGACGCGGTGACCATCTCCTACGGTCTGCGCAATATCTCGGACACCGAGAAGGCCCTGTCCGAGATGCACCGCGTAACCAAGCCCGGCGGGCGCATCGTGGTGGCCGAGTTCTCCACCCCCACCGTCACTCCGATCAAGGTGGCCTACCAGCAGTTCCTGCCGCGCGTAATTCCCGCGCTGGGCTACCTGGTCTCCTCGAACCCTTCGGCCTATGCCTACCTGGCCGAGTCGATCACCGCCTGGCCAAACCAGCAGGACTTGGGCCAGAAGTTCATCAATGTTGGCTGGAAGAACGTCGAATTCCGCAACTTGACCGGCGGCGTGGTCGCCGTGCACCGCGCCTGGAAGTAGACCAACGCACTAGCCGGCTTTCGGCCCGTATCCGCAAATGGATACGGGCCGAAAGTGCTCGAGCACACCTTTTCCCGCCCCATCACCTGCTGTTACACTCGATTGCATGGATACCTACTAAGCCAGCCAATGACCAAGCACCCTATTTCCGGTGCAATCCGTTCATTTTGGCTACCGGCTTCGGTATCCCTTTTTTATGGCTCCTTTAAATAGTTGAGCCAGCTTCGAGATCCCTAAGCTCGGCAGCCTCTTCACATCCGTGGGAGAGCCACTTATGCCTTTGACTCCGCCGATCACACTGCACAACCTCAGCTTCAGTTGGCCTACCGGCGAGCGCGCCCTGACTAACCTGGAAGGCACTTTTCCTTCAGGACGCACGGGGCTTACCGGCGCGAACGGCAGCGGCAAATCAACTCTTTTGAAGCTCATCGCCGGGCAACTAAGCCCTAGCGAGGGCAGGGTGGAGGCCGCGGAAGAGCTCGCCTACCTGCCGCAGACACTTACCTTGCATCGGGACACCACCGTGACCGAACTGCTTGGGATCGATAGAACCTATCGCGCGCTGAAAGCCATCGAAGCCGGAAGCGTAGATCCCGAAGATTTTGATGCGGTGGGAGATAATTGGGACTTGGAGGCCCGGCTGGAGGCTGAACTGAGCCCCTTGGGACTCGGAACACTGGATCTGGATCGCCAGGTCGGCACCCTATCGGGCGGCGAAGCGATGCTGCTTGCGGTGCTCGGCCTGCGGCTAGCCGCATTGCCCATCACGCTGCTTGACGAACCAACGAACAACCTCGACGCACCAACCCGAGAATTGCTGTACGGGCTCGTGCGCTCCTGGAAGGGTACGTTGATCGTGGTCAGCCACGACATCGAGATGCTTGAGCTCATGGATCATACAGTGGAGCTGTACGCAGGAAAACTCAGAGTTTTCGGCGGACCCTACAGCGCCTACCGCGAGCAGTTGGAGACCGAGCAGCATGCCGCCGAACAGGCAGCAAAAACGGCTAGTGCTTCCCTAAAGGTGGAAAAACGCCAACGCGTCGAAGCCGAAACCAAACTCGCCCGCGCCAAACGCAAGGGGCGGGCCGAGCAGCTGGGAGGCGGCATCCCCAAGATTCTGGCCAATCATCTACGCCAGAAGTCCGAAGCCAACGCTGGCAAGATGCGTTCAAACCTCGACGGCAAAGTTGACAGCGCGCAGACCAAACTCGATCGGGCCGAAGAACGAGTCCGACAGGTAGAGCACATCAATCTGGAATTACCGGATCCGAAACTGCCTGCCAGCAAACAGGTTGCCCAGCTGAGTTCGGCCGCAGGTAAACACATTATCCAAGGCCCCGAACGCGTGGCGCTCATCGGCCCCAACGGGTCAGGTAAGACCACGTTGTTGCGGCAGCTGCTCTTCGGGGATGACGCTGGCGCCGGACCGTCTGGAAGGCTCTATCTGGAGCGGGTTGGCTATCTCCCGCAATTGCTAGTTGGACTTGACGAAGATCGTAGCGCCATCGAAAACATAGGCGAGGTCGCCCCATCGGCCGCGCCCGGGCAGGTGCGGAATATGCTCGCACGCCTGTTGCTCCGCGGAGCGAGCGTTGACCGTCCGCTGTCCGCGCTTTCCGGCGGAGAACGTTTTCGCGTTTATCTGGCCTCGCTGCTGCTGTCCGAACCTCCCGTGCAACTGCTCATTCTCGATGAGCCGACAAATAATCTGGATCTCGAGAGCGTGCGCCAACTCTGCGAGGCGCTGGCTCTCTACCGCGGCGCCTTATTGGTGGACAGCCACGACCAGCATTTCTTGGACAAGCTGAATTTGGACTACCAGTTGGAGCTGTCTGCGGAAGGAACCATGACTAAGTCCTATCCCACGCCGGTTCGGTAGCCCCTCTGCGGCGTGTTGCCGGTTTACACTTGATCAAAGCACACCGCCGAGGACCCCGAAAGCAAGTTGAAAATGTCCTACCCCCAGCGCACCGTCGAAGTAGTCACCACCGGCCTGGTCATCGATCAGTCTGCAACTCTGCTCTGGAACGACATCCGACGAGCATTCATTTACGAAACCGGCTCCGGCCATGAGACCCTCACTTGTGCCGAGTTCATGCTGACCGAGGGCTACAGCGTAGAGATCAACAGTCAGATGCCTGGCTGGGATTCGGCTATCGAGCACCTACCGCAACGCATCGAGAATCTGGTTGACGAGCGCTAAGTGACTCATTGACCCGAAGCATCTAGGGTCATAGGCTCGGTGGGGTAATCACCCGTCTCTGCTGGGAGCCCCGATGGCCGAGATCGTCTTATTTCACCACGTCCAAGGCCTCACCCCTGGTGTACGAGCCATGGCCGAAGAACTGGAAACTGCTGGCCACAAGGTACATACCCTCGATCTCTATGACGGCGCGCTGCCGGAATCCCTTGAGGCCGGACTGCAATTGGCAAACTCAATTGGTGAAGCTGAGATCAACCAGCAGGTCTCTGCCCTGCTCGATTCGCTACCCCAAAACTTGGTGTTTGCCGGCACCTCGTGGGGAGCCGCATTGGCCCAACGGTACGCCCAGCAACGTCCCGGAGCCTTGGCCGCCGTCTTCTTAGAATCATTCGTTGATCTGGATGCCGAATGGGGTTTCGGACCTTGGCCAGCCTCTGTGAAGGCCCAGATCCACGGCATGGACGCCGATCCGTTTTTTGCATCGGAAGGTGACCTGGCAGCCGCTCAAAAATTTGTTGCGGGGCCCGGAACCGGCCTCGCTGAACTCTACACCTACGCGGGAGATCAGCACCTCTTCACCGATAGCTCGCTTAGTTCCTGCGATCCGAAGGCACGGGCCCTGGTTATGGAACGCGTCCTTGGGTTCTTGGCAGCATGGGCATGATGGCACCTAGGCACTGGTTATCCACAGATCTTCTGAAGTAGCCCCAGACTTCTGAAGCTGCTTCTAGGCTAAGCGGACTGGCAACTTTCCACTCAGCTTCCAGGAGCACCCCATGGCCGTCAGCAAGAAACGTCATCAGCACACCCACCGCGAGCGGCGCCGTCAACGCGAACGCTGCGAAGTCCAGGAACGCGCAACTCATCGCCGACATCGCTTCACCGTTGCCGTCAATGATCTGTGCAATGCTGACGGGTACGACGAGGTCCGTGCCGCATTACGCCGGGTGCAGAAGATCGCCCCGGATAAGGAAGAGATGCTTACCAGCGTCCTGAACGCCGAACCAGGGGAACTCTTAGCCGGTCGTCGAGGCTGGAAATCTGTCACCAATAATCTCAACGACGTCGAAAGCGAGTTATGGATCTACACTCCAACCATCCCGAAGGATTGGGATGAATCCTCGGTCGACCAACCCACGACGCTCGTCGTTTGGGAATATGGCTGCTGCGAAATCGTTCCCGCCCTGCGCGGCGGAACACGTGCCCACAAAATCGTCTTCTACGACAATCCGTTCCGCCTCATTCGGGAATTCACGCAGATAGAGAGCTGGTAAAGACTCAGGCCGCCCCGGGCCTGATTCAACATGAAAAAGAACCGGGGTCCACTTGCCTGAGCAAGCGAACCCCGGTTCTTATGTGGTGCGCCCTGCGGGGGTCGAACCCGCGACCAATGGATTAAAAGTCCAGTGCTCTACCAACTGAGCTAAAGGCGCACGGCCGAAGCCAAAATCCATAATACCCGAAGTAGCGATTCATCCTTAATCGAGCCAATTTTCGTGGCGTTGCAAGGGGTCCATGGCCGGCCAGCGGCCGCTCTGGAACGCGCTACCGCAGGTAGTTGCAGGCCCCTCATAGTGTCGGTGAAGCATGCAATTCATTGTAGATATCGGGGCAAGCTTCCTCTCCGCCAGCACCCTCTCACGCTGAAAACCCTGCCGCCTTCCGCGAATAACCAGTTTTTTGTATGCGTCGTTTCACACCCAGCCCAATGGGGCGCCGTCCACCAAAGAGGAGTAGTCTCGAAGCCATGAAAGGTGCACGCGCAGGATCCAAAGTTGGCCAAGTCGCAGGGTTCAGACATCACAAGCCACGGCCCTTCGCTCCCATAGATTTCGACCCCTACGAAGGCGGCGCCGACCCGGCGCGCATCTCGGAAGCAGCTCATCTTTCGGCGCAGGCCTTCGTTCGCCGCGGAATCGCGAACGAGGACCCTGAGGTTTCGCAAAGGCTAATTCAAGTCGCCGAAACCGAAGGTCTAGAGGTTCTTGCCGAACTCTGGTCCGAAGCCCCTGCGAGGTCCCTGCCAGGAGCCTTGTGGCGCCTCTATGCCATCCGCGCGGCAACCATGAACAACGCTGAAACCATGTCTGCCCGGTTCCGTGCCGGATCCCATCGTGCCGAGGTGGAACGCCTGGTGGCCGGTGTTGCCGAACCGCCGACGGCCGAAGAACTTAAAAACATGGCAACTTCCATCCTTTCCGGAGCCTTCGACGGAGACTTTGCCCACGCGTTGGAGCGCACCGCGGCCTATTGCCGGGTTCTCGCGTTGGGAATGACCGAGCATGCAGACGCGGCAGATCTGGCGCATGAAACCCGCGGCTCGAAACTGACCGCCCGAGCCAAGTCGATGGCGAACACCGCAGAGGACTTGGAAGCCTGTGCCCGGCTCTGGCGGCAGGGCACGTTGGACTGATTGCCAATCATAAGCCTATAGGATTGATTTGAGATACTGACGGCGAGAAAAGGTAGGCATAGTGGGCGCGGAAGCCAATAATGCAGCTTCTGGAACCCTGCGATGGCTACTGATCCTCGTCGCTACCGCCCTTCTTTCGCAGACCACGCTGAACCTTGTACGCCCGGTCACCACATACAAGCTCATATCCCTGGACGCCGGTCCGGTCACGGTGGGGCTCGCCACCGCGGCATACGCCCTGTTGCCGATGGTCACCGCGGTGTGGCTGGGACGCTTCAGTTCACGCATCCCCAAAATTCGCTTTCTCATGCTCGCCGGAGCCGGGTTGATGGGGCTGGGGTCATTGGGCATTGCCGCAGCTCAGGGATACATCATGGTGGCCGTTGCCAGCGCGATACTGGGCATGGGGCATTTGATGTTCACCATTGGCGGGCAGTCCTCCATCGCCCGCTATTTTCCCGATGACCAGCTGGATAAGGGCTTCGGCTGGTTCACCGCCGCGTACTCGGCCGGCCAGTTCCTCGGACCGCTGATCGCAGGAATCATCCTCGGCACTTCCACGGTGGCCGACTCCCCCGAACGCATTGCCGATATCAATCTTTCGCTGTGGATCGGCGGCGCCTGCGCGTTGCTTGCCATTCCGCTCCTCCTGCCTAATCTGCAGCCGAGAATCAAGAAGGTTGCTGCCAGCTCCACGCCTGGGCCACAGGCTTCGATGGTTTCGATTCTCAAGGTCAAAGGCATGCCTTCGCATATGCTCGCCTCGCTGACATTGCTGTCGATCTTGGACATCCTCACCGCGTTCCTCCCCTTGGTGGCAGAAAAGCATGGCGTAACACCGGCCGCCGTGGGTGTCTTGCTGGCAATCCGAGGCAGCGCTTCGGTGGTCTCGCGGCTCTTCCTTCCCTGGATCTCACGCCACTTCAGCCGCAAGTCAATACTGCTCACCAGCCTGTATACGGCGGGCATAACCATCGCCCTTGCGCCCCTGTTCATCGATACGCTCTGGCTCGCCGGATTGGCGCTGCTGATCGGTGGGTTCTTCCTCGGCATGGGTCAACCGGTGACCATGACCATGGTGTCCACCTCCGTGCCCTCGCAGGACCGCGGGGGAGCACTCGCGGTCCGCCTGATGGGCAATCGTCTGGGCCAGGTGATCCTGCCGATGGCCGCCAGCACCGTGGCAGTCGGGGCGGGGCCGGCCGGGGCCATCTGGTTCTGCTGTGGCTTGCTGTGCCTCAGCGGCATCGAGAAATCACTGCGTAACTAACGTGAGAATGCGCACGCGGTTCCCCCTATGGTTGACAGCAAGCGCTTAGTGCGAGAAAACTAGTAGACGGTGCCGGGCCGCTGGTAACCCCGGGCTCCAAAATTCTGCCGCTTCGAGCGGCCTTCCGCCGAGAGGCGTTCCCGGCCCGGCATCACTTACGTTTCGAAGTTAACCTTTGCGACGTAAACTGTTCAGCGTTAGTACCAAAACTGTGACCTGAGACGAATGGTGCGCCGAACAACGTGAAGTTCCAAATCTTTCCTTCAGCATCGCGCGGCATTGAATTGCTGAGCGACTTGGCAAGCACCATCCGCAATTCGGTGGCCAGCGTTTCCGAAATGATCGGCAATCCCGAGGGACGTTCCGAGCAGCTCAAGGAGCTCGCCACGGCGGAAGCCCAAGCCTCGGATCTCTTGCACGCGTTGCTCACCCATCTGCGTACCAGCTACATCAGTCCGCTACCGCGCGAAGACATGTACATGTTTTCGCGGCTGCTGCACGAAACCATGGAGCAGCTACGCGGCATTGGCGAACTGATCAATACCTTGGGTTCCACACCGCTGTCGGAACGAGCCGCCGAGCAGCTGGAACTGATCTCTCAGCTCGCCGAGCTCGCCTCGAATTCCGTGCGAAGCCTGAATAAGCTTGATGATTTGGAAGACAACTGGCTGCAGATGATGCAGTACTCAAAGCGTGCGGCGCGTACTCACCTGGTTTGGATTGATGAAATCTCCAACTTTTCCAAAGCCTCCACAATTCACAAGCATCAGCGCGTAGCCGATCACTTGCTGCTCACCGCGAACACCCTGCGCCAGTTCTCCGATCACCTCGGCCGCGTGCTGGTCAAGGAATCCTAGAAAACTCATGGATTTGCTCCCCTTATTCACCACCATCGCCATCGTACTGACTCTGGGTTATGCGGTGCTCAACGGGTTCAGGGACTCCTCTACCGCCGTCGCGGCGGCCGTACGTACCCGTGCGCTGAGCCCGGCTATCGCGGTCGGTGCCGCCGCTTTGTTCGCCTTCATCGGCACCATGGCGACCACCACCTTCAGTACGGTGCTGATCAGCCGGTTGAACATGCAGCTGCCCGACGGCACCGTCGGGATGAAGTTGTTGATCGCAGCGCTCTTGGCCGCCGGGGCCTGGCTGCTGTTTTGCTGGTGGCGAGGCATACCGGTCTCCTCCACGCACGCTCTGATCTCCGCGTTGGTCGGTGCCGGTGCGGCGAACTCCTGGCTGGGCAATGAGTCGCTGGGGGGCGCGGTGGACCTCTTTACCCGCTCCGTACTGCTGCCACTGCTGGTCACCCCGCTCATCGCGTACACCGCCTCCTTCTTGCTGGTGGTCCCGGCAACCTGGCTGATGCGCCACGATACTTCCCGGGACGTCAATACCCGCTCCCGAGCGGGCCAGGCTATCGCGGCCTGCGCCGTGGCGCTGGGCCTCGGGCTGCAGGACGGCCAGCGTACCGCGGCAACGATCACCCTGGTGCTCATCACCGGCGGACATATGGATCCGGGACCGGTGGCCTTGGCCATTCAGCTGATCGCCGCTTCGGCGCTGTCTTTCGGGGTGCTCCTCGGCGGCTGGCGGATCACCTATACGCTCTCGCGCCGGCTGGTGAATTTTGATCCGCTGCGTGGCATGGTCGCCCAAGGCGTCGCCGCGACCATGCTCTACGTCGGCTCGATGCTGCTGCACCTGCCGCTGTCCACCACCCAGGCCGTCACCAGCTCTATTGTCGGCGCCGGCGCGAACCAGGCCTTCGAGTCGGTCGTCTGGTACCGGGTCGTGAAGGTCTACGGGCACTGGATCGCCACCCCGGCAATCTGCATACTTGCCGGGGCGATCCTGGCCCTTGCCATGGACCCGGTGGGCTAGCTATCCAAGGTCGGTCCGGGCTGCTCGGTATGCGGCACGAAGCGTACGCTCATCGCCTTGAAGCCAGGAGTATTGGACTCGCGGGCGACTAGTCCGCGGTGCACCAAAGCGTTGGCTTCCGGGAAGTAAGCCGCGGCACACCCCTTTGCCGTCGGATAGGACACCAGACGGAACCTGTTCGCCCGGCGTTCGGTGCCGGCGAAGGTCGAGATCACATCGACCAGCTCGCGGTCCTTGAACCCCATTTCGGCCAGGTCCTCCGGGTGAATGAGGATTACCCGACGCCCGTCCTTGATGCCACGGTACCGGTCATCCAGTCCGTAGAACGTGGTGTTGTACTGGTCATGGCTGCGCATGGTCTGCAAGATCAGGTGGCCTTCCGGGGCCTTGAGCGCCTCGAAAGGCGAGACCGTGAACCGGCCCTTGCCGATGTCGGTGGCGAAGGAGCGTGTATCGCGTGGCGCGTTGGGCAGCACGAACCCGTTGCGTTCGCGCACCCGCCGATTGAAGTCCTCGAATCCGGGCAGCACCCGAGCGATATGATCACGGATCACGTCATAGTCCTCGGCCATGCCCCGCCAGTTCACGACGTGGTCATCGCCCAGGATGGCCTGGGCCATGCGGGCCACGATCACCGGTTCGGACAGCAGATGCTCGGAGACCGGGGTGAGCCGGCCCTGGGTCGAGTGGATCACCGACATCGAGTCCTCCACGGAGAGGAACTGCGCACCCTTTGGGTGCTTATCGTCCTTGTCCGTGCGCCCCAGCGTCGGCAGGATCAGCGAGGTCTGCCCGTGCACCACGTGGGAACGGTTTGGCTTGGTGGAGATGTGCACCGTGAGCTTGGCACGCTGCATGCCCGCTTCGAGCAACTCGGTTTCCGAGTTCGCCAGGGCGAAGTTGCCGCCCATAGAGACGAACACGTCCACCTCGTCCTGCTCAAAGGCGTCCAAGGCCTCCGTGGAGTCGTAGCCATGGGCGCGTGGGGAGTCGATGCCGAATTCGGCATCCAGCGCCTCCAGGAGCTCTTCTGTGGGCTTCTCCCAGATCCCCATGGTGCGGTCGCCCTGCACATTCGAGTGGCCGCGTACCGGGCAAGCCCCGGCGCCGGGCTTGCCGAAGTTGCCTTGCAGCAGCAGCAGGTTGATGATTTCCTTCAGCGTCGGCACCGAATGCGGCTGCTGGGTCAGGCCCAGCGCCCAGCAGAAGATGGAGGCCTTGGAAGCAATGAGCAGTTCGGCGATCTCGGTGATCTGCGCACGGGTCAGGCCGGTGGCCTCTTCAGTGGCTTCCCAATCCAGTTCGGCGCGGGCGCTCTTGTAGGCTTCGAACCCGTCGGTCACCTCGGCGACGAACTTCTGGTCCACCACGGATCCCGGATTCTTCTCCTCCTCTGCGAGCAGGAGATGCCCGAAGGCCTGGAAGAGCGCCAGGTCTCCACCGACCTTGATCTGCAGGAAGTGCGTGCTGATTTCGCTCGGCTTGCCGAGCATGCCGCCCACGGTCTGCGGGTCTTTGAATCCAAAGAATCCGGCCTCGGGCAGCGGATTCACCGCAACGATCTTGGCCCCGCGTTTGCGTGCGTCGGCGAGCGCCGACAGCATCCGCGGGTGGTTGGTTCCCGGGTTCTGGCCGACCACGAAGATCAGTTCGGCGTGGTCGAAGTCTTCCAGCGAGACGGTGCCTTTGCCGATGCCGATGGTCGGATTCATGGCCGAGCCCGAGGACTCATGGCACATGTTCGAGCAGTCGGGCAGGTTGTTGGTGCCCAGCGAGCGGGCGAGCAACTGGTACATGAACGCCGTCTCATTTGCCGTGCGCCCCGAGGTGTAGAAGACACACTTCTCCGGGGTGCTGGCGTTGACGTGCTCACCGATGGTGCTGAAGGCTTCGGCCCAGCTAATCGGCTTGTAGTGGGTATCTCCGGCGCGGATGATCATCGGTGCGCTGATGCGCCCCTGCGAACCAAGCCAGTATTCTGTTTTTTCGCGCAATACGCTGATCGGGTGCTGTTCCCACCACTCCGGGGTGACGGTGCGGGCGCTGGCTTCCTCGGCAATGGCCTTGGCACCGTTCTCGCAGAATTCTGCCGGCTTGCGCGCCCCGGTAATCGATTCGGGCCAGGCGCAACCCGGACAGTCGAATCCACCGCGCTGGTTGATGCGCGCCATGGAAAGCAGGGTGCGGCTTACCCCTGCTTCGGCGAAGCCGCGTTGCAAGGAAACGGCGACGGCCTTGAGGCCGGCGGCGCTGCGCTTGGGGTCACCGACCTTGAGATCATCTTCATTGATGTCATCTTTGGGGGCTGGGAGATGCATGGTCTTCCTCCACTGAGCTACTGAGTGCCTAAAATGCGTTGGGCATGAGTGTATAAGTTGATGCTGTTCCCACGGGAGAATCCGGCCAGCGTTACGCCACATTCATCTGCCAGCTCTACGGCTAGCGAAGAAGGTGCGCTGACGGCACTGAGCACCGGGATTCCCGCCATGGCGGCTTTCTGCACTAATTCGAATGACGCGCGTCCGGAAACCTGCAGAATTGTATGGCTCAGCGGCAGGCGGTTATCACGCAGCGCCGCGCCGATGACCTTGTCCACCGCGTTGTGCCGCCCCACGTCTTCGCGCAGGATGAGCAGCTCACCGGTGGTGCTGAAAAGCCCCGCGGCGTGGACCCCGCCGGTGGAGCTGAAGAGCTTCTGGGAGTCGCGCAGGGTGTCCGGCATCGCCAACAGCACCGCGAGCTCCAGCCGCCCGGCTTCAGGATCGAGTTCGTAGCTGGATTTCTTGCGGACCTCGTCGATGGAGTTGGTTCCGCAGATGCCGCAGGCCGAGCTGGTCACCACGTTGCGGGCCGCGGACGGGTCAGGAGGCTGGGCGCCGAAGCCCAATTGGGCCTCGATGACGTTATAGGTTTGGTTGCCCTCATCGTCGGTGCCCATGCAGTAGCGCATGGCGGTCAGCTGCTCGGAGCGCGCAATGATTCCCTCGGCGTGCAGGAAGCCGGCGACCAAGTCGAAGTCGTCCCCTGGGGTGCGCATCGAGGTGGTGAATGCGGTGGATCCGAAGCGGATCTCCAATGGCTCTTCACCGGCGAGCTTTTCCTCGCGGACAAAGCTGCTACCGCCCAGCGTGGCGCGGATAATGCGCCGTCGCAGGATCTTGCGTCCCATTGCGGTATCTCTTTTCTTGCAAGTGCCCTGAGTCACATACCAACGTAACCTAAAATCTGCTTCCGGCGCATCCCCGTGACTTCATTTATTACTTGGCGTCCGGCCGGAAGAGGTCTTCGATCTTGCAGTCGAAGACCTCGGCGAGTTTGAACGCCAGCGGCAGGGACGGGTCATAGCGGCCCTTCTCCAGCGAAATGATCGTTTGCCTGGAGACTCCGAGCTCGTCGGCGAGCGCCTGCTGGGAGAAGCCACGCTCCAAGCGGCGTGCGGGCAAGGTGTTTTCCACTACCCCTCGACTCGCTTGATCAGCCAGTAGCGCACCGCGAAGTCCACCATGGCCAGCAAGACGACACCGGCTAATACCAACCCGATCGAGGCCTGGACCTGCAGGAAGGAAAACACCGCGCCACCCAGGCCGCAGACGAGCAGGAGGTCCTGGAAGACCCCGACCGCAGCCTTGTCGTACCACTGGGATTCCACCGATATCTCGGGATTCTTCGTGGCCCCGCGCAAGGTATCCCGGTCCAGCAGCAGCGCCCAGCAGGCCACCGAAAGCACCGGCAGCAGGCCGGCCATCATGACCAGGGCCGCCATTACGAAATTTTCCGGGAAGTTCAGTCTGGCGAAGAGCAGTCCCCCGCCGGCGGAGAGCAAGATCCCCACTAGCAGGCTGGTGATGATCAGCGCCGCCGAGCCGCCGCCGAAGCGCGATCGCCCCCACTTGGACTGGGCCACGGTTTTCGTATTCATCTCAACTCCTGGTTCAACCTCTCAGCACGTAAATCAAACTTTACAGTCAAGCGACCTTTACATCATTGCTTAAAAACCAGCGGCGCCTTGCTTTCGCATGGCGCCGCTGGCGGTGATCCCCTCCAGGATCCCCGGAAGACCCCCCTTCCGGTCCGTCTGCCGCCCCGTCGCAATAGGGGCGGCAGACGAAATCTTTATCCGAAGCGTCCGGAGACGTAATCCTCGGTGGCCTTCTGCTCCGGGTTGGAGAAGATAGCAGCGGTTTCGTTGTACTCGATGAGCTTGCCCGGCTTGCCGGTGCCCGCGATGTTGAAAAACGCGGTCCGATCCGAAACACGCGCGGCCTGCTGCATATTGTGGGTCACGATCACCACGGTGAATTCGCTCTTCAGCTCGTTGATCAAATCCTCGATAGCCAGCGTGGAGATCGGGTCCAGCGCCGAGCAAGGCTCATCCATCAAGATGACGTCGGGCTTCACCGCGATGGTGCGCGCGATACACAGGCGCTGCTGCTGGCCACCGGAAAGCCCGGAGCCTGGCTTGTCCAATCGATCCTTGACCTCGTTCCACAGGTTCGCGCCACGCAAGGACTTCTCAACCAGCGAATCCGCATCGGAGCGGGAGATCTTCTTGCCGTTCAGCTTCACTCCGGCCAGCACATTGTCCTTGATGGACATGGTGGGGAATGGGTTCGGACGCTGGAAGACCATGCCGATCTGGCTGCGCACGGTCACCGGGTCAACGCCTGGGCCGTAGAGGTCATCGCCGTCGAGCAGCACCTGGCCCTCGACGCGGCCGCCGGGGATGACCTCGTGCATGCGGTTCAGCGTGCGCAGGAAGGTGGACTTGCCGCAGCCCGAGGGGCCGATGAATGCGGTGACGGACTTTGGCTCGATGTTGATCGAGATGTCTTCAACCGCGAGGAACTTGGAGTAGTAGACGTTCAGATCATTGACGTCGATACGTTTTGCCATGGTGTAATCCTTGAAAATCTAGTGGGGTGAGTGCCGGAGCCTAGCGGCTCAACGGCCCTTCTTCGGGGCGAACAGCGAGGCGATCAATCGGGCACCGAGGTTCAGTGCCATCACCATCAGGATGAGCAGCAGGGCAGCGGCCCAGGCGCGCTGCACCGAAGGATCGATATTCGTCGGGCTGGTCGGAGTCAGGATCTGGTAGTAGATGAAGGTCGGCAGCGTGGACATCCAGTTTGCGAAGACGTTCATATTGATGCTGCTGGCAATGCCTGCGGTCACCAGGATCGGCGCGGTCTCGCCAATCACGCGGGCAATAGCCAGGGTGACGCCGGAGGCGATGCCGGAGATCGCGGTCGGGATCACTACCTTCAAGATGGTGCGCCAGCGGCGCACGCCCAGCGCGTAGGAAGCCTCGCGCAACTCGTTCGGAACGATCTTGAGCATTTCCTCGGTGGAACGCACCACCGTAGGGATCATCAGCACGCTGAGCGCTACGGCCGCGACGATGCCCATGCGGGCGTTCGGGCCTAGGATCAGTCCGAAGAACGCGGCGGCGAACAGGCCGGCAACGATCGAAGGGATACCGGTCATCACGTCGACGAAGAAGGTGATGGCCTTGGCCAGCACTCCGTTCTTCCCGTATTCGACGAGGTAGACCGCGGTGAGCATGCCCACCGGCACCGAGATGACGGTAGCCCACAAGGTAATCATCAGCGTGCCCAGCAGCGCGTGGTAGGCACCGCCGATAACCGGCGCGCCGTCCGCTACGCTCTGGTTGTCCACCGCACCGGTGACCCCGTTCATGGAGCTGAACAGGAAGTGCGAGTTCATCCCCGGCAATCCCTTTTCCAGCACCGTATAGAGCACCGAGGCGAGCGGGATCAGCGCCAGCAGGAAGGCCCCGTAGATCAAGTAGGTCCACATGGCGTTCCGGCCCTGGCGCCTGCCCTCGACCACCGAGGTGATCACCGTACCGGCGATCACGAAGAGCACCGCCGAGTAGATCGCGAAGGTTGCCACGCTGAAGCCGGTCAGCGTGGAGAACGCGGCACCGATGATGATCGCGCCGGCCGCGGTGGCGGGCACCGCCCAGCGCGGCAGCTTTCCCTTGGAAAGCGAATTGCGCTTGCGGCTCGGCGGGGTCGGCTGGGCCGCTTGGGTGTTAGTAGTCATGACACTCATCAGTTAGCTCCCGAGAATTCCTTGTGCCGGGCGATGATGCCACGGGCGATCATGTTCACGATCAGCGTGATCATGAACAGAACCAGGCCGGCGGCGATCAGCTCGGCCAGACGCAACCCGAAAGCCTCGGGGAAGTTCAACGCGATTTCTGCCGCGATCGTCTGGTTGCCGGTCTTGATCAGCGATGGGATCAGGTTGCCGGTGGAGAGCACCAGTGCTACCGCCATGGTTTCACCCAGCGCGCGCCCCAGGCCCAGCATGACCGCGGAGATGATTCCCGGACGGGCGAAGGGGATCACCGCGGTGGTGATCATTTCCCAGCGGGTGGCGCCCAAAGCCAGGGCCGCCTCCTCGTGGAGCTTCGGGGTCTGCAAGAAGATTTCGCGGCTCAGCGAGGTGATGATCGGCAAGACCATGACCGCCAGCACGATGCCTGCGGTGAGCATGGTCTTACCGGTCTGCGAGGCAGGACCGGCGAAAATCGGGATGAAGCCCAGGTTCGTAGCCAGCCATTCGAAGGCCGGAACAAGCGCCGGGGCGAGCACCATATAACCCCAGGCGCCGTAGATCACCGAAGGGATCGCGGCCAGCAGGTCGATGACGTAGCCCAGCGGGCCGGCGACCTTGCGCGGGGCGAAGTGCGAGATGAACAGGGCCACGCCGATACCGACGGGAGTGGCGATAAGAATTGCGATCGCCGAGGCGATCACGGTGCCGATAACAATCGGCCAGATGTAGGCGAAGAAGCCTTCCCCGCCGGAAATGTCGGCCGGATCGGCGACAAACGTCGGCAGGGCCTGAATGAGCAAGAAGATCGCAACGGCGAACAGCGTGACTAGGATCAGCACCCCGGCGGCTAATGCCGTTCCGGAGAAGATCTTGTCGCCCGCTTGACCCGAGGTCGATGACTTGCTTTTCAAAGCATTGGTAGTCATGGCAGGAGCCTTTACAAGGGAGGGGGTTACGACTGCGAGGTCGTGGGGTGGAGGGGGTTGCGTGGGCGAATCACTTCGATCCGCCCACGCGGTGCTGCGTTGTTACTACTTGGCGACGGTGATTGCGTCCAACGACTTAGCGGCCTTCTCGGCGATTGCCGCCGAGATTGGCGCGTTGCCCGCCGAGTCCTGAGCGGTCTTCTGGCCGTCTTCCGAGATCACGTAGTTGCCAAAGGCCTTTACCAGGTCAACTGTAGCCTGATCTTCGTAGGTGGTGCAGAAGATGTGGTACGAAAGCAGCACGATTGGGTAGGTGCCGGCTTCGGTGGTGTCGCGCTCCAGGTCCAGCGCCAGATCGATCTCGGCTGCGCCTTCGACTGGGGTCGCGGTCTCCAGCGCCTTGGCTGCCGCCTCGGCCGAGATCTTGGTGTATTCCTCGCCGACCTTCACGTTTACGGTGGACAGGTTGCCTACCGCGGAGAAGTCGGCGTAGGTGATGGCGCCATTGGTGGAGGTGGTGGTCGAAACCACGCCGGAGGTGCCCTTGGCGTTCTCCGACTGGATGTCGCTTGGCCAGTCACCGGAAACGTCGTAGTCCCAGACATCGCCGGCAGCGGCGGAGAGGTACTCGACGAAGTTCTCGGTGGTGCCGGATTCGTCGTTGCGGTGCACCACGGTGATGGCGGTGTCCGGAAGTTCAACGTCCGGGTTCTGGCTGGCGATAGCCTCATCATTCCACTTGGTGATTTCCTTCTTGAACACCTTGGCGATGGTTGCCGAATCCATGTTGATCTCTTCGACGCCCTCCAGGTTGAAGGCAATCGCGATCGGGGAGACGTAGGCAGGGATGTTGAATGCGCCCTCGGGACCGCAAACTTCCTTGGCCTTGTCTGCCTCATCGGCCTTCAGGTAGGCATCCGAGCCGGCGAACTGCGCGCCGCCTGCGAGGAATGCTTCGCGGCCCGCGCCGGAGCCATCTGGCGAGTACTGCACGTTGGCGTCTGCATTCTCAGCCTTGAAGCCGGTGATCCAGGCTTCCATGGCCGAGTTCTGGCTGGAAGCGCCAATGCCGGTCAGCGTGCCGGTGACGCCGGCTGCCGCCGAGCTGTCTGCACCTTCCGAGCCAGCGGCTGCGGTTGGGTTGTCGGATCCGCAGGCGGTCAGCGCGAGCGCGGCGACGGAAAGGACTGCAGCTGCGCTGCCAAAACGATTGAGCTTCACGAGTATAACTCCCCATTTATCGATGATCTAAGTAGAACCAGCAGCGGACATCTGCCACGCTTCGTATACGACGTTAAACGCCCGAGGTAACCAGCTGACCCGGCGAAGGTGAACAAAAGGTTAACAACCTTTCGAACGCACCGTGAGCTCGCTCACGGCCGCAATAACCTCGTAGCCAGTGCGCCACGTCACGGCGGCTCGTGGAACACTAGTCACATGCCCCAAGCACGAATTCCGCAACGCGTGAGCAAGTTCCTGGCCCAACGCAACCGTTCCGGGCTGGTGCGCGCGCGCAATTCCTTGCCGCGCATCCTGCGCATGACCCTGGGGGCAATCGGCGCGTTCTGGATCGCCTCGGCGATCTGGGGGCACACGGACCCCATCTTCGCCGCCACCAGCGCGCTGATCTCGCTGGGCTTCGGGGCCGCCACCACCACCCGGCGCACCGCCGAGGTGGCCCTGGGCTGCACGCTCGGCGTGGCGCTGGGCGATGGGCTCATGCACTGGTGGGGGCAGGGCATCTGGCAGGCCGCGGCGGTCATGTCGCTGTCCTTGGTTGTTGCCCGCTACCTGGATTCGGGAGCGATCTTCTCCACCCAGCTGGGCATGCAATCCGCCCTGGTGGTATTGCTGCCGATCAGCGCGGACGGGCCCTTCGCCAGATCATTCGACGCCATGACCGGTTCTGTGCTGGCGCTGCTGATCATCGTGCTATGGCCCAGCGATCCGCGGCGCACCCCGATCGGCGCCCTGTCGGATCTGCTCAAAGAACTCTCCGAGGCAATGATCGAATGCTCCTGGGCGGTGCGGGACGACGATCACCGCTCGGCCTTCCACGCCCTGATCAAGGCGCGCGCCACGCAACGCCACGTCGAAAAGCTTCCCTCGGCCTTCCGCGTGGCCAAGGAAATCGCCACCCTGTCCCCCACGGCGCGCAGGCACCGGCACGAACTTGCCCGGCTCGCCTTGCGGCTGGAGCACTACGACCGTGCCGCACGCAATAGCCGCGTCTTCGCCCGCCGCCTGGCTTCGGTGCTCAGCAACGGCGCGCTGACCGCCGAGGGGGCGCAGAATGTGGCACCGCTGCTGCGCGATGTGTCCGAGGCGGTCAACACCATGGCCCATTCGGTGCGCGAACCCACCGTGGCGGGGCAGCGAAAATTCGAGAAGGCCGCGCGCCACCAGCTCGAAGCCGTGGCAGCCCAGCTTGACCCGCGGGAGCTGGGCGTCGAGGGGCTCCAAGGCGAAGGGCTGGTGCTGCTCCTGCGTCCGCTGGTCGTCGACCTCCTGCAGGCCGCCGGCCGCGATCACCAAGAAGCCGTCGGGCCGCTGCCCCGCCTGAGCTGAATTGTCCGCCGGCCTCGATAGCATTGGTACATGGCCAAGACCTCGACACGCAGCAAGTCTTCAGCAAGCTATAAATGCGCCGAATGCGGCTGGACGACGATCAAATGGGTCGGCCGTTGCGGCGAATGCCAGGCCTGGGGTTCGGTGGAGGAAGTCGGCGCGGTAACCGCTCGCACCGCCCCGGCGGCGAAGGTCGCAAACCTTGCCCAGCCCATCTCGGAAATTGACGGTTCCGCGGCGGCTTTCCGCAGCAGCGGCGTCTCCGAACTGGACCGGGTGCTTGGCGGCGGCTTGGTGCCCGCCGCGGCGATCCTGCTCGCCGGCGAGCCCGGAGTGGGCAAATCCACGCTGCTCCTCGACGTCGCGGCGAAGGCCGCCCAGACCGGGCTTCGCGTGCTCTATCTAACCGGCGAAGAATCCGCGGCGCAGGTGAAATCCCGCGCCGAGCGCATCAACGCCATCGCGGACAATCTCTACCTGGCGGCCGAAACTGACCTGTCCTTGGCCCTCGGGCAGATCCGCGAGATCGACCCGCAGCTGCTGGTTTTGGACTCGGTGCAGACCTTCTCCTCGGCCGAGATCGATGGTTCCGCCGGCGGCGTTTCGCAGGTGCGTGAGGTTGCCGCCTCCATCATCAACGCGGCAAAGACCCGCGCGATGACCACCATCATGGTCGGGCATGTGACCAAGGAAGGCTCGGTAGCCGGCCCCCGCCTGCTCGAGCACCTGGTGGACGTGGTCTGCCAATTCGACGGGGAGAAGCATTCCCGGCTGCGCATCCTGCGCGCGCTGAAAAACCGCTACGGCGCTACCGACGAGGTGGGCTGCTTCGACTTGAATGAAGATGGCATCCAATCGCTGACCGACCCGTCGAAACTCTTCGTAACGCGAACCCGCAATCCGGTGCCCGGCACCTGCATCACGGTGACCTTGGAGGGCCGGCGCCCACTGGTCGCCGAGGTGCAGACGCTGCTTTCGCGCTCAACCGCACCGGCCCCGCGCCGCGCGACCAGCGGCCTGGATCCGGCCCGTGCGCAGATGGTGCTCGCGGTCCTCCAAGCGCGTGCCCGCATGGATCTGTCCTCCATGGATTCCTATATCGCCACCGTCGGCGGAGTGAAAATCTCCGAACCGGCTGCCGATCTCTCCTGCGCCCTGGCGATCGCTTCCTCGATGAACGAATTCCCGCTCCCGCAGGACTTCGTCGCCTTCGGCGAGGTGGGCCTGGCCGGTGAGGTCCGCCAGGTTCCGGAGATCTCCCGCCGCATCACCGAGGCGGCCCGCTTGGGGTTCTCCTTCGCCATGGCTCCGGCCACCCCCGAGCCGCTGAAAAACATTCCGGCAGGCATCCGCGTCTTCCAGGTCGAGTCGATCGCCGAGGCCCTGGATGTCGCCTTTACCCAAAGGCAGAACTCCACGCGATAAAATGGGGGTTGCTGCCCGCTGAAAGGACGCACGGTGAAACTGCACCCCACCCCCGCATTGCTCTCCACCCTGGCCCGCATCGCCCCGGGAACCGAACTTGCCGAAGGTCTCGAACGCATCCAGCGCGGACGCACCGGAGCGCTGATAGTCCTCGGCCACGACCGGGTGGTCGAGTCCATCTGCTCCGGCGGTTTCCGCATCAATACCGAATACGCCCCGACCCGGATCCGCGAACTGGCGAAAATGGACGGGGCGATCATTCTTGACGCAACCGGCAAGCAGCTGCTCCAAGCCGGCGTGCAGCTGATGCCGGACGCGGTGATCGAAACCCAGGAGTCGGGCACCAGGCACCGTACGGCCGAGCGGGTGGCGATGCAGACAGGTTTCCCGGTGATTTCGGTGTCCCAGTCGATGCACACCATCACCCTCTATGCCGCCGGCGAGCGCTACGTGCTGGAAACCAGCGGGCGGCTGCTGGCTCGCGGCAATCAGGCGGTGGCCACCCTGGAACGCTATCGGCACCGCCTGGATCAGGTGACCAGCGCCCTGTCGGCAGCCGAAATCGAGGACGTTGCCACGGTGCGCGAGGTGCTTGCGGTGTTGCAGCGCACCGAGATGCTGCGGCGCACCAGCGAAGAGATCTCCCGCCACGTGCTCGAACTCGGTGTGGATGGCCGCTTGCTGGCAGCTCAGCATGCCGAGCTGCTCGCCGGGATCCAGACCGACAACCAGCTGATCCTGCGTGATTACTCCAACGCCGAGGGCGCGGAGCTGGATATCGATGCGGCGCTTGAAAAGCTGCATGAGATTTCCGATTCGCAGTTGATCGAGCTGGAGGCGCTGACCAAGATCCTGTTCCCGCACGCGACGGTGAGCCAAGATGACCAGCTCACCCCGAAGGGCTACCGGCTGCTCTCGCAAATCCGCACGGTGCCCAAGGCTATCGGCGAGCGCTTGGTAGCCGCCTTCGACAACCTGCAGCATCTCATGGCCGCTTCGACCACGTCCTTGATGGAAATCGAAGGGGTTGGCGAACAGCGTGCACGGTCGATCCGCGAGGGGCTGGCCCGCATGGCCGAATCCTCGCTGCTGGACCGCTACATTTAGTCCAGTTGGAAGGTGACGGGCTCCGAGTTGTTTTCGCCCAAGGCCGCGGTGAACTTGTAGGTTCCAGGTCGGGGCTGCACGTTGACCGACTTGCAGCCCGGGGCCGAACGCTGCCGGGACCAGGAGAAGCGCGCAGATTCTTTCTGCCCCGGCTTCATCATGAGCTGTACGTCTTCGCCGTCGGTGAGGCAATCGACCGTGGAGAAGATCCGATCGTTGCCGCTGGTAATCAAAAATTCCTGCTGCGTGGTGCCCACGTTCAGCTCGCACTCACGCTTGGAGGTATTCTCGATCCCGAGGATGAGCACAGGCTGCCTGTCGGTGGCGTAGGAACCGGCATCCGTCTGCGCGGTGATTTCGATCTCTTCCACCGTGCATTTTCCGTCCGAGCTCGGTTCGGCTGATTCGCTGGGGCTTGCCGAGTTGGTCGGCGCGGCTTGCGGATCGCCAGCTCCTGCCGGACTGGCCCCGAGGATTCCGGCCAGCGCAACGGCGCCCCACACCAGCAAACCGACAATAGCCAGCGCGATCGCGACCACGGCAATGCGCCGTCGGCGATATACGCTCGCCGCCGATTTTGCCCCCGATGCATTGCTCATAGCTTAAGGCTAGTTCATCTCTGGCCCGCAGCGCGGTAATGCGAGCCGATTCCGCACCGTGAATCGGCTCGCTTAGAGTGGAGTACGTGCAAGAAATCCACCGCCTTATCAATGACTGGTACTCCGCCAACGCCCGCGACCTTCCTTGGCGACGCCCCGGAGTCACCGGGTGGGCCGTCATGGTCAGTGAATTTATGCTGCAGCAAACCCCCGTAGTACGAGTGCAGCCCGTCTGGGAAGAGTGGATGCGCCGCTGGCCGCGGCCCCAAGATCTTGCCGCGGAGCCACTATCCGAGGCGCTCAAAGCCTGGGGGCGCCTAGGCTACCCGCGCCGGGCCATGCGCTTGCATGCGGCGGCCATCGAAATTACCACCGAATACAACGGCATCGTCCCCGAAACCGAAGAGCGGCTGCGGACCCTGCCGGGGGTGGGCGAGTACACCGCCGCGGCGATCGCCTGCTTCGCCTACGGGCAGCGCACCGTGGTGGTGGACACGAACATTCGCCGGGTGCACGCCCGGCTCTTCGGCGCGATGGCCCTGCCCGAACCGAACCCGCGGGCCAGCGAGTTCGCCCGCGCCCGGCAGGTGCAGCCCGAAGACACCGAAACCGCGAACCGTTGGAACATCTCGGTAATGGAACTCGGCGCGCTGATCTGCACCGCCCGCTCCCCTAAATGCGAGACTTGCCCGGTTTTCGAGCACTGCGCGTGGATCAAGGCCGGACAGCCGGCCCCGCACTATGCCCCCAAGGGGCAAGCCTGGAAGGGTACCGACCGGCAGGTTCGCGGGGCAATCATGGCGATCCTGCGCGAACACGAAGAACCCGTGCAGCGCGAAACTTTCCTAGCCGACCTCGCACGCCAGGAGCACGCCAAGTACGTTGCGCTAGGCAAACTCGAATCCCCGCTTGAGCAGCGCGAACGTGCGCTAGCCGGGCTGCTGCACGACGGGCTGGCGATTGACGATGCAGCCGGGGTGCGGCTGCCAAGCTGAGCCGGTGCGCACCGCATCTCGCATTTAGCGCCCGGCCAACTTATGCTGTGCCTATGAAAGGTTCAGCCGACGCAGTTCACGCCGCCCGCATGGCGGCCGATCACCCCTGGTTTGAGCGCGCCGCGCGCCTGGGCTACGCCGCGAACGGCCTGCTGCATGGGGTCCTTGGCATCCTCGCGGTCCTCTTGGCCGCCGGCGGGTCGGCGGAAGCCGACCAGAGCGGTGCGCTGCAGGCGCTTGCCGCGCAACCCTTTGGCGAAGTGCTGCTGTGGGTCTGCGCCGCCGGGGCCCTGCTGCTGGGATTCTGGCATCTCGGGCAGGCTTTATTCGAACAGGAGAAGCTTTTTGGCCGACTCAAATATGTGGCTACGGGTCTGGTTTTCATCGTGGTCGGCGGCACCTTTGGCCGCTACGCGCTCGGCGGCAGGAGCGACTCCGGGCAAACGGCAAGCAGCTTCAGCGCCGAACTGATGGGCCATCCCGCTCGGGCGGATCGCGCTGATCGCCTTGGGCTTGGCCCTGATCGCCATGGCCGGCTACTACGCCTACAAGGGTGCGACCCGAAAGTTCTTGGCCGATCTCTCGGCCTCCGGCGGAACCGTGTTCTCCCCCGCCATCAGGATCAGCGGAACCATCGGCTATGTGGCCAAGGGGCTGGTACTTGCAGCCCTCGGCTTGCTGTTCATCAGCTCAACGATCCAGCAGGACCCCGAAGAGGCCACCGGTGTGGACGGAGCATTGAAAGCGATCCGTGAGCAAAGCTTCGGAGCACCAATCCTCACGACGATCGGCGTGGGCCTGCTGGCTTACGCCCTCTACCTTTTCTTCCGCGCGCGTTTTGACTCGATGGACTAGAAGGCCAAGATCATTCGAGTGTTGCCCAGCGTATTCGGCTTCACGCGGGCCAGATCCAGGAATTCCGCGACGCCTTCATCCCGTGAGTGCAAGAGTTCCTGATACACCTCATGGTCTACCGCCGACTGGTCCTCCATGACGGTGAACCCGTGACGTTCGAAGAAGGCCACCTCGAAGGTCAGGCAGAAGACCCGTGAAACTCCGACGGCCTTGGCCCGGCGCAGCAATTCCTCGATGAGCGCATGCCCCACCCCCTGCCCGCGGTACCGGGCACCGGTGGCGAGGGTGCGGATCTCGGCGATATCCTCCCAGATCACATGCAGGCCGCCGCAGCCGGCTACCTCCCCGCCTGCGTCTTCGGCGATCACGAACTCCTGAATGGACTCGTAATAGGTCACCGACTCCTTATCCAGCAGAATCCGGTCTACCGCCAAGGGCCGAACAAGATCCCTGATTTTGGCAACATCGCTGGTACGGGCTGAACGGACGGTAAAAGTATTCACCTGCCAAATACTATTCGCGCGGTCAACGTCACCCAAGCATTCACGTCTTTTTTGTGACACATCAGCTAGGCAATATGCAACACTAAGGACGGACAAGTTCAAATCAAGGAGCATCATGCAACGGCATATGGCCAAACCCGGAGCCGGCCTGCTGCTGGTACTCCTCGCGGCGGTGGGCATTGCACCGCTGTTCACCTACGGGTTGAGCGCGACCAGTGACCTTGTCATCCGCGACCTGCAAATCAGTGAGGCGCAGTTCGGCTTGCTGGCTACCGTGTGCTTCGGTTGCGCAGCCGTCGGCAACGCCGCTTTCAGCTCCTTCGCGGACCGGCAAAAAGACACCACCCTATTCATCATCATCTTCGGCCTGGCCGCGGCCGCGCTGGCGCTCGTTGCGCTTCCCGGCGGCTATGCGGTACTCCTGATCGCGGCCATGCTCGCCGGGTTCGCCCAGTCATTCCCGAATGGGGTGACCAATCGGGTGCTGGTCCAACGCGTGCCAGTTGCCCAGCGCATCACCTGGACCGGGGTCAAGCAATCCGGGGTGCAGGTGAGCCAGCTGGTAGGCAGCCTGGGATTCCCGCTGTTGGCAGCTTGGGTGGGTTGGCGCGGTGCCTCGCTCGCCGGAGCGGTGCTGGCAGGGGTGCTCGGTGTGCTCGCGGTGAAGCTGGTCAACGCCACCGCCATGCTGCCGGCCGCCCCGAGCATCAAGCGGGAGAACTCGGCAACCGCTACCGGCCCGTCCACCCGTTTTATCGTCGTCACGCTGACCGTCTTCGGCTTCATCAACGGCTTGGGGGTGCAGGCGACCAACGTGTACCTTCCGCTCTTTGCGGTGCGCGAGTTGGACTTTTCATTGCTGCTTGGCGGCCTGACCGCCGCAGTGGCCGGCGCCTTCGGAGTCAGCGCCCGCATCGGCTGGGGCGCGCTGATGGCACGCGGGGTCTCCGCGCCGAAGCTGCTGCTCACCCTGGCGTTGCTGGCTACCAGCGGAGGGGTGACCTTCTGGCAGGCTCAGGTGCAGGACTCGGCGTGGCTGCTGTGGCTGGCGGTGATCCTGCACGGTGCGGCGGCGCTGGGCGTCTCGGTGGTGCTGATGGCGGCTTTGCTTCGCACCGTGCCTGCGGCGTCGCTGGGCAGCTCCACCGGCATCGTCTCGGCCGGGCAATTCGCCGGCTTCACCTTTGGCCCGCTGCTGATGGGCGCGCTGATCTCTTCGCCTGGCGGATTCACCGCCGGGTGGATTGCGGTCACCGGAATTTACCTGTGCTGCGTGCTCTTGGGGCTCTACCTGGTCTTCCGAAAGCGCGCCTAAATGGATTTGCAGACGCTCGCCCACCTGCGCAGGGCCCGTGACCTGATGGACCGCAGATATGCCGACCCCTTGGACGTGCCGGCCATGGCATCTCGTGCGCTGATGTCCCCCGCGCATTTCTCCCGCGAGTTCAAGCGCGCCTATGGCGAAACGCCGTATTCCTACCTGCTGACCCGACGTATTGAGCGGGCCATGCACCTGCTGCGCGCCGGGGTGTCGGTGACGGATGCCTGCATGCAGGTCGGCTGGAGCTCGCTGGGTTCCTTCAGCAGCCGTTTCACCGAGGTGGTTGGGCAGTCCCCTTCGGCCTATCGCGAGCGCGAGCATTCGGCGACGGAAGAGATTCCCGCCTGCATTGCCAAGATCCTGCTGCGTCCACCGCGATTCTGAGCAGTTTTGAAGAAGCCGGGCGGAAATCCCGCCGCTAGGCTGAAATCATGACAAATATTAGTGTGCAGTATGTTCCCGTGACGGTTCTCGACGTTGATGAGGCCCTGGTTTTCTACCGTGACGCGCTCGGTTTAGCGGTAGCCTCCGACGTGGCTCACGGCGGGTTCCGCTGGGTATCCCTCGCCGTTTCGGGTCAGCCCGGGCTGAACTTGGTGCTTTCCGCTCCGGGCGCGGGGCGCTCCGCAGAAGACGCCGCTGCCCTCGGGGAGCTTATCGCCAAGGGTGCGCTGGGCGGTTTGGTGCTTTCGGTTCCCGACGTGGATTCGCTCTTCGAATCGCTGAGCGCCAGCGGTGCGGAGGTATTGCAAGAGCCCGTGGACCAGCCGTGGGGGCCACGGGATTGCGCCTTCCGCGATCCCTCGGGCAATATGGTTCGCATCAATCAGGTTACCTAGGAGAAAAGCATGCCGGATACAGACCAGTCGGGATTCAGCGCCGCCGAGAAGGCCGCAATCAAGGAACGCGCGGCGGAGGTAAAGGCGCCGAAGAAGCGCATGACCAAAGCCGAGAAGCAGGAGCAGGCGCGCAAGGATCTTGAAGCGAAGATCGACTCCTTCGAAGGTACGGATAAGGAACTGGCCCAGCGCCTGCACGAGCTCATCATCGTCAACGCGCCGCAGTTGGAGCCAAAGCTCTGGTATGGCATGCCCGCCTACGCGCTCGATGGCAAGGTGCTGTGCTTCATTCAGGATGCGAAGAAGTTCGAGGCCCGCTACCTGACCTTCGGATTCAACGATGTGGCGATGCTCGATGAGGGGACGCTGTGGCCCACCTCGTTCGCGATCACCGGGTTGAACGACCAGCAGGCCGCGATGCTCGCCGAGCTGGTGACGAAGGCCGTCGGAAACTAATTAAAAAGCACCGCGGGTGCGGCTTCCGGATTTCTCCGAAAGCCGCACCCGCAGTGCTTTATGCTTCGCCTTAGCTTTCCAGCGCTGCCGGTGCCGGCTCGCCTTCCAGCTGGCCGTTGCCGCCCTCGGCGTGGAAGGTGAACTTGCGTGTCTCCGCCTCGCCTTCGACGTCTACGGTGATCTTCTGGCCGGTGACGATCTGCCCGAAGAGGATTCGCTCGGAGAGCTGGTCCTCGATATCGCGCTGGATCGTGCGGCGCAGCGGGCGTGCGCCCATTGCAGGATCGTAACCGCGCTCGGCGAGCAGGCTGCGTGCGGCCTGCGTCAGCTCGATGGTCATGCCGCGGTCGTCCAAGCGCTTGGACAGGCGTGCGATGAATAGATCAACGATCTCTTCGATCTCATCCTGGCTCAGCTGCGGGAAGACCACGGTGTCATCAACACGGTTCAGGAATTCCGGGCGGAAATGCTGGCGCAGCTCCTCCTGGACCTTGGCCTGCATCCGCTCGTAACCGGTCTTGGTGTCCGAGGCGGACTGGAAACCAGTCATCACACCCTTGGAGATGTCGCGGGTACCAAGGTTGGTGGTCATGATGATGATGGTGTTCTTGAAGTCCACCACACGACCCTGGGAGTCGGTCAGTCGGCCGTCTTCCAGAATCTGCAGCAAGGAGTTGAACAGGTCCGCGTGGGCCTTCTCCACCTCGTCGAAGAGCACAACGGCGAATGGACGACGGCGCACCTTCTCGGTCAGCTGTCCGCCCTCTTCGTAACCGACGTAGCCCGGAGGGGCACCGAACAGTCGCGACACGGTGTGCTTCTCGGAGTACTCGGACATGTCCAAGGTGATCAGCGCGTCTTCCTCACCGAAGAGGAATTCGGCCAGCGCCTTGGCCAGCTCGGTCTTACCTACACCGGTCGGGCCGGCGAAGATGAACGAGCCGCCGGGGCGGTTCGGATCCTTCAACCCTGCGCGGGTACGGCGGATCGCCTGGCTGATCGACTTGATCGCCGAGTCCTGGCCGACGACACGCTTGTGCAGCTCTTCTTCCATGTTCATCAGGCGCGTGGACTCTTCCTCGGTCAGCTTCACTACCGGAATACCGGTCGAGTTAGCTAGCACCTCGGCAATAAGATCCTCGGTGACCTCGGAGATTTCATCCAGGTCGCCGTTGCGCCAGGACTTTTCCTTCTCGTTTCGGGCCTCGATGAGCTTGGACTCCTTGTCGCGCAGCGAAGCGGCACCTTCGAAGTCCTGCGCATCAATCGCAGCTTCCTTCTCCAGTCGCACGGTGGCGATTTCCTCGTCCATTTCCTTCAGCGCCGGCGGGGCGGTCATGCGCTGGATACGCAATCGTGCACCCGCCTCGTCGATCAGGTCAACGGCCTTATCCGGAAGGAATCGGTCCGAGATGTAGCGGTGCGCCAACGTGGCGGCAGCCTGCAGGGCGCCGTCGGTGATGGACACGCGGTGGTGCGCCTCATAGCGGTCACGCAGGCCGCGCAGGATCTGCGTGGTCAGCTCGACCGAAGGCTCCTTGACCTGGATCGGCTGGAAACGGCGCTCAAGCGCCGCGTCCTTCTCGATATTCTTGCGGTACTCATCCAGCGTGGTGGCGCCAACGGTCTGCAGCTCGCCGCGGGCCAGCATCGGCTTCAGGATCGAGGCCGCGTCGATTGCGCCTTCGGCGGCACCGGCACCCACCAAGGTGTGGATCTCGTCGATGAACAAGATGATGTCACCGCGGGTGCGGATCTCCTTGAGCACCTTCTTCAGGCGTTCTTCGAAGTCACCACGGTAACGCGAGCCGGCCACCAGCGAACCGAGGTCCAAGGTGTACAGCTGCTTGTCCTTGATGGTCTCCGGCACGTCGCCACGCACGATTGCCTGGGCCAAGCCCTCGACAACCGCGGTCTTGCCGACACCAGGTTCACCGATCAAGACCGGGTTGTTCTTAGTACGGCGCGAGAGGACCTGCATAACGCGTTCCATCTCGTGCTCGCGACCGATCACCGGGTCCAGCTTGCCCTCGCGGGCGGCTGCGGTGAGGTTGCGGCCGAACTGATCCAGCACTGCCGAGCCGGCAGGAGTTCCCTCCTGCTGGCCACTGGAGCTGACACCAGCCGAGGCGGTGTCCTTGCTTCCCTGATAACCCGAGAGCAGCTGGATGACCTGCTGGCGTACGCGACCGAGGTCGGCACCCAACTTCACCAGCACTTGGGCTGCGACGCCCTCGCCCTCGCGGATCAGGCCGAGCAGGATGTGCTCGGTTCCAATGTAGTTATGCCCCAGCTGCAACGCTTCACGCAGCGAGAGCTCCAAAACTTTTTTGGCGCGTGGAGTGAAGGGGATGTGACCGGAAGGTGCCTGCTGGCCCTTTCCGATAATCTCCTGCACCTGCTCACGCACGGCACCCAACGAAATATTCAGCGATTCGAGCGCCTTGGCGGCGACCCCATCACCTTCGTGGATAAGACCGAGCAGCAGGTGCTCGGTGCCGATGTAGTTGTGGTTGAGCATGCGCGCCTCTTCTTGGGCGAGCACGACAACTCGACGGGCACGGTCGGTAAATCTCTCAAACATCTTCGGCACACTCCTTGCTTACCAATAATTCGATGCTACGCACCGCGGGGCCACAATGCGCCCTTGTTCGCCATAGGGATAACCCGCAGGGCTAGATGACGGTTTATTCGAATGGCAAACCAATATCTGTCAGACAAATTTTATCGTCAATTTACTTGTTCTATCTTCAAGCAAATGATTTTGATTGGTGCACCAATCAAAATCTTCGTAATCTAGTCGTGATACAGGCAAAGGGCCGGAGTACCTTTCGATACTCCGACCCTTTGCAGAGACTAACCCGGGTATTTCATGAAGGCCGGT
>NZ_JBQSYR010000017.1:0-100895 GCF_052379505.1 Glutamicibacter sp. 363 | reverse complement strand
CTCGCACTCGACAACGCATCTGTCTGGAATTTCGGACAAGGTGGCCGAGTGGATTCTAGATTTATAAATTTCAAAAATGTTCATCTCGTTGTCGCAAATCAATTCCCTAATTTCGTATATTTCATTCTGCGACAGAAAGGGAGAGCGATAGTTACGAGAATTTCGTGAATTGGCTTCATGAATACCAAAACTAAGATGAAGTTGACGTAGGCTCTGGAGATCAAGGCACAAAGACGTGGCATGGCCTTGTTAACAAACCGGTTAACGAGGCAACGAAGAACGAGCGAAGGACCGGCAACCGTGAGCGCAAGGTTGACCACAATGAAGAATCAAGTAACAGCAACACCAGAAAGCGCTTGGCGAAAGCGCAAGGATGCATGGGAGCACCTGGGATATGTACTTGGCGAGATCATTCGCGGTATCGACGACAAGGTCTCCGGCGAGCTGCATGAGCACGAGGCTACGCAACTACTGAGCCTTCTTTCTGCCATCGAACCCTACTGGGCCACGCCGGGCTTAGACTACTTCAACGAAGTTGAAACGTTGATGCACGATGGCCACTTCCGCGACGCGCTGAGCAAGGTATATCTGGCGAACCAGTCCTTCCGGACGCAGACCCAATACATCGATGGCGAAAGCAACGACAGCGATGCGGAGGAAGCCGAAGCTGCTGCCCAAAGCAACGAGCTCGGCGGTGGTGAGCCTCGATCAATCCATCGGAAATTCGTCCCCAGGGTTGAAATTCTCTTGGTGGACAACGGCCCCTCCGACGAGATCGAGCGATTCAAAATCGAGATGCTCGAACAGCGTCAGCGAACCGACTCATTCAACTACAGCTTCGTGGTCGTGCCCAGCGTCGAGGACGCGCTGGCCGCGATTGTCATCAACCCGACCATTCAAGCGGTTGTACTCACAGCCCGCTTCGAATTGGACACGCGTCGCCGCCTGAGCTCCACCCTGGGAAAGTACGTATCACGGCATACGGCCGGACACTTTTCCACGGCAAGGCAAATCGACCGGATCTTGGATCTGGAAGAGATCATCGATCTGCTCCGCCCAGAGATCCCGGTCTACCTGATCGCCGGTGTTGCCCTTGAGTCCATCGCGCATGAGATTACCGGTCGCTTCAAGCGCATCTTCTCACGTAACGATGGAATGGATCTGCATCTGTCGATCATTGCCGAGGTGCTCGAACGCTACAACACTCCGTTCTTCCACGCGCTGCAGAAGTACGCCAAACGCCCCGGCGGAGTATTCCACGCGATGCCAATTTCTCGCGGCGGTTCGGTGCAGAACTCCCCATGGGCACGAGACTTGGTGGACTTCTACGGGAAGAACCTGCTGTTGGCGGAAACGTCTGCCACCTCCGGAGGACTGGATTCCCTGTTGGATCCGCAGAGCTCCATCAAGGAAGCCCATGAGCTGGCGGCCCGCGCCTTCAACAGCCACCGCACCTACTTCGTCACCAACGGCACCTCCACCGCGAACAAGATCGTGCACCAGTCGATCCTTGCACCCGGTGACATCGTGCTGGTTGACCGCAACTGCCATAAATCGCACCATTATTCCCTGGTGCTTGCCGGCGCAAGCGTCAGCTATCTGGAGGCCTACCCGCTGAACGAGCACTCCATGTATGGTGCTGTGTCGCTGGAAGAAATCAAGGGACGGCTACTGGAGTTGCGCCGCCAGGGCCTGCTGCACAAGGTCAAAATGCTCACGCTGACCAACTGCACCTTCGACGGGATTATTTACGATCCGCGCCGGGTGATGGAAGAGTGCTTGGCCATCAAGCCCGATCTGGTCTTCCTCTGGGATGAAGCATGGTTCGCTTTCGCCGGGTTCCATCCCGTCTACCGTCAGCGCACCGGTATGTCCGCGGCCCAACGCATGCAGACCGCGTTTGAGACGTCTGAATATCGTGAGCGTTTCGCCGCGCAGCGAGCCGAACTGCCCGAACCGGGAACCCCGGATGACCCGGCAAACGACGAGGTCTGGTTGAAGACGCGACTGCTTGCCGATCCAGCAAAGACCCGCTTGCGCGTGTATTCGACGCAGTCCACGCATAAGACGCTGACCTCGCTGCGCCAGGGGTCAATGATTCACATTCACGATCAAGACTTCGCAGAACGTAACCGCAATACGTTCCGCGAGGCCTATATGACGCACACTTCGACCTCGCCGAACTATCAGATCCTCGCCTCGCTTGATATCGGGCGTCGCCAGGCCGAGCTTGAGGGCTATGCGTTGGTGCAGCGCCAGGTTGACTTGGCGCAATCGATCGTCCGGGCGATGTCACGTAATAAGCTGCTCAGCAAGTACTTCCAGGTACTCGATACGAGGGACCTGATCCCGCAGAAATACCGTTGCAGCGACACCGGCAACCCGGTTCGCGACGGGCTGGAAGTTTGGGACAGGTCTTGGTCCGAAGATGAATTCGTCGTGGACCCATCACGGCTGACCTTGGACATCAGCCGCACAGGAGTGGATGGAGACACGTTCAAGCACACCTATCTGATGGACGGCCACGCGATCCAGGTGAATAAGACCAGTCGCACCTCGGTCCTGTTGATGACCAACATCGGCACTAACCGTTCGGCGGTGGCCCACCTGATCGAGGTGCTGGTCAAGATCGCCGAAGAGCTGGAGCATAAACGCCGATTGGATGGCCGGGCGCTAGCGGACGGGAAGAAGGTTCCTCCGACGCAGATCCCGATGCCTGATTTCAGCTATTTCGCCGACGAGTTCAGCGGTGGTGGCGGCAGTGGCGATATGCGTTCGGCCTACTATCTGACCTATAAGGATCCGGCCACGCACTTCATTTTCTCACCCGAGATTCGTCAAAAAATTCAAAGTGGTGAACAGGTAGTCTCAGCGGCGTTTGTCACTCCCTACCCACCAGGGTTCCCGGTATTAGTTCCGGGGCAAGTCGTGTCGACCGAGATTCTCGATTACATGGATGTGCTCGATACCCGAGAAATCCACGGATATCACCGTGACTACGGGTATCAGGTCTTTACCCGTGAAGCATTGGCCGAGGTGGCAGCGAAGAAGTCGTGATTGTTCGTATGGGCGGGAATCTCAATTGAGATTCCCGCCCATACGTTTACCCACCGCCATGCAGGCAGTTCCTAGTAACTGCCGCTGACAACTGTGAAATTAGTCAGAAGGACGTGTGAGTATTTGGTCTGAGCTGGCTTCATTGGCTCGTTGCGGGTAGCGTCCGTAACGAGGGCTCGGCCCCGCTGGCTGAGTCAGATGCACGGTAACTTCACTGTAAAAGGAGAAGGATCTATGGCAAAAACCAAGAACACCCCGGCAAGCAAAACCTCAAAGGAGAACGCTGAAGGTGGTTTCGTTGCCACTGCTGCCCTCGGAGATGCCTTGCAGTCCGTGTTGGTGCAACTGCTGGACTTGCAGCTTGTTGGCAAGCAGATCCATTGGAATGTTGTCGGCCCAAACTTCCGTGACCTGCACCAGAACCTCGATGAGATCGTGGATATCGCGCGTCGCGGCTCGGACGAGATCGCAGAGCGTATGCGCGCTATGCACATCACTCCGGATGGCCTGGCCGGCACCGTAGGTAAATACAGCGAACTAGAGCAACCAAACAATGGCGAGATTCTGACAACCAAGGCCGTGGATATGGTGGTCAAAGCCCTGCAGAGCACCGTCGGAGTCATCCGAGATGTACATGACGCAGTCGATGAGGAAGACCCGACCAGCGCTGACATTCTGCACGAGTACATTGCAGGCCTTGAACAGCAGGCGTGGTTCATTAGCGCCGAAAATCGCAAACCATAGCATCACTGATTTAGGGGGAGCCGGGGCAACTGTTGCGTCGGCTCCCTCGCCGTTTTCGGGTGCCGTTCGAAAACTCGAAAACCCCTAGAATCTGCAGCACGAAGAGCCTACCGTTGAAGATAGACGACGTGTTCTCGCGACGTCTACACGTCAATTGAGAGGTGACTCATCTATGGCTATGGACAACGGGTCAAACCCAGTTAAGGACGAAGAACTCTACGAGAAATTGCGGGAGGAAGGAAACTCCAAGCAAAAGTCTGCGCGCATTGCCAATGCAGCCGCCCGGGACGGCCGATCGAGCGTCGGGAAACGCGGAGGCGAGTCTGGCAATTACGAGGACTGGACGGTCGAAGAGCTCAAGCTCCGGTCGAAAGAGATCGGTCTGACGGGCTACTCCGACAAGCGAAAGGCCGATTTGATCCAGGCCCTTCGAAACTCCTAGTGAACTAAGGACGTCGCGCCGTGAATAACAACGACATCATCGGAGGCCAATCCGAGCCGGAAGAGGGAGAGGAACTCAAGGAGCAGTATGTTGCCCGTCGAGGTCCGATTCACCACCCATCGGTCCAGGAGCTAGAGCAAGACGCAAATGACGACAGATTTGACGCCGGTTAAAACGCCTCCGGTTGCTGAAGGATCTGTGTGAACCCTCGTTGGAACGTCTTTTCGGGAGTATCGTGGTAAGTAGTAGCCGTGATCGGATGGCATGGCTACCCGGCCATTTAATGGTCGAAAATTGACCCGGAAGGGACCAACCTATGGGAGTTCAAAACAACGACGGTGACTAGGTCATCGACGTCATCGACGTAATTCGCGAGTCTCAATGTGAATTAACGTTATTCACGTCGAGGCCTTTTCGCTTCGCAGGCGGAGCCTTTCTTGCTGCACCGCCAACCCAATGGAAGATAGCCGATTCTAAGCCGGGAATACCGGTAAGAACAGGAGAGACGCCATGTCGACAATTCACGGAGCGTCCAGACCGCACAGCACACATTTGGGTTTGGGACTAGCCGCGGGCGGTGCCCTGCTTGCAGCCATGTTCCTAGCCATCATATTTTGGGTTCCCATGGGACTCATTCCCAGCATGAATCCCATGTGGATCGTCGTCGCATGGGGCGCCATGCTCATGTGCTGGGGTGTTTTCCGGTTGATCGCCGGGCCCAGCAGCCTAGACCATTTTAATGGCGGTACCAGCGCAGGCTCTTAGCCTCAGAGAGAGTGCTTTCTGCCGAAGGGCGGAGCACGAACTCACAGCTTAGAAAAACGAAGCCACTGTGCCACTTGAATTCGAAGTGGCACAGTGGCTTCGTAAAAGCTACAAAAGTGATACCTGCAGATATTGCGTCGCCGACGCGTCAGCTTCGGTTACTAGATCTCAATACCGGGATCTGCCCGTTTCCGGCATCAGTAGTCGACGAGGCCCTAATCAGTAGCAAGTACCACTTCGGTTCTAATTTCCGAACTGGTTGTCTTCTCCACCTTCGCTGCCGAAATCATTGCCACGATTGGCTGATTCCGTTGAGCCAAACTGATTTTCTTCGTCGTCGTCTCCACCGTAGGATCCCTGGCTGGAGTCTTGGTTGCTGTTGCTGCCGTAGGAACCTTGGCTGGAGTCTTGGTTGCTGTTGCTGCCGTAGGAACCTTGGCTGGAGTCTTGGTTGCTGTTGCTGCCGTAGGATCCCTGGCTGGAGTCCTGGTCGCTACCGCTACCGTAGGATTGCTGTCCACCACCGCTGCCGAAATCACTGCCATCGTTGGCGCTGTTTTCGGAATCTGGCTGGCGTTCGTCGTTGCCACCGCTATTCTCATAGCCACCCCGAGAGCCGAAGTCGCTGGTCCCCTCGGATTCGTTGTTGTCGAAGTTCCCGAACTGCTCACTTGAATCGTGCTCGGACATGATGTCCTCCTTGATCGTGTTGATCGTGGTTCCTGACTAGTTCCACGCTATGGACCCCTATCCGAAGTACGCAAGGTATGTGCAAGTTCTAACTGTGAAATGCTATGTAACGTTCAGGTAACGCTCACACTTGTTTCGAATTCCTCAACGGCGAGGCAAACTTCCGGTGAACAACTGACAGCCACGGGGACCTTCCTGCACTAGCGCTGAAGATCCCCGTGGCTCTCGAAATGAGAATGTACATTTCTATTTGTGGTTCATCGGAATGCGTACGCCGCGTTCGGCGGCAACCTCGATGGCGCGGTCATAGCCAGCATCAACATGGCGGATGACCCCCATGCCAGGGTCGTTGGTAAGCAGGGCCTCTAGCTTTGCGGCGGCCATTTCCGTGCCGTCGGCTAGGGATACCTGGCCTGCGTGGATCGAGCGGCCCATGCCCACGCCACCGCCGTGATGGATCGAAACCCACGAAGCACCGGAGCTCGTCGCGGTCAGGGCATTGAGCAGCGGCCAATCGGCGACAGCATCCGTACCATCGGCCATGGCTTCGGTCTCCCGGTATGGCGATGCCACCGAACCCGAGTCCAGATGATCGCGTCCAATGACGATCGGCGCAGAGACTTTCCCGTCGGCAACCAGCTGGTTGAATAGCAAGCCTGCCTTGTGGCGTTCCCCGTAGCCCAGCCAGCAGATGCGTGCAGGCAGGCCTTCGAATTCGACACGTTCCGCCGCGGCATCCAGCCAACGGTGCAGGTGTACGTTTTCTGGAAACAGCTCCTTGAGCGCTTGGTCAGTCACGCGAATATCCTCCGGATCGCCGGAGAGCGCAACCCAACGGAATGGGCCCAGACCCTCGCAGAACAACGGACGGATGTAAGCCGGAACGAAGCCAGGGAATTCGAAAGCACGCTCGTACCCACCCTTGCGTGCTTCATCGCGGATGGAATTACCGTAGTCGAAGACCTCGACGCCGAGGTCCTGGAACTCGACCATCGCCTCAACCTGCTTGGCCATCGCTGCTTGGGCCTTGAGGGTGAAATCGGCTGCGTCTGCGGCCGCGGCGGGGGCCCACTGGTCCAGCGTGTATTCCACCGGCAGGTAGCTCAGCGGATCATGGGCACTGGTCTGATCGGTGACGACGTCAATCGAGATCTCGCCTGCCTTCTGGCGCCGCAAGAGCTCCGGGAAAACTTCCGCCGCATTGCCGACGAAACCTACGGAGTGTCCGCGGCCTTCGGCCTTAGCCGCTGCTACCTTGGCTAGAGCCTTGTCGAGGTCCAGCTCCACCTCATCCAGGTAGCGCTTTGAAACGCGTCGGCGCAGACGCGACTCGTCCACATCCACAATCAGGCAGGCCCCCTCGTTCAAGGTCACCGCCAATGGCTGGGCACCACCCATACCGCCGCAACCGCCGGTGAGGGTCAGCGTGTTTGCCAGCGTACCGTTGAAGCGTTTCGCGCCGATAGCTGCGAAAGTTTCATAGGTGCCCTGCAAAATGCCTTGAGTGCCGATGTAGATCCACGAGCCGGCGGTCATCTGGCCATACATCATCAGGCCTTCGGCTTCGAGCTTGCGGAAGTGCTCCCAATTTGCCCAGTCTCCCACCAGATTCGAGTTGGCGATGAGCACACGAGGTGCCCACTTGTTGGTGCGGAAGACACCGACGGGCTTGCCCGACTGGACCAGCAAGGTCTCGTTTTCTTCCAGGTCCTTCAGAGTCTCGACAATTGCATCGAATGCTTCCCAAGAGCGTGCCGCCTTGCCGGTTCCTCCGTAGACGACGAGGTCTTCGGGGCGCTCGGCAACTTCTGGGTCGAGGTTATTCATCAGCATGCGCAGCGGGGCTTCGGTTGCCCAGGACTTGGCGTTCAGCTGGGTCCCGCGCGGGGCGCGGACGACTCGTGGTTCATGATTCATGATTGGCTCCTTTGGCAGCAGCGGAAGTAACTTTCTATCTTCCATCATTGGCCAAAGCAGGCAAGGAGGGTACGCCCTAGCACAGGGTCATGTCCGGAATTTCAGACTGGGCGTACCGGAGCGAGGCGTCGCCCATGCACCCGGCTGGTCAGCTGCCCTGCGGTTTGCCGAATCTGTTCGAGCAACGGTTCCCAACGTTCCTCGGGGACCCGATCACCGAGGAACGTCACCGCAACCGCGGCTACCGGCCAACCATTCGCATCCTGTATTTCGACGGCAAGGGAATGGAAGTCCGCGGTGACATCCCCGCGTTCTACGGCGAACCCGCGTTTTGTTGTCTGGTCCAGCTCGCGGCGTAGCTGCTGATAGGAATTAATCCCGCTATCTTGCGCGCGATTGCTGAAACTTGAGGTGCCCGGGTACAGCGCACGAACCTGTGACTTCGGCAGGGCAGCCAGAATCGCGCGGCCCGAGGCGGTCAAATGCGAAGGCAGGCGCACCCCGACGTCGGTGACCAGCGAGGGGCGGCCCTTGGCGCGTTCCTCTACGATATAGAGCACGTCAGGCCCGTGGAGCACGGCCAGATGGGCGCTTTCGCCTACCTTGTCCACGAGTTGCGCAATCAGCGGTGCTCCGAACCTAGCCAGAGGTTCTTGCCTGGTGTAGGCACTGGAGAGCTCGAAGGACGATACCCCCAAACCGTAGGCTTTCTCCTCGGGGTAATGGGCGATGAAACCTTGTTCGAGCATCACATTCAGCAGCTGGTACACACTGGATCTGGGCAGCTCCAGCAGCTTGGCGATCATCGCCGCCGGGGTCGGCGACTTTCGGCTTGCGAGTAAACGCAAGACGCGGAGCGTATTTTCCGCTGCCGGAACCTTGCTGCCCATCAATGACCCCTTAGTCGAAAAACGCCTACCTGCTAGGGAACTCTAGCAAGACTCTGAGCAAAGGAGCGTTTTCTTCCCTAGGAAATTTGGTCTTGAAAAGACTCGTTGAGCTGTTCGAGCCTTGGCGGGTGGGCCCCGGAAACCAGTACTGTCAGCTCCGAACAACGAGTCGCCTGAGTCAGCGCAGACTCCAATTCCTTCTGGTCCAAGGCTTCGCCCTTTGTGATGAGCGCCTGCGCCAACGAACTATTGAGCAGCCCATGAAGCAGGCCGGACATGAATGCGTCGCCAGCACCGATGGAGTCCACGACCTTCACCGCACGGGAATGGACGAGTACCTCGGTGTTCTTCGTGCGGGCGGTTGCGCCGCGTGCCCCGAAGGTCATCACGGCAAGCTTGGCGCCGCGTTCCAGAATATGATCCAGGATGCGTTGGCAGTCCCAACCGGGGTAGAGCCACAAGGCATCGTCATCGCTGAGCTTGACCACATGGGAGAGGCTCATCAGTTTTTCTACCTGCTTCAGCGCCGCGGCACGCTTGGGAATCAGTTGCGGACGCAGATTCGGGTCATAGCTGCGCAATTGCGTTGCCGGAGAGCCTTGGAATGCTTCCAATACTTTCTCGCATCCCGGTGCCAGCCATCCGGCGATAGATCCTGCATGCAGGAGTTGCGCCTCGGAACTTGGAACGCCGCCCGGAAGTTCCCAGGACAAATCGAATTCATAGCTCGCGTCGCCAACTCCGTCGACGGAAACTGTGGCGGTGTTCGTGGACCGCTGCGCGACGCTGCCGGCCGCGAGCGCTACACCGGAATCTTCGAGGTGCGCGGCGATCAACTTGCCGTACGCATCTTCGCCTAGCTCTGTATGCAATGTGACCTGATGGCCCAAGCGTCCTAGACCCACCGCGACATTCATCGGGGAGCCACCTGGATGAGCCACGTCATCAACGATATCGGCTAGAGCTTCGCCAACCACCTGTATCTGTGCCATGACTCGATACTACGGAAATTCACTTAAATAGCCATTTCCGGGGCGTGGGTTCGGCGCTTATTGCGCGGAACCTCACAAATGCAATGCAGGACCGTGGGAAATCGGTGAGCTAATTCGCGCTGGGCAACCAGGAACCACCGCCGTCGTGAGTCGCCTTCGGCACCGTGGCCCTGAACCGGCGGGGCAGGAAGTCCCGGCCCGCTGAATCCTGAACGTTTCCGGGATTCAGCAGGCCGGCGGACTCAATAGCGCGCGGCCTCGACATTCAGCCGGTAGCCGCGCTTGATAACGGTGGTGATCAGGTCCGGGTGCGGGAGCGTGCGCCGCAGCCGGCTGAGCGTCATGTCCAGCGCGTGCTTCGAAGACACCGTGGGCAGCACAGCGCCGAGCTCGTCGCGCGAGACGACCGACCCTCCGGCCTCCAGCAGGCAGCGCAGGATCTCGGTCTGTGCCGGGGTGAGCTCGCAGCGCTCATCGTTCAGGCTCAATGTGCGTCCCCGAAGTTCGCATTCCCCGAAGACCGTCGGCGCGCTGAGCGTGCCCAGCGCGCCCAGATGCTCGACCAGTTGCAGAATCATCGCGCCCATGCGGTGGCGTTCGGGAACCAACGCGCCGTGCACACCGGAGGACTGCAGCGGGGCCGCCGTCACCGGGCCCACCGTTGCCACCGCAACTCGTTCGTTCAGCGAGCGAATCAGCGCCTGGTAGCGATTGCGCGTGCGGGCCGCGGCGAACAGCGCATGCACGCTCGGCGCGCTGGTGAAGGTGATCGCGTCGAAATGCGCGGCGCAGATTCCTTCGACCAGAAGCGAAAGGTGCTGGTCAGAGCTGGTGTCCAGCCAGCGGTACGGCTCGACCTTCAAAACCCGCGACGCGCCCAGATCCCGCAGCGACTGGGCGAGCCCATGGTCGCTGTCCGCATGCAACTGCACCGCCACGGTTTGCCCCGCGATCGAAGGCCCCAGCAGCGGAAGCAGCCCGGCGGTGGTGCCGTCCTGGGCGACACCGGCGGCGTGGAATCCCAGGGCGCGCACCGCACCGTGGGCCTTCGCACCGCGAACGTAGAGCTTCGCCGCCTTCATGGACTGGCACAACTGGTGGCCGAGACCAGCGGCCTCGGCCGAATCGAACCAGCGCCGCAGCCCATAGGCGGTGGAAATGATGACCGCTTCCGGGCGCAACTCGATCAGCTTCCTGGTCTGCTCCACGAGCAGCGCCTCGTCGTCCAGCGGTGCGAGCTTCAGCAACGGTGCGTGCGTGACCTCGGCGCCGCGGCGCTCCAGCGCTTCGATGAGTTCGGCCGAACGCCGGTCGCTGGTCACCGCGATCCTGAAACCAGACAATGGCAGAGCCAGCGCGCTCATGCGATGGCCCCAAAATTTGCCATTTCCTCGGCCAGCAGCCGCTGCGGCAGGGCCGCCACCTCGCCGATGACGATCACCGCCGGATTCGCGCAACCGCGCGCCCGGGAGGTCGCCGTCAGGGTCGCCAGCGTTGCAAAGGTGGTGCGTTGGTCGCCGGTGGTCCCGGATTCGACGATTGCACAGGGCATGGTGGCTGCCATGCCCTGGCGCAGCAGGCCGGAAGCGGTGCTTTCCAGGGTTCCCATGCCCATCAGGATGATGATGGTGCCGCCCAGCCCGGTGAGCTGCTCCAGTTGCTGGCTTTCCAGCGGGTCGTGGCCCGAAATGACCGAGAATACCCGGTTCACACCGCGTGCCGTGACCGGAATGCCGGCGGCCGCGGGAACCGTGATGCAGGAACTGAGTCCGGGCACCACGCTGATGGCGATGCCTGCCTTGGAGGCCGCGGCCATCTCTTCGAATCCGCGGCCAAATACGAATGGGTCTCCGCCTTTGAGCCGAACCACATTTGAACCGGCCTTGGCGGCGGTCAGCATCTGCTCTTCGATCTGGGATTGGCTGACCTTGTGGTGCCCGGGCTGCTTGCCAACATCCACGATCACCGCCTGCGGGGCGAGCTTCCGCACGAGATCGCCGGGGCCCAACCGGTCAACGAAGACCATGTCGGCGTCGGCTAAGGCGCTGACCGCTCGCACGGTCAGCAGATCAAGTGCGCCGGGGCCACCACCGACCAGGGTGATTTGGCCGGAGTCGGCGGCCGGTTGGCGCGTCAAGACCGGCAGTCCCCGCCGCTGGGCCGCTTCGCGCAGCGGCTGGAAGCGCTGGGGCAAGGCATCGCAGATGACCAGCAGGTTCGCGGTTTCGAGCGCCACGAGTCCACCTTCCGGGGTATCCGCGGAAAGTACCTGCGCCCCCTGCGCGATGAAATGCTCCGCTGCCCCGCGTGCACCCCTCAGCCCGCCGGCGAGCAGCAGCGTGCAACCCTTGACCTCGAACGCTGTGCCGTTCATCGGATCGACTCCGCCGCGAGTTCGCAAGCCGTGTGGTCGGCGCCGAATAAGCCTGCTTGTCCAACAAAAACCTTTTTTCCGCTCGCCGCTTCGGTGATGCGGTGAGCGGGCAAGCAGTCGCCGGCAGTATGGGTCGTTTGATCATTTGAACGGTTTGACATGGGAAGTCAGCTCCACTTGATTCTCGATGGCTCGATGCTGACAACACTATCGAGGAACCTTTGCCCCGAAATTTCCCATTTGTTTCCATAGGAATAATTCATACATAAACTCGACGAGAACTACGGGGGTCGTGTTTGCGCCGCCGCGCAATGAAGCCTGGCCGTGGCCAATGCCGGTGAAACGAGATTTACCTGGGCGCAACAGAACCGTGCGATCGGCCGTAACAGGCGCTTCGTAGACTGCAACCACAGGCTCGTGACAACGAGCCTCGAAACTACCGAAGGGAAGAATCATGGGCCTACTCATTGCCCGCGAAATGCCGGAGCCCGGTCAGCCCGCATGAGCGGGGGATCAACAACCGAACCGCGAACCGAGTCCCTGGTGGCCGTCTCGCACGGCACCAGCGATCCGGCAGGCCAACGGGCGATCAACTCCTTGGTGGAGGAAATCCGCCGGGCGGCCGCAGTGGCCGTGCACCAGTCATTCGTCGACGTCCAAGAGCCCCGGGCAAGTACGCTGCTCCTCGGGCTGCCGGACGAAGAGCAGCACGCGGTCCTCGTGCCGCTGCTGCTTTCGCGGGGTGTGCACGTGGATCAAGATCTCACCGAGGCGGCGGCGCTTCGGCCCAATACTCGCATTGCACCGGCCCTCGGCCCGCACCCGTCGCTCGCTCTGGTTATCGAGCACCGACTCGTGCAGGCTGGATGGCGGCGCGGCGAACCTGTCATCCTCGCCGGTGCGGGGACACGGCTGGCCCAGGGCGTGCATGACTGCCAACAGGTTGCCAACCTGCTGGCCGGCCTGCTGGGGGTGCAGGTTACCGCCGCCTTCGTGGCCGCGGCGACCCCGTCGCTGGGGGAAGCGGTCGCCGCGGCCCGGGCGGCGAGCCCGCAACACCGCGTGGTCGTGGCCAGTTACCTGTTGGCGCCCGGCTACTTTCAGTCCCTGATCGAGCGCTGCGGCGCAGATCTGGTCAGCGATCCATTGCTTGCCCCGGACGCTGAGGTGCCCGCAGAATTGGTGAACCTCGTATTGCATCGCTTCCTGGCGGCGTTATCCTAGGCCCGGACCAACCTTCAGCACTTGCCGGCAAGGGCCAAGAACGGCACAGTGTAAACATGCAGTCGCTTTTCGATGACGGCGCCTTCGAGCGTCGGCCCCATACCGTGCGCGCGGGCGCGGTCCATCTGCCCAGCTGGCTAACCCGCGAGCAGCAGGACTGGATGACCGAACGCTTCCTGGATTGGGGCAATGGACCGGTCCCGCCGCATTCCACGCTGGTCAATGGACACCCGATGAAGGTCAAGACGGTATGCCTGGGCTGGCATTGGGGAAACTACACCTACACGCGCACCGCCGAAGACCTCAACGGCCAGCCGGTGCCACCGATGCCCGATTGGCTGGCGTCACTGGGACGGCGCGCGGTGCTGGAAACGACCGGGGACGGAGCAAAAGCCGCGGGCTACAACCCCGATGTGGCGATCATCAATTACTACCCGCCGGGCTCGACCATGGGCATGCACCAAGACGCCGAAGAGAAAATCAACGCACCGATCGTCTCGCTGTCCATTGGCGAGAGCGCGAACTTCCGCTTGGGCAACAACGAGACGCGCACCAAGCCCTACCAAGATGTGCGTCTGGCTTCCGGAGACTTGTTCGTCTTCGAGGGTCCCGCCCGGTGGGCCTTCCATGCGGTGACGAAGATCTATCCGGGTACGGCTCCGGCCGGCTGGTCGCTGGGCAGCGGCCGGATCAACATCACGCTGCGTGAGACGGGGATGGGCTAGGCCGCTATTCGGAGGCCAGATCGAGGGTGGCAATGACCGCCCGGTGGTCGGAATCTCCCACCGCCAACGTGTCCGAGGAGCCGGTATCGAGGCCGCGAACCAGCACGTGGTCGATGCCCAACATGGGCATCGGACGGTTCGGCCAGGTCATCCCGAACCCCCAGCCCTCATGCGGCACCTTGTTGAGCTGCTCCGAGACCGGCGAGAAATGGCGGTCGGCATTGGTCGCATTAAAATCGCCCAAGGCAATAATTTTCGCGCTCCGATCGGCGGCGAGCGTGCGTCCAAGATTGCTTAGCATCAGGTCGCGTTCCGCATGCTCCAGGGGCCGGGCCGAAGCCACGTGGACCGCGTACACCGTCACATCCCCGGCGTCGGTTCGAACGCGCAGCTTCACCGCCCGGGACCAACCCAACCCAAGGTCCAGCGGCTCTTCGTCGAGGATCGGATACTTGCTGTAGACCCCCACGGTTCCCACGGTGTACTGGTGCGGGTGGGTTTCTTCCAGCAGTGCAGCGACTTCCTGGGCCTGTCCTTCACCCAGTTCCTGCAGGCTTATCAGATCTGCGCCCGTGGCGAGGAGACCCTGTGCGGAGCTGTGCGCCCCGTCTTCGTGCACATTCTGCGTGGCGACAATAAATTTGGCGGCCGGTTCGGGGGCATTGGCCGGCAGGAACGCCGCGCCAAAGATCCACGACCAAGCCACCAACGGAAGCAGGAGCACCAAAAAAGAGATGCGGCCACGCGCCGCCAGCGCCCAGCAGAACAACAAGGGCACGCCGAGGCCTAGCCAGGGAGCCAAATTGTCCAGAAACAGTCCGAGCCCACCGCGTTCGGGGAAGCTGCGGTGGGCAACTAGCACTATGGTCAGTGCCAATGACAAAAGAACTATCAATAACCGGGCGGCCATCCGGCCGGCGGTGAGGCGTTTATGAGCTGCATGGGACATGAGAATTCCACAGTGCCACATGTTCCTCGCCCAGCCGTGGATTGAGCGTGGAATACCCGCACCGCGTTCTCTGTTGGGTACCCGAGAGGTATTGTCATTACGATTGATACGGGCGCCAACGTAGCCGTGCCATGAACACACCCGAATCGCAGCAAAGTAAGAGGCCCCCAATGAACCGTTTAGCGCCCCCGCGGTATTTAGAAGGCAGGACACTGCTCTTCGCAATTATTGCCCTAGGCATGGGTGGCTTTGGCATCGGTGTGACCGAGTTCGCCATGATGGGCCTGCTCCAGGAAGGCGCCGAGGACTTGAACGTCACGAATTCCCAGATGGGGCTCGTGATCAGCACCTACGCGATCGGCGTGGTTGTCGGTGCGCCGCTGTTGACCGCGGTCGCCGCAAAAATCCCGAAAAAGCGTGCGGTGCAGCTACTGATCCTGCTCTTTGCCGTGGCAAATCTTTCCTCATTCTTCGCTCCGGATTACGGAACCATGCTGTTCACCCGGTTCCTTTCCGGACTGCCGCACGGGGCCTACTTCGGGTTGGCAGGTGTGCTGGCAGGTAATTTGGTGCCCGGCAGCATGCGTGGGCGAGCCATCGCGTGGGTAATGCTGGGCCTGTCGGTGGCAAACGTCGGCGGTGTCCCCTTGGTGACCTTGCTGGGCCAGGAAGTCGGATGGCGTTCGATGTTCCTTGTGGTCACCGCGGTGGCGCTGCTCACCTTTGCCTTGATCACTATTTTCGTCCCGCTGCGCAGGGCCGAAGCGGGAGCAAGTATGCGCCGCGAACTTTCGGCGCTTAAAAGCCTGCAAGTCTGGTTGGCCATGGCAACCGGCATCGTAGGCTTCGGTGGGTTCTTCGCGGTCTACTCCTATATTTCTCCAACCCTCACCGACGAAACCGGGCTGGATATTGTGCTGGTTCCACTGGCCCTGGCGCTCTACGGGGTGGGCATGGTGGTCGGCTCGTTGATCGGAGGACGGCTGGCCGACTGGTCGGTGTTCGGAGCGATCAAGCTGGCCAGTGTGCTCATGGTTATCAGCATGCTGGTGTTTGCCGCCGTTGCCTCGTGGGTGATCCCAACACTCATCATGGTGTTCGTCCTGGGCAGCGTCGGTTCGCTGCTGATCCCGAGCCTGCAGACGCTGCTGATGGATTCGGCCCCACATGCGCAGTCGTTGGCCGCGTCGCTGAACCACTCGGCGCTCAACGTGGCCAATGCCCTCGGCGCTGCGCTCGGCGCGATCGTGATCAGCGCGGGCCTGGGCTACCGTGCGCCGTCGGTGGTCGGAGCCGGACTTGCGGCCCTGGGCTTGCTGATCGCGTGGATTACCCAGCTCCGAGCCCAGAAGCTTGGCCTGGTTATCGGCGCCGCAGCGGCTCTCGAACGGGTAGACGCACCGGAACAACGCTAAACGTCGAATGCTGACGAGTGCGGGGCGTGGATCCAATGGATCCATGCCCCGCACTCAGCTGTACTGGTCAGCCCTCTTGGCTTCCTACGGCGCCGATATTGAACATCCAACACACCCCGAACTTGTCGGTCAGCATTCCGAACGAGTCACCCCACGGGGCCTTGGCCAGAGGTTCATCGATGCGCGAACCCTCGGAAAGTTTCTCCCACCAGGCGGTGAGCTTCGCTTCGTCTGCTGGGTCGGTGGCATCGTTGCTCAGGGCAATGGTGCCGTTTCCGGTCACATTCATTTCCGGCAGGGCATCGGAACCCATCAGGTGCAGTCCTCGATCGACGAATAAGGAAGAGTGCATGATCAGGTCGGCGGTGGCGGGATTGCCGTCATCCATTCCTTCTTTGAATGTCATGGCGGAGTATTCTCCGCCGAAAACGGAGTGGTAGTACTCCATTGCCTCGCGGGCGACGCCGCCAAATTGCAGATAAGGGGTCATAGCAACGGACATTGGGAAGTGACCTTTCGCCGAAGTTCGTAGGACGGATCCGTCCACGAGGCACATTCTTCCACCGGAATTCGAGGATGGGAAGAGTGGCTGTGATTAGCCTCTCGGATTCCCGATTGGTATTTATCTGCAGGCTCCGGTAGAGTTATATCTCGGTTCGGAGGTCCAAAAGATCGTAAGAACTAAACCTTCATCTGGGGGTATGGCGCAGTTGGTAGCGCGTCTGCATGGCATGCAGAAGGTCAGGGGTTCGAATCCCCTTACCTCCACAGATTAAAATCCCGGTATCACTTGCAAAAAGTGATACCGGGATTTTTTCGCTTAAGCTTCTGCGGCCCTTTGCCGAATTCCGGGACGCGCCGGGCGTCTAGCCGTGCTGCGGGCTCGGGTCGCCGATATGGCCCTCGGCGCTGGCATCCAGCACGCGGGCGACAAAAGCTGCATACTCACCCATGTAGTGCTTCAGGAAGTCGGCCGTCGAATGATTGAGCACATTGCCCTCGGCGTCGAAGTCTTCCTGATTGAACGCCAGATAGACCTCGGGGGAGTTCAGCTGCGGGGAGTCGAGGAAGCTGAGCACGCCGCGCATCGAGGACTGCATCACCGCGGTGCCGATGGCACCCATTGAGGCTCCGACAAGTCCGCTGGGCTTGCGGGCGAACGAGTTGGTGCCCCATGGCCGTGAACCCCAATCGATCGCATTTTTCAGCGCACCGGGAATCGAGCGATTGTATTCGGGGGAGATGAACAACAACCCGTCCGAAGCTTCGATGGCCCGTTTGAGTTCGGTACCGACGGAAGGGTAATCCTCGTCGTAATCGTAGCTGTAGAGCGGCAGATCCTTGATCGGGATTTCGGTGAATTTCAGATTTTCCGGGGCCAGTTTGATCAGGGCCTTGGACAACGTGCGGTTGATGGAATTCGTGGCTAGCGAACCGACAAAATAGCCGATGCTGTACTGTCTCATGTCCCCAGTTCACCACCGTCGCCGGCATCCGTCTAGAGATTTTCGAAGAAGAAATTCGCCGGGCATCATTTCCTTGCGGCGCAATAGAATGACGCACGCCGAGAGCCTGCGTCATTCTATTGCGCCTCAGGTCAGCGACTACTGCAGGGGATCTTTCGGATTGGGCAGCCGATAAACTTTTTCATCATCCACCGACTGCACGCCTTCGACTTGCTGCAGCTGGGCACGCAGTTCCTCGTTGCCGTGACCGATCACCTGGCCCAGTGTGCCAAGTACCTTGTTGATCCGCAGCCCGGAGGCTTCCAGCGAACTGACCACCTGATCGATCCGAGCGGTATAGGTCGCCGTCACGGTCACGACATAGGTGTGCGAGGAGGCTACCCGATCATCGGATGATTCGCTCATGATCTCCGCGCCCCTAAGCTTCGGCCGGTGGCGGAGCTTGGGTGAGGCCTGATCCAACATCCACGGAGAACAGCTCCAACCGCTGGGCTTCCTGCACGAGCTCCGCCCACAACTCCCGCGCCCGGAAGCCGGTGGCCTCGGCAAGCAACGCCGCGATGCCGGCCACATGCGGGGTAGCCATGGAGGTGCCGCTGATGGTGTTGTACCGTTCGGCCCCCGGCCACGAGGAATAGACCGCTACCCCCGGACCGCAAATATCCACCTGGCCGCCACGGCCCGGCAGCGTGCGAGCGGAGAAGTCGGCTATGTCCAGCGTGTTATCCAGCGCGCCGACCGCCATTACGTAGGGGCTGTTGGCCGGTGCGCCGACGAACCCTGCGTTCCCCTGCGAGCGTTGGGCGTTATTGCCCGCCGCGGCGATGATCAGCGAACCGAGTTCCAGCGCCCGGCGTCCGGCGGTCACATAGGGCGGGTGCACCTGCGGCACATCGGCCCCCAACGACATGGAGATCACCTGGCATTCATTTTCCAAGGCCCAGTCGATACCGGCCAGGATGGTTGCGTCAGACCCGGAGCCGTCGGCGCCAAGCACCTTGCCCGCGTAGATATCCGCCCCGGAGGCCACGCCGTAGCCGCGTCCGTCAGCCAGGGTGCGCGGCCCGCAGGAGGAACCGATGCAATGGGTGCCATGTCCGTGGCCATCTTGGGCGTCCTCACCCTCGACGAAGGACTTGGACACCACCGTGCGTCCGGCAAAGTCGGGGTGGGCCAAATCAAAGCCGGTGTCCAGCACCGCCACCTTGACGCCGGCGCCGGTGAATTTGGAGTCGACCGCGGCTACCGCCTGCAGGCCCCAGGTCGCTTGGTCGGTGTCGTTGAAAGAATCGGAGGGCTGCGCGGCGGGCTCTGCCGACAAGGCGTAATAGACCATCTCGGGGACCACGCGGGTTGGCATCCGCCGGCTGGCGCAACGTGCCTGGAACTCGTCGAGATGCTCGGCGGCGCTGCTGACCACGGCAATGCCCAGCCGCGGGAAGTATTCGGTCAAGCCGTAGCCTTCGGACTCGAGAATCTGCGGGACATCCTCGGAAAGCGCGCGGAGTCCAACGCTTGCGCTCTCGGTTTGTTCGGCCGAATCGAAGACCAGCACGTAGCGACCAGGAATAGGGGTAGCGCTGGAACGGAGAAAGGGAACCTCTGGGGTGAACATGGTCGACTCCTTCAGAACAAGTCAGCTTCCAGCTCCGCGCCGCTAGGTGAATTCATCCGCTGCCGAAGCTGTGGGTACTTAGCACTGTACAGCTCTTGGTGTGCGCGTCACCACGATTTGGCATGAAACTTTTCGGCCTGCGCACTGCGGGGTTAAAACTGCCAGAAGATCCAGTGGATTGCGCTCTGATATCGGTCGAGTCGGAGATGAATGAATATTTCGCCCAGAATCGTGCCGCACAGAAGAGATGAATTTTCTCTCAATTACTTGACGTCTGGATTTGCGGATCAAGCGCCGGGAATCCGTGGAAATCTGCGGCTACGGCAGCGCGGGTTCTTCGCTAAATTTGTTTTTAGTCTCGACAAACGCACTAGTCAAGGTCGAATCAATGGTCAACCGAACGAGATTTCGAATATTTTTCGCCTGTGCGTGTCACGCAGAGCAAAGCTGATGCACAAGGCGCCGAACCCACAGGGATAATGGGACTAATTTTCCCGGTTCCACTTGTATCTTAGTCCGCGACGCATAAGGGTGTTAAACCATAGGGCAATACTCGCAGCAAAGGACAACTTACGATGACGCGAAATATAGACGAGGTCGAACCTCCCGAGAATCCGGATGGACTCGGGGTGGACGAGACTGTTTCGGACTCACCGCATACCGCGCCGATTCCGGTGCATATGCACATTGCCGAAAACGACACCGACGAACAGATCACCGCTAAGCTCCGCCGCCAAGGCGTGCGTTTGGGCAAGGGCGGAATCGCGCCAGCGGTCTTCTGGCCGTCATTGATCGTGATCGTGGCCGTGGCGCTTTTCGCCATTTTCCTGCCCAACGCGGCGGATACGGTGTTCAAAGGGGTCCAGAACTGGATCGTGACGAACCTGGGTTGGTACTACATGCTGATCGTCGGCGGCTTCGTGGCCCTGGTGATCGTGATCGGCTTCTCCAAGCTCGGGCGGATCACGCTGGGCAATGACGGGGAGAAACCGGAATTCGGCTTGTTCAGCTGGTTCGCGATGCTCTTCGCCGCCGGCATGGGCATCGGCCTGGTGTTCTACGGCGTCGGTGAACCGCTGATCTATGCCACGGTTGACCCGAAGCCCGGATGGGAAGGCACCGAAGCGGAGCTGGCAGGCCTTGCCATGGCGCAGACCTTCATCCACTGGGGCCTGCACCCGTGGGCCATCTACGCCGTGATCGGCCTGGCCCTGGCCTACGCAATCCACCGCCGCGGCCGTCCGGTCTCCATTCGCTGGGCGCTGGAGCCGATCCTTGGCGATCGCGTCAAGGGCTGGTTGGGCGACGTGATCGACGTGCTGGCCATCTTCGGCACGGTCTTCGGCGTGGCTACCTCGCTGGGCCTTGGCGTGCAGCAGATCAGCTCGGGCATGGAGGCCATCGGCCTGGTCGACTCGGTGGACAACACGCTGCTGGTCATCCTCATCGTCATCATCACCTTCCTGGCCACCATGAGCGTGGTCAGTGGCCTGGGCGCCGGCATTAAGTGGCTCTCGAATATCAACCTGTCCATGGCGGGCCTGCTGATGATCAGCGTGCTGCTGCTGGGACCAACCTTGTTCCTGTTCCAGAACTTCGTGCAGTCCATCGGCGTGTATCTGGCCAACTTGATGAACATGACCTTCGACGTAGGAGCATTCCAGCAGGGCGAAGCAGCGCAAACCTGGTTCTCCAGCTGGACTGTCTTCTACTGGGGCTGGTGGATCGCTTGGGCGCCGTTCGTCGGCATCTTCATCGCCCGCATCTCGCGCGGGCGCACCGTGCGCCAGTTCATCACCGGCGTGCTGCTGGTACCGACCATCGTCGGGTTCCTCTGGTTCTCGGTGATGGGCGGCTCGGGAATATTCCGCCAGTTCTTCGGCGCCGGGGATATGGTCCAGGACGGTGCGGTTTCCGCCGAGGGGTCACTGTTCCAGATCCTCGGGGACCTGCCGCTGGGATCGATCCTCTCGGTAGTGGCGATCATCCTGGTCGCGATCTTCTTCATTACCTCCTCGGACTCCGGCTCGCTCGTCGTGGATATGCTCGCCTCCGGCGGACACCCGAATCCACCGACCTGGTCCAGAGTTCTCTGGGCCGTGCTCGAAGGCGTGCTGGCCGCTGCACTGCTGATGGCCGGCGGACTTCAAACGCTCCAGGCGGGCTCGCTGGCCACGGCGCTGCCGTTCAGCGTTATCCTGATCCTGATGGCGGTGGCCACGCTCAAGGGCCTGCGCCACGAGAGCAAGGCCCTGGAAGTCATCGAGGCGAAGCTTCGGCTCGAAAAGGTCACCGAACATGTCTCCGACGAGCTGTGGGGCGCCCTGGATGACCAGCCGGAACTGCGCCGTTACGTCGATGACCGCATCGACTATCGGGTGACGCGCTCGCGCGGCGTTTTCGGCCGACGCGATGAAGGTAGCGGAAAGGCCCAGCATAAAAGGGGAACCGAGCAGTAGCAACGCCTTTCGGTAGGCTTTGAACGTCGGCTGGCGAGCCGACCGCATCTTGCGGTCGGTTCGCCAGCTTTTTCGTTACCGGTAGCTGAACGGCGCAAACCTTGCCAAGCGGGTCATGGAAGTGTGAGGATCGAAGAGACAAGCACTAATCAACTGCCGGCGGCAACATGCTTGCCGCCGGCAGAAGTTAAGGGGTGTTCGATGAGCCAGGAATCAATCGTCATCGTTGGTGCGGGTCTTGCCGCGGCCAGCGCCGTGAAGGAACTGCGCAGCTTGGGGCACACCGGGGCGATCACCCTGATCGGCGAGGAGCAGGAACTGCCCTATGAGCGGCCGCCCCTGTCCAAGGGCTACCTCCAGGGCCAGGAGAAGCTCGAGGACTTCACGGTTAATACCGCGCAGTGGTATGCGGACAATGAGGTGGAACTGCGGCTCGGGGTGCGGGTCGAGGAAATTGACCGGAAAGCACAGACGCTGGCCCTCGCCGATGGCAGCAGCGTCCCGTACGGCCAATTGGTCTTGGCCACCGGCGCCCGCCCGAACCTCGGCGGCGCCCATCCCTTCGCCGGCCATGACCTGCCCGGCGTGCACGTGCTGCGCACCGTACAGCAGGCGCATGCACTGCGCGAATCGCTGGACGAAGACACCCAGCTGGCGGTGATCGGTTCGGGCTGGATCGGCATGGAGGCCGCCGCGAGCGCCCGGCACCGCGGGGCGCGGGTCACCGTGTACTCCCCGGACGAGGTTCCGCTGGGCAAGGTCTTCGGCGACCGCTTCGGACATCACCTGCTGGAGCTGCATCAGCGCAACGGGGTAGACGTGCGCACAAGCACCCAGGTGGAAGCGATAAAGGAAACCGGCGGACACCTCGAGGTGGTCAGCAGCGCGGGAACCAGCCGCGCCGACGTGGTGCTCCTGGCCATCGGCGCGGTGCCGAATATCGAATTGGCGCAGCAGGCGGGGTTGGAGACCGATCGCGGGGTGATCGTCGATGCCGCGCTGCGCAGCTCGGATCCAAAAATCCTCGCAATCGGAGACATCGCGCAGGCCTTCAACAGCGCACTGCGCCGGCAGCTGCGCGTGGAGCACTGGGATAACGCCATCCGCCAGGGCAAGCTCGCCGCCGCGACCCTGGCCGGGAAGGACGCAAACTACGATTGGGCCCCGTACTTCTTCACCGACCAGTTCGATCTGGGCATGGAGTATGTCGGCTATGCGGCGCCGGAGGACACCACGGTGGTGCGCGGGGACACCGAATCGGGGGAGTTCATCGTCTTCTGGCTCGATGGCGGAAAGCTCACCGCGGCGATGAATGTGAACATCTGGGATGTGAACGAGACCTTGCGCGGATTGCTGGGACGGAGCATCGCCCCGGAGCGGCTCACCGATCAGTCGGTGGAGCTGGGTGAGCTCTGAGCCGCGCCGCGTAGCTGCTCCGCGCGGCGGTGCGACCCGTAGGGCGTGAGGTCGACGCTGCCCGGCGGGCCCCACACCACCAGCACCCGCAGCTCCGCGGGCCCGGTGTTCGTCAGGCCATGCAGCTCGGCGGGCCCGGCGAGCACCGAGTCCCCGGAAGCCAGCTCATAGGTTTTTGTGCCCACGCGCATGCGGCCGGTCCCTTCCAGCACCTGGTAGAACTCGACCAGCTGCTCGCCCTGGTCGTGCCGGTGGAGTCCCTCGAAGCCGCCGGGCGGGATCACCCAGGTTTGAATGGCCACCGGCAACCCGGTGTGCCCGCCGAAATGGTGGTGCAGCAGCATTTCGCTGCCCTCGTGAAGCCGGTAGCCGAAGCCATCGGAGTCGCGTTTTTCCAGCATCTTTCCTCCGTGACGGTAGCGCTAGGCCAGCTGGCGGGTATATCCCATGCGCTGGCTGATTTGGCGTGCCGTGCCTACGCACGCGGTGATCAGTTCGTCCAGGATTTCGGGCGTGATCCGGAAGAACGGTGCCGCGATCAAGACGCTGGCGACTACCTCGCCGCGATGATTGAATATCGGGGCCGCCACACCGACTTCCTCTGGTGAAGTTTCGCCGTAGTTCACCGCGTAGCCCCGGTTTTGTGCGACGCTGATCCGATCAAGGAATTGCTCCGCCGAAAGATCGCCTTGCAGGAGGATGCTGCCGTTCTCCAAGAGCTCCCGGGTGCTATCCGGAGTCTCATAGGCTAGAAACAGCTGAACCGTTGCGCTCAAGGCGGTGTTGTAGCGGCTGCCCATCGCGGAAGTGTGCTTGACCGGCCGCGAGGAGGGGATCTGCTCCACCGACACCGATTCGTGGCCATCCCAGATGTTGAGCACCGCGGTTTCCCGGACGCTCTCAGCGAGTTCCTTCAAGGGCAGATATGCCGTCTGGCGCACGTCGAGATTCGCCAGCAGCGGGCCGGCGATGGCGATCAATCCCAATCCCAGGCGGAATTTCCGGGTGGGCTCGTCGCGTTCCACGATGCGTTCCTGAACCAGTGCGGCAAGAATCCGGGACACGCTGGATTTATGCAGACCCACTTCCGCCGCAATCTCCGTCACGCCAACCAGCTGCCGCTCGACGGTGAAGCAACGCAAAACATCAATCACGTTGACGATCACCGATGCGCCGCGGACTTCGGGAGTCCGCTCGTCGTCGACGTGTGGTGCGCCCGATCCTTCGTTCTCGAATGCAGTCATGATTTCCTCAACCTGTACGTGCGGGTAATTCAGCTAATCCTAGCTGGCCAAAGAGCTAAGCTAGCGGCTTCTTGCTCGTTTCGACGGAGAGCGCCACGGCAATCAGCGAGACCACCGCAGCGCCCATCAGATACCAGCCCGGGGCAAGGACGCTGCCCGAGGAGGCGATGAGCAGAGTTGCGACGAAGGGCGCGGTGCCGCCGAAGAGGGCATTGGAGAGGTTGAAGGAGACGGCGAATCCCGAGTAGCGCACGCGGGTCGGGAACATCTCGGCCAGGAAGCTGGGCAGGGTTCCATCGTTCAGCGTCAGCATGGCGCCGAGCAGGACCTGGACCAGCAGGATCATGGCGAAGTTGCCGGACTCCAGCATCATGAAGGCGGGAACGGTGAACAGCACGAACAGCACCGATGCGGTGATCAGCACCCGGCGTCTGCCGAAGCGGTCCGAGAGCAAGCCGGTGAGGAAGATGAATCCGATGTACGTGGTCAGGGCCACCGTCGTCGCGATATAGGCCGAGGTGCGATCCAAGCCCAGCTCTTCGGACAGGTAGGTGGGCATGTAGCTGAGGATCACGTAGAAGCCCACGGCGTTGAGCAACACCGCTCCGGAGGCCTGGAGAAGCTGGCGCCAATGGTTCCGGAAGAGCGATGACACCGGAGTCTTGGAGGTATTCTCCTCCTTGGAAAGTTCCCGGAAGACGGGGGAGTCCTCGAGCTTGGTGCGGATGTAGCGACCGATGAGGCCCATCGGCGCGGCGAGCAGGAACGGGATGCGCCAGCCCCAGCTCTGCATCTGCGCCGGGTCCAGAAGCCCGGTGAGCAGGGCCGCCATCAGCGAGCCGAGCAGCAGGCCCGCCGCGGTGCTTGCCGGCACCACCGCGGCATACAGGCCGCGGCGATTGGCTGGCGCGTATTCGACCAGGAACGCCGAGGCCCCGGCGTACTCCCCGGAGGCGGAGAAGCCTTGCACCAGGCGAAGAGCGAGCAGCAGCAAAGGTGCGCCGATGCCGATGCTGGCGTAGCCCGGCAGCAGCGCGATGGCGAAGGTCGCTCCGGACATCAGCAGGATCGACCAGCTCAGTGCCTCGCGGCGCCCCACGCGGTCACCGATGTGGCCCCAGACGAAGCCGCCCAGCGGGCGGACCAAAAATGAGATCGCGAACAGCCCGAAGGTCAGCAGCAATGCCGTTTGGGGAGCCGATTCGGGGAAGAATACCGCGGCAATGGTCACGGCGAGATATCCGTAGGCCGCGTAGTCGAACCACTCCACGAAATTTCCGATGAAGCTGGCGGCGACCACCTTGCGGCGGGTCTGCGGGTCGACGGAAGCCGATGCCGGGCCGTTATCGGCCGAGAGTGCGGCTGCTGCGCCCGGTGGGTTGTTGTTGCTCTGGATCATGGGAGATGCCTCTGCATGGGGGCGGCGCCGGCCGCTTGGCCGCGATGCCGCGGGGATATCAGGTGGTGTCGGAACGCCGTTCGGAGCCCGATACTTGGCGCAGCGCCCGTGCATGCTGCGCATCAGATGGTTAAAGCAGCCGCGGGGCGGGGTTCGGGCCCCGCCCCGCGGTTATCGCTTGCCCTTAGGCATCGATGATGTTGTTCTCCGGACCGAAGCCGAACTTGGTGATGTTCTCGACGCCACCGTCCTCGCCGATGACCAGGATGTCGTGCTCGCGGTAGCCTCCGGCGCCCGGCTCGCCGTCCATGACGGTGAGCATCGGTTCCATCGAGACGACCATGCCCGGCTCGAGCACTGTGTCGATGTCCTCGCGCAGTTCCAGGCCGGCTTCGCGGCCGTAGTAGTGCGAGAGCACGCCGAAGGAGTGGCCGTAGCCGAAGGTGCGGTTGGGCAGCAGGCCGTGGGAAATGTAGATCTCGTTCAGTTCCGCGGCGATGTCCTTGCAGACCGCGCCGGGCTTGATGAGCTCCAGTCCGCGCTTGTGCACCTCGACGTTGACGTTCCACAATTCCAGGCTGCGGGCATCCGGCTCGCCGAGGAACAGGGTGCGCTCCAGCGCGGTGTAGTAGCCGGAGGTCATCGGGAAGCAGTTCAGCGAGAGGATGTCCCCGCGCTCAAGCTTGCGGGTGGTGGCCCAGTTGTGGGCGCCGTCGGTGTTGATCCCGGACTGGAACCAGACCCAGGTATCGCGCACCTCGCGGTGCGGGAAGGTCTTGGCGATCTCGTGCACCATCGCTTCGGTGCCGATCAAAGCTACTTCGTATTCGCTGATTCCTTCGCGGATGGCTGCCTTGATGGCTTCGCCGCCCAGATCGCCGATGCGCGCGCCGTGCTTGATGACTTCGATTTCCTCTGCGGACTTGATCATGCGCTGGCGCATGGCATCCTGCGAGACATCCACCAGCGCGGCACCACTGAAGCTGTCGGCGATCTGCTGGCGGGTCAACCCCGGCAGGGCGTCGTCCTCCACGCCGATCCGGGTCGCCTTCACACCGTCGCGCTTCAGCGCTTCCTGCAGGCCGTAGAAGAAGTTGTCGCGCTTCCAGTCGGTGTACACGATGTTCTCGCCGTAGCTGGTGCGCCATGGCATGCCGGCATCGATGTTCGCGGTCACCGTGGTGGAGTTCTTCGCGGTCACCACGAGCGCGTAGTTGCGGCCGAAGGTGGTGTACAGGAAGTCCGAGTAGTACTTGATGCCGTGGTAGCTGGTCAGGATGACCGCGTCCAGGGACTTGGCCGCCATGATCTGGCGCAGTCCGGCCAGGCGGCGTTCGAACTCGGCATCCGAGAAGGTCAGCTGCTGCTTGGCTCCGTTGTGCAGGGTCTTCAGTCGCGCCAGCTCGGAAACGTTGGTGGCGGTGTTTGCGGCGGTGGTCATGGTTTTGGCTCCTTGTAAGAAATGAAGTGTCAAGGTAGGCCGGCCCAATCAGATGGATTGCGAGGATTCATGGGAATCGCCGGTGAAGAGTTTACGAGTTGCAATGAACGCAACGTCGTTGCAAGAAGACTATGTGTGCTGCGGATCACTGTCAAGAAGTATTTTGGAAACCCTGCAGGCCCAAGTAAAAGAATCGGTGTGACTTGGAATGATCAATGCTTTCAGCGGAATGGATGAAGGCCGTGAGGCTCATTGTTTCGAGCTTCACGGCCTTCCTGGATGTACGGGTTTGCGCAGAACTAGCCCTGCTCGCCGTCCTTCGGCGCCTTCTTGCGGATGGCACCCTCCCCGTCTGGATCCGGGACGAAGACCAGGCTTGGATCCGGATTATTGATGTCCTTCTCCAGCTGCCTGATCGCCTTGTCTCGTTTGAGCAGCCGGCGGATCAGGTTGATGATCATCAAGATGATCACGAAGGAGAAGGGGAAGGCGCCGATGATCGTTCCGGTTTGCACGGTATCGACCACCGCGGTTCCACCCATGGTCAGCAGCACGGTCGTCACCGTAGCAACGGAGAGCACCAAGACGACACGGAACACCGGGCCGGACTTGTGCGGAGCCGAAACGAACTCACTCAGCGCATAAATCCCGGAGTCCAGCGAGGTGACGTAGTAGGTGGCAACCAGCACGGTGGCTACGACCAGCAGGACGGTTCCGATGACCGGTACCGAATCGAGCATCGCAAACAGGCCCGAGGAGGTATCGGCGGCCACGGCGTCGCTGATGCCGCGGTTGGACTGGTCGTCGTAGTAGATGGCGGCCGAACCGAGGATGGCTACCCAGACCATGACGATCAGCGATGGAATGATGGTCACGCCGAGAACGAATTCGCGAATGGTTCGTCCGCGCGAGATCCTGGCGATGAAGCCGGCCACAAATGGCGAGAATGCGATGACCCAGCACCAGATGAAGACCGTCCACCAGCCGTTCCAGCTGTCCTTCCAGCTCTCCAAGGTGGTGGCAGCCAACCCCGAATCGGTCCAGAGGCTCATAGTCGCGAAGTTCGTGAAGAAGCTGCCAAAGGTCTGGGACATATTTGAGATGATGAACAGCGATGGGCCGAAGACCAGTACCGCGGCGATCAAGGCGATGCTCAGAATTGAATTGAGCCCGCTGATCCGGGCCATGCCCTTGTTGATTCCGACGATGGCGGAGATCGAGGTGATGCCCGCGAAGACCAGGATGACCATCAGCCACATCATTGGGGTGGCGTTCAATCCGGTGAATGAGGTGAGGCCGGAGGAGAATTGCATGGCCGCAAAGCCGAAGGAGGTGGCCAGGCCGAGAACCGTCGCGATAATAGCCAGCAGCTCGATGACGACGCCCGCCCCGCGGCGCGACCAGCGCGGCAGGATATCAACCGTCGCCTCGCGGAAGGTGAGCGTCTTGCCCAGATTGTGGTGCGAATAGGCCAGGCAGACCGCGACGGCGCAGTACATGGCCCAGGCCGTCAGCCCCCAGTGGAAGTAGGTCCAGACGATGGCCCCCTCCTGGGCGCCATTCGGGCCGGATGGGATGACCGGATTCTCCTCGCGCAGCATGATCGGTTCGGCAACCGACCAGAAGATCAGCCCGATGCCCTGCCCGCAGGCGAAGAGCATCGAGTACCAGGCGAACTTGCTGTGCTGCGGTTTCGCCAGCGGCCCGCCAAGGCGGATCTTGCCCACGCGGCTCATCGACAGCCAGATGCAGACCACCACGGTGAACACGGAGTACAAGATGAACAGCCAGGTGAATTTCCCGGTCACGAAGGTGCGCATTTCGGAAATTGCGGCGGAGGCGGATGCCGGGTTGCCGAGCACCCAGATGATCACCGCAAGGATCAGCACCGGAGGGATTACGCGGATCAGCAATCGATCGATGGGCGGAATGTGCCGGCCCATGAATCGCGGAACCTCTACCTGTTGGCTTTCCCGGTCTCCTTGGCGCATGGCCTTGCCTGATTTTTTCCGGCCCTGGGACGTTGAGTGATCCACCGACATGCTAGTTCGCCTCCAGGGGCATGCCGCCGAGCAGCAATTCGTTCTTGAGGGCGTCGGCCACCTGGCTCGTGACGGTTTCGAAAAGCAGCCGCCCGCGCTCGGCGGTCGCCCCCTTTGCCGAAGAGAGGCAGCCGCTGTCCGGTGTCCGGGACGGGTCTTCGGGAAAAATGTCGTAGGGGGTGAGCTTTGCCGGTGGGTGGTCGACAACGCGATCCATGCTGACCAATTCGGGGTGCAGCAGCAGCATCAGCGACGTTTCGAGGATGCCTCCATGTTCTATGTCCCAGCCGAGGAAGCCGTCCGGGAAGACCTTGGACAGGGTCTCTTCGTCGACGAAGTCCCAGTAGGAAAGCAGCATGGCTCGGGCGGCGGATCCGGGATTGCGGGTGCTGGCCACCGCGTTGTCCAGGCCCTCGTAGATGAATTGGTAGTTCTCAAAATGCCCATTGAGCACGACAACATTGTCGAACCCCTGGGCTATGAATGAACCGACGACATCTTCAACCATCTGGCTGAGCGAGCAGCCGCCGAGGCTGACGGTGCCCGCGCGGTGGTTGCCGCCGCCGGAACGGGGCTGTGATTTGTAGCCGTAGCAAAGGGCAGGAGCGACCAGTGCTCCGGTTTTTTCTGCCACGGCTCCGGCGATGGTGCGTGAGAGCATTGCATCGACGCCCAGCGGCATGTGGGGACCGTGCTGTTCGGTGGCTCCGGCTGGAATGATAATGGTGGATCCGGTGCGTGCCAAGTGCTCCGCGTAGGTTTGGGCATCAAGCTCTTCGATGAATACTGAGTGCATGGAAATCTCCTGGCCCCAAGGGGCGCCGAAGCGCCGCGGAAGGGACTTGTTCTGTTTCGGAGTCTGGTTGCAGTAAACGCAACACTGTTGCACTGCATCATTTCAGTGGCTCAGGTCACAGTCAAGACCTCGCGTGAAATAATTTGACGCACCGGATGCACATTGAAGCCGCGCTGGATACCGGTCCGGAGGGGTTGCGGCGAGAAGCGCCGCTAGGCGCCAGGGCGCGAGGAAGCTGCCGATTGGCCTCCTGGATGCGCAGGCGATCGGCGGCATGCCTTGAGGGGTGCAACTCGGCGCGGAAATCCGCTGAGCCATTCGTTCCGCTGGCGGTCGCGCGCGGGGACGGCCCTTCGGCGACGAGTCGGGGTGGATCGGGGAATTTACAGGACCGCGCGCACCGACGACTCAAAGTGCACGATGTGTTCCAGCGCCAGCTCTTCGGCCGCATGGACGTCGCCGTCCAGAATGGCTTGGAGCAAGTTGGCGTGTTCTGAAATGTGCTCATCAACCGTGGGCATTCGGTCAAGCGTCATGCACCAGATGCGTGTGGCCAGGTTATCCAGTCGAATGAGGGTTTCTTCGAGGTGGTGATTGCCGGCCGCGCGATAGATCAGCCGGTGGACCTCCAGATCGTTCTCCATCAGCTCGCGGCGGGCAGTGGTCGAGTTCAGTGCGCCGACCGCCCTGACGGTGTCCTCCATCCGGGCGCGGGCGATCCCGCCGTGCAGGGCGGCGGCTTTTCCTGCCGCCAATGGCTCCAGGGCCTGGCGAACTTCGGTGATATCGGCCAGTTCGGTAATGTCAACGCGCGTGGCGAAGGTTCCGCGGCGCGAATAGGACTGCACGAGATGGTCGACTTCGAGGCGCTTGAGCGCCTCGCGCAGCGGGGTGCGTCCAAGGCCCAGCTCTTCGACCAGCCGGGCTTCGTTGATGGGGTCGCCCGGGGCGATGTCCATCATGATGAGCCGATCGCGCAGTACCAGATAAGCGCGTTCGGCCATGGACTCGCCGCCGCTAATCAGCTGAGCTGTCATGGTCATCGTGTCCTCCGAATTCCCGGCGCCATTGTGCCGAAATGCTATGCGTCAAAGAAATTCCAGCTAACCCATTGACTGGGTGTGACTCCCATCATACAGTGAATTACAGATTGATATATCAGTTGTCGGCAATTCATACATTTAGGAATGGGCAATGACTCTAACTACCTCCCTCGCAGCGGATTCGCTGACCGAGGATCTCGGAACCCTGGACCCGGAGATCGCGCAGCGCATCGACGCGGAGCTGGCTCGCCAGCAGCGTGGCTTGGAGATGATCGCTTCGGAGAACCATACCGCGCAGGCCGTGATGCAGGCGCAGGGTTCGGTGCTGACCAACAAGTACGCCGAGGGCTACCCGGGCCGCCGTTATTACGGTGGCTGCGAAGAGGTCGACGTGGTGGAGACGTTGGCGATCGAGCGTCTGAAGGCTTTGTTCGGTGCGGAGTATGCCAATGTGCAGCCGCATTCGGGGGCGCAGGCTAACGCGTCGGTGTTCCATGCGCTGGTTCGCCCGGGGGATACCGTGATGGGCCTGAACTTGGCTCATGGCGGTCATCTGACCCACGGGATGAAGATCAACTTCTCCGGTCGTCTGTTCAACATCGTTCCTTACGGTGTGGATGAGCAGACCTATGAGGTGGATATGGATGAGGTGGAGCGTCTTGCCGTGGAGAGCCAGCCGAAGATGATCGTGGCTGGTTGGTCGGCGTATCCTCGTCAGTTGGATTTCGCCCGTTTCCGTGAGATCGCTGACAAGGTCGGTGCGTACTTGTTCGTGGATATGGCGCACTTCGCTGGGTTGGTGGCTGCTGGGTTGCATCCTTCGCCGGTGCCTCATGCGCATGTGGTCACCTCCACGACGCATAAGACTCTTGCCGGTCCGCGTGGTGGCATCATCCTGACTAATGATGCTGATATTGCCAAGAAGATCAATTCGGCGGTGTTCCCTGGTCAGCAGGGTGGTCCGTTGGAGCATGTGATTGCTGGCAAGGCGGTGGCGTTCAAGATTGCTGCGTCGGCGGAGTTCAAGGAGCGCCAGGCGCGTACGTTGGCTGGGTCGCGGATTCTGGCTGAGCGTTTGGGCCAGGGGGATGTGGCGGCTAAGGGTATTAGCGTGTTGACCGGTGGTACGGATGTGCATTTGGTTCTGGTTGATTTGCGTCATTCGGAGCTTGATGGGCAGCAGGCCGAGGATTTGTTGGCGCAGGTGGAGATCACGGTGAATCGTAATGCGGTGCCGTTTGATCCGCGTCCGCCGATGGTGACTTCGGGTTTGCGTATTGGTACTCCGGCGTTGGCGACTCGTGGTTTCTCGGAGGCTGCGTTTGGCGAGGTGGCGGAGATTATTGCGCAGGCGTTGATTGCTGGTGCTGATGGTGATACTGGCGTATTGCCGGAGTTGAAGGAACGTGTTTTGAAGTTAGCTGCCGCTCACCCGCTGTACCCGAACCTGCCGAAGATTGGAGCATAATCATGGCTGACCTGCTTCCCGAGCACCCAGAATTTCTCTGGAACAACCCGGACCCGAAAAAGTCCTACGACGCGGTGATCGTCGGCGGCGGCGGGCACGGATTGGCGACCGCCTACTACCTGGCCAAGAACCACGGCATGACAAATATCGCCGTACTTGAAAAGGGCTGGCTGGCCGGCGGTAATATGGCCCGCAACACCACCATCATCCGTTCGAACTACCTGTGGGACGAATCCGCAGGCATCTACGAGCACTCCCTGAAGCTCTGGGAGCAGCTGCCCGAGGAACTGGAATACGACTTCCTCTTCTCCCAGCGCGGGGTCATGAACCTGGCCCACACCCTGGGAGATGTGCGCGAATCGGTCCGCCGCGTGGAGGCGAATAAGCTCAACGGCGTGGACGCCGAATGGCTGAGCCCGGAACAGGTCAAGGAAGCCTGCCCGATCATCAACATTTCCGACGACATCCGCTACCCGATCATGGGCGCCACCTACCAGCCCCGTGCCGGCATCGCCAAGCACGACCACGTTGCCTGGGCCTTCGCCCGCAAATGCAACGAGCTGGGCGTGGACCTGATCCAGAACTGCGAGGTCACCGGAATCCTCAAGGACGGCAACAAGGTCACCGGAGTGAAGACCAACCGCGGCACCATCCTGGCCGGCAAGGTCGCCCTCGCGGGCGCCGGCCACTCCTCGGTGCTGGCCGAAATGGCCGGCGTCGACCTGCCGATCCAGTCCCACCCGCTGCAGGCGCTGGTCTCCGAACTCTTCGAACCGGTGCACCCGACGGTGGTCATGTCCAACCACATCCACGTCTACGTCTCCCAGGCGCATAAGGGCGAACTGGTGATGGGCGCGGGCATCGACTCCTACAACGGCTACGGCCAGCGCGGGGCCTTCCACGTGATCCAGGAGCAGATGGCCGCCTCCGTGGAGCTCTTCCCGATCTTCGCCCGGGCCCACGTGCTGCGCACCTGGGGCGGCATCGTGGACACCACCATGGACGCCTCGCCGATCATCTCCAAGACCCAGGTCGAGAACCTCTACGTCAACTGCGGCTGGGGAACCGGCGGCTTCAAGGGCACCCCGGGTGCCGGCTGGACCTTCGCGCACACCATCGCCAACGACGAGCCGCACAAGCTGAACAAGCCGTTCGCGCTGGAACGCTTCGAAACCGGCTACCTCATCGACGAACACGGCGCCGCAGCCGTGGCCCACTAAGAAAGGGAACCAGCTCATGATGCTGATTGACTGCCCGAACTGCGGGCCACGCAATGAAACCGAATTCAAATTCGGCGGCCAGGCGCACGTCGCCTACCCGGAGGACCCGCAGGCGCTGAGCGACAAGGAATGGGCCCAGTACCTGTTCTACCGCAAGAACCCCCGAGGCATCAACGCCGAACGCTGGGTGCACGCCGCCGGGTGCCGCAAATGGTTCAACGCCCTGCGCGACACCGTTACCTACGAATTCAAGGCAATCTACGGTGCCGGCGAAGCCCGCCCGGCACTGCAAAACACCGAGGGAGGCACCCGATGAGCACCACCGATTCATACCGTCTGGACGCTGCGCAGGCAGCCGACGCCCGGGTGGACTACGCGCAGCCGCTCGACGTGAAGCTGAACGAGAAGCCGCTGTCCGCGCTGCGCGGGGATACCCTGGCCAGCGCGATGCTGGCCTCCGGCATCCGCCGGGTGGGCGACTCGCTGTACATGAAGCGCCCGCGGGGCATCTTCGCCGCCGGGGTGGAGGAGCCCAACGCGCTGGTCCACATCCACGCGCGGCACAGCGATGACGTGGACGAGTCGATGCTCGCCGCCCCGGTGGTTCCCGCCGCCCAGGGGCTGTCCGCCCGCACCCTGTCGGGCCTGGGCACCATGGATCCGCGCAAGGACGAGGCCTACTACGACCACGCGCACGTGCACACCGACGTGCTGGTGGTCGGCGCCGGCCCGGCAGGCCTGGCCGCCGCCCGCGAGGCCGCCCGCAGCGGGGCCCGGGTGATGCTGCTCGATGAGCGCGCCGAAGCCGGCGGAAGGCTGCTCGACGCCCCGGACGAACAGATCGACGGGATCGACTCCTGCCAGTGGATCGCCCAGGTCGCCGCCGAGCTTGACGCCGCGGAGGAGACCACCCACCTGCAGCACACCACGGCGCTGGGCAGCTACGACTCGAACTACGTGATCGCCGTGCAGCGCCGCACCGCGCATCTGGACGAAGCCCCGGCTCCGGGGGTCTCGCGCGAACGCGTCTGGCATATCCGCGCCGGTCAGGTGGTGCTCGCCACCGGCGCCCACGAGCGTCCGCTGGTCTTCGAGAACAACGACCGCCCGGGCATCATGCTCGCCGGCGCCGTCCGCTCCTACCTGAACCGCTACGGGGTGCGCGCGGGGTCGCAGATCCTCGTGGCCACCACCAACGACTCGGTCTACCCGCTGGTCACCGAGCTGGCCGCCAGCGGCGGGGTCGTCGCCGTCATCGACGCCCGTGAAAACGTCTCGGTGGCTGCCGCCGAGGCGGTTGGCACCGGGGTGCACGTGATCACCGGTTCGGTGGTCGTGGATACCGAGGCCGGCGCCAACGGCGAGCTGTCCGCCGTCTGGGTCGCCAGCCTGGATGCGCAGAACGATATCGGCGCCGCGCAGCGCCTTGAAGCTGACACCCTGGCCATCTCCGGCGGCTTCAACCCGGTGGTGCACCTGCACTCCCAGCGCCAGGGCAAGCTGGCCTGGGATGCCACCGTGCACGCATTCCTGCCCGCGGCACCCGTCGCCAACCAGCACCTCGCCGGTTCGCTCACCGGCCGCTTCGACACCGCCGGAGCGCTGGCCGGGGGAGCCGCCGCAGGTGCCGCGGCGGCCACCGCCGCCGGTTTCGAGACGATCGCCCGCGTGCCCGAAGCCATCGAGGTGGCTCTGGGCGAAACCCGCCCGGTCTGGCTGGTCCCTTCCCGCCTGGGCGAGGATGCGGTGCACTACAAGCACCACTTCGTGGATCTGCAGCGCGACCAGACCGTGGCCGAGGTGCTGCGCTCCACCGGAGCGGGCATGCGCTCGGTGGAGCATGTGAAGCGCTACACCTCGATCTCCACCGCCAACGACCAGGGCAAGACCTCCGGGGTGGCGGCGATCGGCGTGATCGCCGCGGTGCTGGGCATCGAGAACCCGGCGGAGATCGGCACCACCACTTTCCGTGCCCCCTACACCCCGGTCTCCTTTGTCGCCCTGGCCGGGCGGAACCGCGGCCAATTGCTGGACCCGGCCCGCGTCACCGCCATGCACCCCTGGCATCTGGCCCAAGGCGCCGCGTTCGAGGACGTCGGGCAGTGGAAGCGCCCCTGGTACTACCCGCAGGCGGGGGAGGACATGGACGCGGCGGTCTACCGCGAATGCGCCGCGGTGCGCGACTCGGTGGGCATGCTGGATGCCAGCACGCTGGGCAAGATCGAGATCCGCGGGGCGGATGCGGCCGAATTCCTCAACCGCATCTACACCAACGGCTACACCAAGCTGAAGGTCGGCATGGGCCGCTACGGGGTCATGTGCCACGCGGACGGGATGATCTTCGATGACGGGGTGACCCTGCGCCTGGCGCAGGACCGCTTCCTGATGCATACCACCACCGGGGGCGCCGCCGAGGTGCTGGATTGGCTGGAGGAGTGGCTGCAGACCGAGTGGCCGGAACTGGATGTCGTGTGCACCTCGGTCACCGAGCAGCTGGCCACCGTCGCGGTGGTCGGGCCGAAATCCCGCGCGGTGATCTCCAAGCTCGCCCCGGAGCTGGACGTGTCCAACGAGGCGTTCAAGTTCATGGCCTTCGCGGATACCACGCTGGAGAACGGCACCCCGGCACGGATCAGCCGGATCTCCTTCTCCGGGGAACTCGCCTTCGAGATCGCGGTGCCGAGCTGGTACGGGCTGGGCACCTGGGAGGCCGTCTACGCGGCCGGCGAGGAATACAACATCACCCCGTACGGCACCGAAACCATGCACGTGCTGCGCGCCGAGAAGGGCTTCATCATCGTCGGGCAGGACACCGACGGCACGGTGACCCCGCAGGACGCGGCCATGGGCTGGGTGGTCTCCAAGCTGAAGGATTTCGTGGGAAACCGCTCCTTCAGCCGCGATGACAACCAGCGCACGGACCGCAAGCAGCTGGTCTCCGTGCTGCCGGTGGACAAGACCCTGCGCCTGCCCGAAGGCACCGCGCTGGTCGGAGCCGGAACACCGTTCACCCCGGCCGACGGCCCGGTCCCGATGGAAGGCTGGGTCACCAGCTCCTACAACTCGCCCGCGCTGGGCCGGACCTTCGGCCTGGCCCTGATCAAGAACGGCTTCAACCGCATCGGTGAAGTCCTCAAGGCCCCCGTCGGCGACCAGCTGGTCGACGTCGAGGTCTGCGAAACCGTCCTCTACGACCCGGAAGGCAGCCGCCGAGATGGCTAAGCACAGCGTAATCGAACCAACCACCGATCTGCGCCGCTCCCCGGCCGCGCACCTGGCCGAGGCGATGGCCCGGGCCTCCGTCGCCGGGGCGCGCGCCGTCGCATTGCGCGAGATCGCGCTGGCCACCGCCGTGTCGCTGCGCGCGGTTCCCGGCAGCGCCGGGCACCAGGCGCTCGCGGCGGCCACCGGCGTGGGCTTGCCCGCCGGCGTCGGCGAGGTCGCCGGGTCCATCGAGGGCACCGCGGTGCTCTGGCTCGGACCGGATGAATTCATGGCCTTCAACGCCGCCGGGGAGGAGCTCACGCAGCCGCTGGACTCCGCCCTGGGCGAGGCGCCGGGCCAGGTCATCGACCTCTCGGCGAACCGCGCGGTGCTGGAGCTGCGCGGCGAGGCGGCCAGCCTGGTGCTGCGCAAGAGCTGCCCGGCCGATCTGCATCCGCGGGCCTTCGCGGTCAACCAGGCGATCACCACCACGCTCGCGAACGTGCCGATCCTGCTCTGGCGCACCGCGGAGAACAGCTGGTACGTCATGCCGCGCGCCTCGTTCACCGAACATGTGGTGCACTGGATGATCGACGCGATGGCCGAGTTCGCCTCGGACCCGGTCATCTAGCCGAAGCACGATCGGCAACAAGAGGGCACCTGGCGGGCCGGTCCATCTTCGGGCCGGCCCGCCGGTGTCCGGCGGCAAAAATTTGCGGACAAGACAGCGGCGCGCTGGCATACTGGGATTAGCGACGCAATCCCGTTGCGGCGGATGAAAATCCGCACTCGGCACGATCCGTGGGAGTCCTGATGACTGAGCGTATTTTGTTGGTTGGCGTTGAACTGGGGCAGGCACCGGCGGTCCTTGAAGCCGTCATCGAGCTGGCCGAGGCCACGGGCGCGAAGGTCATGTGCCTCTACGCGGACTCGGGCCGATTCGTCACCGAACGCCTGCCCACCGGAGAAATAGTCGAAGACACCACCTTCGACGGGGACGAACAGTTTCAGCAAGATTTCTCCCCGGCGCTCGCCGAACAGCTTTCGAAGGCCTTCGCCGGGACGAAGATCAGCTGGGCGGCGCGCACGGTCGCCGGAGATCCTGCCAAAGCTCTGATGCGGGTCGCCGCAGAGCTTGACGCGCAATTGATCGCCATCGGCACCCGGCGTCCGGGGCTGCGCAGCAGGATGGAAGAGCTGATGGATGGTTCGATCGCCGTTGCGCTGGCCCATCGGCAGTCCCGCCCGGTGCTCGTTGTCCCGCAGGTTCCCGGCTTCTTTGAGGCGCAGCCCGCCAAGTCATGAAACTTCGCTCGGCGGCGAAAATGTTTCTCTGGCTGGGCCGCTGGCCTACGATGAAGCCATGACTCGGCGTAACGTAGATCTTGCAATCATTGGCTCCGGTTCCGGCAATTCGCTGATTACCGACTACTGGGATGACAAGCAGGTAGCTATCGCCGAAGGCTCAACTTTCGGCGGCACCTGCTTGAATGTCGGTTGCATCCCGACGAAGATGTTCGTCCGCCCCGCCCATCTGGCCCGCGGGACCGAGGAAGCGGCCCGGCTCGGGGTGCAGATGGCCGTGGAGAAGGTCGACTGGCTGGCCATCCGCGACCGGATATTCGGGCGCATCGACCCGATCTCCGCAGGCGGCGAAGACTACCGCAAGCGGTTGGAGAACGTCGAGCTCATCTCCCAGTTCGTCACGCTGCGCGAAGGCAAAACCCTGCGGGCCGAAGACGGCACCGAAATCACCGCCGAGCAGCTGGTCATCGCCGCTGGTTCCCGCCCCACCATGCCCGAGCTGGAAGGCATCGAGCTGGACGGGGTGCACACCTCGGACACCATCATGCGGCTGGCGAAGCTTCCCGAACGGCTGGTGATCATCGGCGGCGGCTACATCGCCTGCGAATTCGCCGCAATCTTCTCCGCGCTGGGCACCGAGGTCATCCAGCTGGTCCGCTCCGGAGCGCTGATGCGCCACCTGGATGCCGAAATCCGCGGGGCCTTCAACGCAGAAGCGACCGGCCACTGGCAGGTGCGCTATCACACCGAAGCCCGCGCGCTGCGCCCGGCCGATTCCGGGCTGGACGTGGTGCTCGGGTCCGAAACGCTGCGAGCCGACGCGGTGCTGGTGGCCATCGGCCGCACCCCGAATACGGATCTGATCGGCGCGCGGGAAGCCGGCCTGGATCTGCACGAGGACGGCCGGCTGCAGGTGGATCAATACCAGCGGGTGCTGCGCGGCGGGCAGCCGGTGACCGGCACCTACGCGTTGGGGGACATCAGCTCACAAACGCAGCTGAAGCATGTGGCGAACTACGAGGCGCGGCTCGTCGCCCACAACTTGGAACACCCCGGGCAGCTGCGCAAGAACTCCGATCGTGCGGTCCCGGCAGCGGTGTTCACCCACCCGGAACTTGCCACCATCGGGCTCACCGAGGAAGAAGCGCGCGCGCAGCTCGGAGCGGAGCACCTCACCGTGAAGACGCAGAAGTTCGGGGACACCGCCTATGGCTGGGCGATGGAGGACCGCTCCGGTCTTTTCAAGGTGCTGGCCGACAAGCGCACCGGCCAGCTGGTCGGCGCGCACGCCATGGGGCCGGAGGCCTCGAACCTCATCCAGCCGGTGATTATGGCGATGAACCTGGGCATCGATGCGCACACCGCGGCCACCGGCCAGTACTGGATCCACCCGGCGCTGATGGAGGTCGTGGAAAACGCCCTGCTCGGTTTGGATGTCCCGGACTCTGGGCTGCTCTAGACCTCGAAATACAGTGCCAGGTGCAGCTTGCACCCGGGGTTGAAGAGCGCATCGCAGGCAGGGCAATGGCTCGCGCCCAGATAGTCCGTGACGCTCAGCTGCGCTTTGCAGACTCCGCAGAGCACCGCCGGTTCGCCGAAGCGCTCCGCGGGCCAGAGTCGTACCTGGTGGCCGGCAACTTCCGCGTGGCACAGGTGGCACGGATAGTACTGTCCGCAGCAGAAGTGCTTGATAGCGATGATATCGACGTCCTGATGATAGTGGGCGCAGCGCGTCTGCGGGTCGACCTCGACCCCGCGGACCGTGGGTGTATCGCTCATTTGTGCTCCTTGGTTCGTGCAGCGCCCGAGAGCCTGCGGTGCTCCTACGCTACCGCGAGGACGCGCGTTGCCGGGCAGAACCCGAAACCATTGTGCATTGATGCACGCTCGATGTGCGAAAGCGGAACCCGCAATGGGGCGCCAACACCTACCTTCCAAGGGTGATCCAGGACATACTCGTGATTGATCATCACAGGTGGGGTTCGGTGGCTGAATGAATAATATTTTTAGTCAGTGCCCTGGTTGGTGCGGTGCTAGGCAGGCATGCTGGTGGAGCGGGCTAGCCGTGTGGGGGTGAATGGAAAATTTATTCACTCATCGTCTTGCACCAGATTCGTGGATGGCGGTCCGGTCGCAGCGGAACGGCAGCCCGGTCTGCGGGTGCTGGGACTGTTGTTCGGTCCAGATGGGAAACCGTCAGTTGCTCCTCTGACTCACATTGCTCGATGCCCGACCTGGCAGGGGGTGCAGCTCGGCGCTCACCGGTGTTGGTACGAGGTTCGTTTGGTTCTGGATGTCCACTCGCCGCACTCCGCAGGCATTGCAACGCACGTAGATGACATAGCCGATCGAAGTAGGGTGCTTGGACTCGCTGATCCAGCTGTGCTCGTGGGTGCCGACGAGCGACGTGTTTTGCTGAGTTTTGATGTTCTGTTTAATGTGCATACTACTACCATGATGTAATGGTCTTATGCATCTCAACCCTTACGGAGAATATGCGGTTCTGCTAGCTGCCTCGCTCGCCTCGTCCTGGCCGGAAGACCGTGCCGGAATCGTCTCTCGCGCACGGGAATTCGGAATGACAGTTCCCTTTCCCGAGGAAACGGGGGACTACATTGCGGTTCGCCGTGTCATCGACGACTGGCTGACCGTGGTGGATGCACCGGACCCGCAAGAGCGTGCACGCATCCTCAATGAGCACATGGCCACCGCCTCTGCGTATCCGCGGCTTACCGACCACGATGATGAAGGGTGGCATCTGCACTACCGGGATGACGACGCGCGCGCCTTGCCCCACGTGCTCTCGGCTGTCTTCAGCGTGGGAACCGCCTTGCATCTCACCACCCGTGGGATGCACCGGCTGCACCGCTGTGCCGCGGGAGCGACGCCGGGGGATCCCTGCACGGCGGTGGTGGCCGATGTGACGCGCAACGGACGGCAGCAGTATTGCTCGGTGCGCTGCGCGAATCGGGCGGCTGTGCGCAGGCATCGTGCCCGAGCGGCGGCGGGCAGCGACTAGTGCGGACTGGCTGCAATCGAGGGGCAACGGGTTCGGGGCTGCCCTTTGCCTGGGTAGTGCGCCAGTTCAGCAGTCGAAGGGCGGGATGAACCAGTTGCCATTTGCGGCGGCATCGTTCAGCGCACGCACCGTCGCATGCACCGCCTTGTTGCGCAGCGCCTCCTCGCGGCCCACCAGCCAGTACTCCGAGGTGTAGGAGAACTGATCGTGCAGCACCGGCGCCAGGGTCGGGTACTGCTCGGAGAGGAAGACCGGCAGCAGGCCTAGTCCGGCGTGGTTCATTGTCGCGGCGAATTGCACCGCGATACTGGTGGAGGACACCGAGCGGCGCATCGGCGGAAATAGGCTGGTTGCGTCGTCGAGCTTGTCCGCGGTCAGCGCGGTGTCGATGTAGTAGTTCAGATAGTGCTCGCGCAGGCCCTCCAGCGTGGTGGGGGTGCCGCGCCGCTCCAGGTACTCGGCGGTGGCGTAGAGCCGCAGCTCATAGTCCATCAGCTTCGGGGAAACCGCGCGGTGAGCAACGCGGGCCGGCCGGTGCAGGGCCAATCCCTGATGGTGCTGGGCCTGGGCGGGGTGGGCATGGCGGCGCTGCTGGTAGCCATCGCCCATACCGCAGGCTGGAAGCGCCCGGCCCGGCTGATCGCGGTGGATATGAACCGCGAGAAGCTCCGGCGCGCACTGGAGCTAGGTGCCACCGAGGCGCTCACCCTCATCGGCTCCTACCTCGGCTCGGCCGTCCCCGCCCGCGACATCCCCTACTACGAACAGCTCTGGCGCGACGGGCTGCTGCCGGTCGAGGAATTGCTTACCGGCCAGCGCCCGCTGAGCGAAATCAATCTGGCCTTCGACGAGCTCGCCGATGGGAGCAGCATCCGCCAGTTGATCACCTTCGACTGACCACGCCAGACAACGGCGCCAGCCGTGATAGTTTAGCGATTATGTCCGTGAAGAATGAGCCGCCCGCCTTGCCGAACCTGCGTGAGGCCGGCGGGATTCCCGCCGCCTGGCTCGACTCCATGCGCACGATGCTGTCCGAAGAGCTTCGCCATCTGATGCTTGGCACCAGCGTCGCCGGGCTGGAGCGGGCCCCGGACCTGGGCATCGCGCAGCACGGTTCGCTCGGCGACTACCGGTCCGCCCACGGCTTGAGCACCCGGCGCTTCGAACGCCTCGCGGAGCGGCTGGTGGACTCCCGGTGAGCATCCCCGCACCGACCTCCGGTCCGCGGGCCTTGGCCACGCTGACCGACCGGCAGATCTTCGATTACCTGTGCCTGCGCCAGCCCGCCACGCGCACCGATATCGCCGATTCTCTGGGCCTTTCCAAACCCACCGCCTCCCAGGGGATCTTGCGCCTCCAGGAAAACGGCCTGGTCAGCTCCGTAGCTGCCGACTACGATCCGAAGGCCGCGGTCCGGCGCGGACGTGCCCCGGAAAGCTACGGAATCAACCAGGACTTCGGCCATCTGCTCGGCCTGAGTCTGGAAGCAGGCACGCTGCTGGGCCGTACCACCGATCTGTCCGGCCGCACCCTGGCCGACGCGCACCTCGCGGTGCCCACCGAGGCCAGCGCCGCGGCGGTGCAGCAACTAGCGGCGGACATGGTCCAGGAATTAATTGCCGCCAGCGCGGGGCAGACCCTGGCCGCGGGGGTATCGCAAAGTTCGCCGGTGCAGCGCGCCGGAGAGCAGAGCACGGCGCTGCCCACCCCGGTTTATGCCGGTTCCTCGGCCTCTGTGGCGCCGCTGGTGCGCGAGCAGACCGGGGCTCCGACCAGCTTGGACAATGACGTGAACTGGATGGCGCAGGCACAGATCGCACTCGATGCGGGCCGTGCTGCCGGGTCCTTCGTGCTGCTCTATGTGGGGCCCGGTATCGGCACGGCGTTGGTCATCGACTCCAAGGTGCACCGCGGCGCCAGCGGCACCGCCGGCGAGCTGAGCGCGCAACGCTTCGCGGAACACACCTTCCTGGAGCGATTGCGCGCCGCCGGGCTGACCGAGGCCGGCAGCTCCCGGGTGGATTGCGCCCGCCTGCTGCGGGCGCTGAGCGGGAAGGAACCGGACGATCACCTGGTCGCCGGGCTCACCGAGTTGCTGGCCGACGTGCTGGGCAACCTGCTGGCGTTTTTCGATCCGCACCGCTTGGTGCTCTGCGGTCCGCTGGCTCCCTTCGAGTCCTTCACCATTGGTCTGCAAAGTGCGCTGGCCCGTAGGATGGGGCTGGGAAGAACCGAGTTTGAGGTCAGCACGCTGGGCGAGGATGCGGCACTGCGCGGGGCGCTGCATGGGGCGAGGTCGAAGCATCTGGTTCGGCTTTGGTCCAGCTACCGGGCAGAAGCCGTCTAGGCGTTGACTGCGAACGCCGCCGCTAGCTATTGTTAAGAGTCCTTAATATAGTTTCTGGTTTGCTTTCCGTGGGTACCCCACGGCATGAACCACTTGCAGGGGAGTATCCTGATGGCAACATCTGACGCATCGGCAGCTGAGTCGCAGTACGCTGCCATCGGCCTTGACCTGGGCGGATCATCGATCAAATACGCCTTGGTCGACTCCGCCGGCAAGCTCGTGGAGAGCACCTTCGGCCAGGCCACCACCCCTGAGGGTGCCCACCCGGACGCCGTGGCCCAGGTGATGACGGAGATTATCGGCGAGCTGCAGCGGCTCACCGGCGAAGAGCTGGACGGCATCCCCGCCGGCGTCACCGTGCCCGGCGTGGTGATCGACGGGGTGGTGCATACGGCCGCGAATATCGATGAGGCCTGGATCGGATTGGATGCCACGGCGATGCTGGGCCAGCTGCTGGGCCGCGAAGTTTCGGTGCTCAATGACGCCGACGCGGCGGGCATGGCCGAGGTATACGCCGGCGCCGGCTCGCAGGACGGCCGGCCGATCAAGGGCAGCACCTTGTTGCTGACCCTGGGTACCGGCATCGGATCGGCGTTCTTCCGCGACGGGGTGCTCTTCCCGAATGTGGAATTCGGGCATCTGGAGATCGACGGCTTCAACGCGGAGAGCAAGGCCGCCGCCCGGGTGATGCGCGAAGAGAACCTCAGTTGGGAGCAGTACATCGCGCGCCTGCAGCGCTACCTGTCCCACGTCGAATTCCTCTGCAGCCCGGATCTGATCGTCATCGGCGGCGCGATCTCCGAAGACCATGAGCAGTTCTTGCCGCAACTGAAGCTGCGGGCCAAACTCGTGCCGGCAGAATACAACAACGCCGCCGGGGTGCTGGGCGCCGCGCATCGCGCCCTGCACTCGGGCACTTAGGAACCTATGCATACCATTGACCCGAACGCCCAAATCAAGCTCGTCGCCGTTGACATGGACGGCACCTTCTTGGACGGTGAGGGCCAAATCCCCGACGCGGCCTGGGCCGTGATCGACGAACTGCAGGATCGGGGCATCAGCTTTGTCCCGGCCTCCGGGCGGCAGTTCGCCACGTTGCGCGAACAGTTCGCGCAATTGGGCGAAATCGCCATCATCGCCGAAAACGGCACCGTGGTGATGCACGGCGAGAACGAGATCTATTCGAACATCATCGCCGGAGAGTCGGTCGCCGCGGTGATCGCCGCGGTCCGCGGCCAAGGGCAGCTGAATGCCGGGCTGGTGCTCTGCGGCCGCCGCACCGCCTATGTGGAACGCAGCGACGCGGCCTTCGCTGCCGCGATCGCCCCGTACTACCGCGCGGTGGAGGTCGTCGAGGACCTGGCCCAGGTGCAGGACGAGATCATCAAGATGGCGGTGAACGTGGGCACCGGCGCGGTCCAGGAGATGGCCGCGGCCCTGGACGTTGAGCTGCAGGTGGTGATCTCCGGAAGCCATTGGGTCGACGCCATGAACCACGGGGTGCACAAGGGCCTTGCGCTCAACGCGCTGCAGGAGAAACTCGGCGTCAGCGCCGGTGAAACGGCGGTCTTCGGTGACTACCCGAACGATCTGGAAATGATCAAGGCCGCCACCTATTCCTTCGCCATGGCCAACGCCCACCCGGTGGTGGCCGCCGCGGCGAACTTCACCGCCCCGGCGAATACCGAGCACGGGGTGCTGCAGGTTTTGCGTGCCTACCTCCAGGGCCGCAGCGAACTCTGACCCCGTCTGCCTTTGCGGGTGCCGGGTTTCAAACTGGCCGCACCGCGCTGGGCAGGAATTTGGCCGGGAAACGAAGAGCGCCCCAGTCTCGGCACACGGTGCCGAAGCTGGGGCGCGGTCAGCCGATGGCCGCGAGGCCGAAAGCCTAGCGGCCGTCCTGTTCGGCCAGATGGTTGGCGATCGCGTCGAAGGCGCGGATAGTGGGGAAGAGCTTGGAGGCATCCTGCGGCAGTGGCCAGCTGGAGAGCTTCACGCAGACCATCTTCGTTGCGGGATTCATGTAGATCATCTGCCCGTGGATGCCCAGCGCCAAGGCAACATTCGACTTGGGGTAGGGGAACCAGATCTGATTGCGGTAATGCCCGCCGGGCATCATATTATCGCCCGGTGAATCGGCGAAGGCTTTGAGCTGGTCTTCGGTGGCGGTGAAGGTATCGCGAATCCAATCTGGCTCGAATACCTTCTGCCCGGTCAGCGCCACCCCGTCATTGACGTACAGGTGGCCGAGGCGCGCCAAGTCGCGCAGGGTCGCATTGAAGCCGCCGTCGTACATGCCGGTGCCGAATTGGTCGGTGCCCATCACCAGGTCCTGCTGTGCGCCGATCTTGGCCCATACATACTCGGAGAGCAGCTGCGCCATGCGCGCACCGCCGGCCGCCTCCAGTACCCAGCCGAGCACATCGGTCTCGCAGGAACGGTACTCGAAAGGACCGCCGTGTTCGGTTTTGGACTTCAGCGTCAGCAGGTAGTCGTACATCCCGATCGGGCCGATCGCGCCGCTGGGTTCGGTCCAGCCGATGGCCTCCTCCAGCAGGCGCACCTCGGCTTTCGGGTCCAGATACTCCTCGGAGAACTGGATGCCCGAACGCATGTCCAGCAGGTGGCGGACGGTCGCCCCGGCATAGCCCGAGCGTTCCAATGACGGCACATAGTCGGTGACCAGCGCGTCCACGTCCAGCTTTCCGGCGCCTACCAGCGCGCCCGCCACGGTGCCCACGACGGTCTTGCTCATCGACATCAGCAGATGGTCGGTCAGCGAGGTCATGGTGTTGTAGTACTTCTCCACCAGTACCCGGCCATTGCGCATCACCAGCAGGCCATCGGTGTTCGTCGAGTTGATGACCCCGCGCACGGTCATCGACGGTTCGGACGCGGAGACCTTGGCTACCTCAAGCTCGCCGATCTCCATTTCGGTGAACGGCAGTTTCGCGATCGCGTCATCGCCGCGGGAGACCTTGGTGGTAGGCAGGAACTCGGCGATGTTCTGGAAGGATATCTGGATGTTTTCCGGATACTGCCAGTTGGCGATCGTTAACTCGGTTGTCGCTAGGCCGCTGGTCATCTGCTGGTCCGTCTTCTCTTGGGAACGCTGTTGTGCTCTGTGTTTCGGAGCCTACCACCAGCAGTTGAATGGGGCAGTGATGCTGGGTTAGCGGTTTTCCGCCGGCGGAACGTCGATGCCCTTGTACTGCGCGCGGATCGAGGAGATGAAGTGCTTCGCGTCGATGGTCAACTTCGTCTTCTTCTTCCCCTCATACTGCAGCTTCGCCTTGGTCACCAATACACCCAAGTCAGCGCCCTTCCAACGGTAATCTTCGGCACCGTAGATGCGCAGGAAGAACGCTTCCTTGTGGTTCTGCAGCTGGTGCCAGTCCAGCGCGCTGCGCGAGAACTGCAGCTTGCCCTTGGAGTCCAGGAAGTACTTGCCGGTGCGCGGGGCATGGGTGATGTACTGCACGATGTCATCGGTTTCCTTGATGATCATGTGGCTCCAGACATCCGCCCCGGAGAGCTCCTCCCAGCGCGCGTTGATCTCATCGACGTCCAGCTCGAAGTCCACGTCGAGGTATTCGAGCAGGTGGAAGAGGAACAGCGGGATATCCGCGTAGGCGCCGGCGGTCACGTTGGTGATCGCGCTCGCCCCGGAGATGCGCGGGTTCAATTCGCCCAGGTACACCTCGTCGGTGTCGGTATCGACCAGCACGTCGACCTCGAAGAAGCCGCGGTAGCCGGTGGATTCAAGCCCCGCTCCGACCTTGCGGACCAATTCGATGGCGCGGGCGCGCTGCCCGTCGGTGACCACATCGGGGTGCATCTCGTTGCCGCACCAGCCGCCCTTGTACGGGGTCAGCTCCTTGTATCCGGCCAGCTCGGTGAGAATCGGGCCGACGACGGTGCCGCAGCGGGTGAGCACCGCTTCCACGGCCACCGGCTGGTTGTTGATCCGCTTCATGACCTTGAGCTGTTCGCCGATGATGTGCTTGGAATACTGGTTCCAATCATCCTCGCTGGTGATGAAGAACGTGGTCTTGCCCGAATCGCCGTATGGGGTCTGCACCACCAGATCATCGCCGAGCTTCGCCCCGCGGGAAAGCTTCTGCAGCTGCGCATAGGAGTCGGCGGTGCCCAGCACATTCGGGACCGAGTGGGCGCCGGCGGCGTTGCCCAGTTCGGTGGTGACGATCTTCGAATCCAGATGGGTGCGCAGCTCGTGCGATGGCAGGATCAGGTCGTAGCCCAGCTCCTCGCAGATCGCCTCGGTTTCCTCGTCGAAAAACACCATCGCGATCTTCGGGCGCTGGCCTCCGGGGGTGCGGCGCGCATCGATGTATTCGCGCACCTCGGGGTTTTCCAGCAGCCAGTTGTTGATTTCTTCGGAGCTCTGGAAGTCCACATGCGGCTTCTCGCTCGGGGTGAAAACCCGCGGGTGGTGTCCGTCCCAGCCATCGTAGTAAGTGATATAGCTGAATTTGCGCACCCAGCGGTCAAGGCCCAGCAGGTTCACCGGGGTGGCGCCGATGAAATAGATCGGAGTCTGGTTGGTGCGGAAGAAATGGCGCGCCTCGCTCATATTCTTCAGCGTGCGGCCAAAATTCACGATGCGTGGAGCCTCCACGATGCTCTCGTCGTCGTTATAGGCGGCATCCACGGCAACATTGGCAGTCATCTCGTCCAAAACGCTTTCCTGCGACTGCGTTTTGCCGGCCTGTTTGCGTAATTTGGCCAGATCGCTCGGTTTGGGCATCTGCGGTCGTGCCGTGCCTTCGCTCGCCTCAAGAAAATTTGCCATGGGATGTCGTTCCTTCAAAGTGGTAGACCTAGTAATTCTTCACGTGCCCGACGCTGGACACGCTGCGTACCGGTTGCTCTATCCATGCTTCGGGGTGCGAGTAAGGCGAGAGCAACGGTGAGGTAAAGCTGCGGTGAATAGTGAGTTTTGGGGCGCTTTGGCGTTGGGTAATAGCCTAGACGCGCGAAAGTCCTAACGTGAATTTAATGACACGTTAGGACTTTCTCTGTCATGTGACGATGTCAGCTAGCGGAGCCGACGTAATACCCGATGGCTGCCAGGGCTGCCCGCACCCCGGTATCCAGGGCTGGAACATAGTCGGGCAGGAAATGCGGGGAGTGGTTTACCGGGGCAGGCCGAGCGGTGGTGTCGAAGCCGCCGAACATCCAGAACACATTCGGTACGCCCAGCGCATCGGCCAGCGCCCCGAAGTCCTCCGAGCCCATCGCCGGGGGCACAAAGCGCACCTGTTCGGCACCGAACTCGGTCCCGAAGGCCGAGGCCATGGACTGGGTTTGCTGCGGGTCGTTGTAGAGCCGCGGGAAGTTGTAGAGCGGCTCGATCAGCGGCGCCGGCGCATTGCCGGCGGCGGCCTCGGCTTCGATGATGCGGGTGACCGCGCTGAGCACCTGCGCGCGGACCTCTTCGGTGAGCGTGCGGATATTCAGCGTGAACTCCGCGCGATCCGGAATGATGTTCTCCTTCAATCCCGCATGGAAGGTGCCGCAGGTGATCACCGCCGGGCTCAGCGGATGCAGTTCGCGCGAAACGATGCTCTGCAAGCGGGTGATGATATGCGCGCCGAGCACGATCGGGTCGATGGAATCCTGGGGTTGCGAGCCGTGGGACTGCTTGCCGAAGAGCGTCACCTTCAGCGAGTCGGCCAGCGCCATCGCGCTGCCCTCGGTGACCGCAATGGACCCGGTCTGGAAGGGGAAGACATGCTGGCCGAGCACCACCTGCGGGTGGGGGACCTTGTCCCACAGCCCGTCCGCGAGCATCGCCTGCGCGCCGGCCGCGGTTTCCTCGCCCGGCTGGAAGATCCACAGCACCGTGCCGGACCAGCTGTCAGTGCTTCGGGCCAGCACCTGCGCCGCGGCCAGCGCGGAGGCCACATGCGTGTCGTGGCCGCAACCGTGCATCACCGGAACCTCGGTGCCGTCGGCTAAGACCCCGGTGGCCACCGAGGCGTAGTCCGCGCCGGTGTCCTCCTTGATCGGCAGCCCGTCGGAATCCGCGCGGAAGGCGATCACCGGGCCGGGGCCATTGGCATGGATCCCCACCACCCCGGTGCCGCCGCAGCGGAAGTTCTCGATGCCCAGATCGGCCAGCCGGCCCTGGATGTAGTCGGCGGTGGCGTGCTCTTGCATCGATAATTCGGGGTGTGCGTGCAGGTGCAGGTAGCTTTCGTGCAGCGCACGAGTCTCCTGGAGGTTCAGCGCGATCTCGTTCATGGTCTTCCTTTGCTTGGTGGTGCTTAGTCTTCGGTGTTCGCCGAGAACTGGGTGCGGTCCCGGACCAGCCAGGAAACGATGATAGAGGCGATGACCACCAGCGCGGTGGCGAACATCGCCAGCCCGGGAGCCGCCGGCAGGATCACGAAGTTCATCAGCAGCGCGAGCGCAATGGCCACCAGCGTGGGGCGCAGCGACTTCATCGCAACGATGGACTGCACGAGCACCGCACCCATCAGCGAGGGCAGGATGTAGAGGCGGGCGACCTCGACTACCTCGGCGGGAACCATGGATACCAGCCAGGTGCCCAGCAGCCCGACGAAGAGCAGCAGGCTGGTGAGGTGGACCGTGGCCGCGCCGCAGATGGCCATCACCGCGGCCAGGTCTCCGCGTTTGCTGCCCGGCTTGGCGCCGATGGACGCCTGGGCGACGATCGCGGCCGGAAGCAGCTTATTGGAGATGTTGCCGATCATGAACGCCTGGTACATGGCGGCCGAGCCGAGGATCGGGAAGTAGGTGGCCGGTTCGACGATCCACAGCACCCCGAAGGTCGCCGCGACCGCGAGGAACGCCACCCAGATCATCGACGGGGCGATGTCCAGATCGCTGAAGAAGACCAGATAGATCGGGCCGAGCAGGGAGAAGAGCAGGCCGGCGGACATGGTCAGCGAGCCGTAGCGGGTGGTTTGCTTTTCGAAGCGCGCCATTGAGGCGTCGGCTCCGGTCAGTTGTGCTGCTGAGGTGCTCATGTGGTGCTCCTGGTCTTAGGCTGCGGTGTGCAGGAAGTAGCCGGCGGTGATGGCAACGGCGATGGAGATGCCCAACGCCCATTCCTTCAACCATTTCGCGTTCAGCGCCTTGGCCAGGAAGAGGCACAGCGCCATGGTGGCTGCGGACACCGCAACCAGGATCAGGTGGACGTTCGATTTGGGCAGTTCGGCAATGGTCAACGCGGAGAAGGCGCCGAGCAGGGCCGCGGTGGGGATCAGCGCCATCACCGCGGGATTGCGTTTGGCCAGCGACTTGCCGCCCTTTTTCATGATCGGGGTGAGGATCAGCGTGGCGAGCATCCACATGGCTCCGGACAGGCTCATCGCCATGAACGCGACCGCGAAGACCTGCTGGGTGTAGTCTGCTCCGCCCAGCGAGGCGCCCATGGCGACCGCGGAGATGGTCGCCGATCCGGTTTCCGCCGAGACCGAACCGATTAGTCCGATGCGCACCAGCACCGCGGGGGTGCCGAACAGGGCCAGCAGCGCGATGGCGACGAAGACGACCGCCAGCGAGGGGCCGACGGAGGCGACCGCACCGGCGCGGAAGGATTCCTTCAGCTCGCGCGCCGGCATGTCCACATGCGGCGCGGCGACCTTGGCCGCCCGCGAGTAGAGGACCGTCTGGATGAAGATGACTGCGAATACGCCCAGGGCGCAGAACCACAGGAAGGGGGTGTTGGCGATGGCCCAGATGTTCGTTGAACTCGGGTCGCCAGCGGCCAGAACGAGCTGTGGCTGCATGGTGGGCTCCTGAAAGGGGTAGGTGGCAAAGCTTGATGTGATGTGGATCGCATCTAGTAATAACCTTGCTAGCTCCCGTCAATAACGGCAATAATTGGCACGTATTGCCAAGTTTCTGTCGTTTTCCGCCAAATCCATGATGGACTTGCCCAATAGATGCAGGATTTAGTCACCAAGGGGAGCCTGTGATGGCGCAGCATGAAGTTCTCAACGAGCTGGAACGCCGCATCGTCATCGCGATGCAGATCGACGGTCGGGCCACCTGGCGGAAGATCGCCAGGGTGCTGCACGAGCCGGAACGGACCGTCGCGCGCTATGGCCAGGCGCTGCTGGAGAGCGGGAGAGTTTCGGTGGCGGCGATCGCGCACCGGTCCGGGTCGCTGGTCGCCTCCTTCACCTGCGCGCCGGGGACCGTGCGGGTGGCCTGCGAGGCGCTGGCCCAGCGCCCGGATACCAGTTTCAGCTATATGGTCACCGGGCAGAGCGACGCGGTCACCGAGCTGCACTACGACGGGGACCTGGCCGAAATCCTCACCATGCAGCTGCCGGCTACCCCCGGGGTGAACTCGCTGGCTGTCTACCCGATCCTGAAGTACTTCAAGACCATTCGCGCCTGGCGCGCCGAACCGGTCAGCGAGGCCCAGGAGCGTGCGCTCACCCCGGCCACCGGCGGGGAGCTGACCGAATGGAATCCGGCCCCCGGGCTCACCGAAAACGATTTGATGATCATCGAGGTATTGCGCAAGGACGGGCGGGCGAGCATCGATGCGATCTCCCGGCAGGTGAAGATGAGCGAATCCTCGGTCTCCCGCCGGGTGGACTGGCTGCTGCGCGGCGAGCAGATCAGCATCCGCACGCTGGTGGAGCCGGCGCTGCTCGGCTTCCCCGTGGAGGCGCTGCTGTGGGTGCAGACCTCCCCGCACAGCGTCGAGGCCCTCGGCCAGCGCCTGCGCCTGCTGCCCGAGGTGCGCTACGCGGCGGCCGTCGCCGGGGACGCGCAGCTGATCGTCGACGTCACCGTGCGCACCCAGAAGGACCTGTACCGGTTCATCTCGGACACCGAATGGGGCGAGATGGTGCAGATCAAGACCGCGATGGTGCTTTCGGCACGCAAGCGCGGAGGGCGGCTATTCGCCGTGTAGCGTGGCGGAGAAGTCGTTCTGCGTGAATTCGAATCCGGCGTCGGCCAGCACCCTGCTGGTGACCTTGCGCCCGGTCAGCGCCACCCGGGCGTTGGAGCCCAGCGCCGCTGCGCCAAGCTTGGGCAAGAGCGTACCGGTGGGCAGCCCGGGCAGCCCGGCGATCGAGCGCAGCGCGGCCATCACCTCGTGGTTGCGCAGCGGATGCGGGTTCGCCGCGTGCACCACACCTGCGGGGATCGGCGGGGTCTCCAGGCCCAGCAGATTGCGCACCAGGCGCAGCCAGTCCTCCATCCCGATCCAGCTGAACCACTGCTTGCCGCTGCCCAGCGGACCGCCCATGCCGGTGTGCACCAGCAGGCTCAGCGGCTTGAGCAGCGGGGCATCGGGGTGCATCACCAGCGAGGTGCGCAGCACGTAGCTGCGCGCGGCGTTGACCTGCGCGTCGTTGAAGGCCTGCTCCCAGGCCGAGGCCACTCCGGTCATTTCCGGCAGCGCGCGTGCGTCCTTAGGCAACGGGCTGTCTTCGGTGAATTCGGTTTCCCCGCCATCGCCGAAGATCGCCGTGGTGCTGGACTGGATCCAGCTGGCCAGCGGGGTCTCCAGCGCGGCCGCGGCCTCGGCCAGGGTAGCGGTGCTCTGCACGCGCGAGGCGGTCAGCTTGGCGATATTCTCCGCCGTATTGCGCTTGTCCACGCGCTCGCCGGCCAAATTGATCAGGTGCACCGGGTACTTCTCGTGCGTCAGCGCGCTGGCCCAGGCCCCCTGATGGCGCCCGTCCCAGGGGTACTGCTCGGCCGGGAAGTCCGGTTCCGCGTTCCGCGTGAGCACCGCGACCGAGGCGCCGCGGCAGACCAGCTCGGCGACCAGATTGCGCCCCAGGAAGCCGCGTCCCCCGGAGATGACCACATGGGCCGGTACGGTGCGGTGCGCGGCCGGCGGGATGACCTTGAACAGGCGTGCGGCCGCCAGCGCGAAGTCGGCGCATAGCGCGTTGGCGACGCTGAATTTGAAGGCGGCGGTGCCGACCCCGCGCAGCGCAACGGTAAGGCGCAGCAGTGCGCCGCTGCCCGCGGAGTCGACTTGCCAGCGCAAGACCATCTCCCCGCCGGGCTGCGGCTGGGTGAATTCCACCATGCGTTGGGCCGGATTGCGGCGGGTGATCGAACCGGCTGGGGCGGTGGCGCGGTGCAGCGGGCCGAACAGCCTGCCCGGCGGGCGCAGGTCGACCTTGGTGCCTACCCCGCGCTGGTCATCGTGCACCACGAAGCCGTCGAAGCTTTTCATCCAGCTGCCGGTCTGCGACAGGTTGCCGACGATGGAATACACGGCCTCGGGGTCCGCGGCGAGGTACTGCGATTCGGTGCGCTGCCAGCGGGTGAACTTATTGAGCATCTGCGCCATTCTCAGATCATCCTTCGAGTTGATCAGAAACTTCGGACTTCTCCAAGGCTACTTCGGTTTGCTGTGCCCGGGCGTGATGCCCGCCCGATGCTGTCCTGAAGTGTCGCGCCGGACTTGGAGGTGGCGCGGTGATTAAAGGAGAAAACCGGCGTCCGCAGAGTGCCGTTGGGCATTCGGCGGGCGCCGGTTTTCTCGGGAAGAACGACTTGCGCGTTAGGCGGTAACCTTCGTGCCGAGTTCTTCTTCCATGGCGGTGAATTCCGCGTCGATCTCCGCGTTCGGCTTGTAGGTCGCCCGCGAAACGAGCCACGCGACAACCAGCGAGACGATGAAGCCCGGGACGATCTCGTACATGTTGCTGGCAAGCACGTCGATGTTGCCCCAGATGTAGACGACCGCGGCACCGGAAACCATGCCGGCGAAGCCGCCCAGAGCGGTCAGCTTGCGCCAGTACAGGGCCAGCAGCACGATCGGACCGAAGGAGCCGCCGAAACCGGCCCAGGCGAAGGAGACCAGGTCCAGGATCGAGGAACTTGGGCTCAGCGCCAGCAGCGTGGCGATCACCGCCACGATCAGCACGCCGGTACGTCCGAGCATCACCAGTGCCTTAGGCGAGGCCTTGCGTCCGGTGATGTTGTAGAGATCTTCGACCAACGCCGAGGAGCAGACGATCAGCTGCGAGGACATCGTCGACATGATGGCTGCCAGCACGGCGGCCAGCACCAAACCGGCGATCAGCGGGTGGAAGAAGATCTGGCTGAGCAGTAGGAACACGGTCTCGCTGCTTGCATCGGTCAACGGTTCGTCGGCGAAGTAGGCGACGCCAACCAGCGAGGTGGCGATGGCGCCTGCCGAAGCCAGGAACATCCAGCCGATGCCGATGCGGCGTGCCGTCTTGGCCTCGCCCGGGCTGCGCAGCGCCATGAAGCGCACGATGATGTGCGGCTGGCCGAAGTAGCCCAGTCCCCAGGCGGCGGTGGAGAAAATTGCCACGACCGCGAGGAACCAGTTGCTGCCGGTGAAGGAGGAGAACAGGTTGAAGGCTTCCGGATTCACCTCGGTGATCTTCGAGGCCAGGGAGCCGAAATCGCCCATCTGGATGACGGCGACGATCGGCACCGCGATCAGCGCGGTGAACATCAGCAGGCCCTGGGCCACGTCGGTGAGCGAGGCTCCGAGGAAGCCGCCGAACAGCGTGTAGAGCAAGGTGATGATGGCAACGAAGATCATGCCGTTCAGATAAGGCCAGCCGAAGGAAGCTTCGAAGAACTTGCCGGCGGCGACCATGCCCGAGGACACGTAGAAGGTGAAGAACACCAGAATGATGACCGCCGAGGCGATGCGCAGCAGGTGCTTGCGGTCCTTCAGGCGCTTCTCGAAGAAGCTCGGAATGGTGATCGCGTTCTGTGAGATGGCGGTGTAGGAACGCAGACGAGGGGCGACGAACTTCCAGTTCGCCCAGGCGCCGATCAGCAGGCCAATGGCGATCCAGGCTTCGTGCAGGCCGCCAAGGTAGATGGCGCCGGGCAGGCCCATCAACAGCCAGCCCGACATGTCACTTGCACCTGCGGATAGCGCTGCCACCCAAGGCTTCAGGCCACGGCCTGCGAGCATGTAATCGTCGATATTCGATGTTCGCCTAAAAGCTATATAGCCGATGCCAAGCATCACGGCCATATAAAAAGCGATTGCGATGATCTGATAAGTCTGGTCAGACATTTTTCCTCATTGCCGTTTTTTGTTCGCCGGCGCGTGTTATTGCCCGGCGAACCGCGGATCTAGTGGTGCGAATCACCACTATTGCACTTATTTTTCTATTTGTCTTGGCTGCCTTCACTGCTCGTTATGGATTTGTAACTTAAAAGACCGTATCGAACTAGTGCGCAGAATCAGAATCGAGTTCCTGCGCTTCGTGTTGAATTGCCAGCTCTTCGTGCACCAGCGTGCGCACCGCCGCGATCGCCGGGGATCGCGCCGAAGAGTGCCGCATCGCGGTGAAAATGGTGCGCACCGGGGCGTTGTGCAGGTCCACGAAACGCAGCTGCCGCTCGAACTGGGTCCACACCAGATCCGGCAGCAGCGCCACCGCCGTGCCGGTCTCGACCAGGGTGACATGTGCCTGAAGATCGGCCGTTTCGTAACGTACGTCCGGCTCGAATCCGGCCATGCGGCAGGACTGCTCCGCCCAGTGCCGGCTTGCCGCGCCCGGCGGTTCCATCACCCATGGAAGGGCCGCGGCATCGGCCAGGGAAGTGGCCCGGTCGAATTCGGCGTTGCCCTCGCCGCCGGGCAGCGGAAGCGCCAGGCGGATCGGGTCATGCGCGAGGTGGCGCCGATCGAGAGTTTCAAAGATCGGTGCCGCATGCCCCTGATACTGTTCGGCGATCACCAGATCGAAGTTGCGGGCGCTGGTTTCGTGCAGCGCTTCTTCGGGTTCGTGCTGGGTCATCTCCACGCGCAGATGCGGATGCATGGAGTGCAGCTTGCGCAAGACCGATGGCATGATGGCGAGCATCGCGGTCTGGAAAACCGCTAGGCGCACGGTGCCCGAGACGTTGGACATGGTCGCCGCCAGGTCCGCTTCGGCACGTTCCATCGAGCCGAGCAATTCCTCGGTGTGGGCGACGAGAACCTGGGCTTGCGGAGTCAGCTGGAGCTTGCGTCCATTGCGTCGCAAAAGCTCGACTCCGGCTTCGTCTTCGAGCTGGCTGAGCTGCTGCGAAACCGAGGACGGGGAGTAGCGGAGCACATCCGCAACCTCGGCGATCGTTCCGCGAATACTTAATTCTCTGAGAAGACGTAATCGTCGCAGTTCAAGCATTGATTCATATCCTAATCACACGCATGTTAAGTGGAATTATGCCCGGGCGTTTCGTGCACCCATTAATACATTAGCAAACCCGAACGAAGCCCTTCGGCTTTGTTCACTTTTGCTTAATCAAAGTTGGGGTCATACTCGATCTTGCACACAGCATTTTCGCGGCCAACTATCCGGTGATTCCGTAAGCTCGTCAGCCACAACGAAATTCGCGATCGGTGTATCAATATAAGGACGAACTGCATCGAAGGGAACGGCACATATGTCATCCTCTATCACCTCACAGCGAACCGTCGCTCCGGCGGTTGACGCAACAGGCAAGCCACTGACCCACCCCACAGAACTTGCCGATGAGACCATCGCCTTGGTCCGCCACTGGCTGACCGAAGCCGCCAAATTCCCGGTCGACGCCTCTGCGGCGCGCCTCGCGGGAGTACTGAAGGACCCGAAGGGCCTGGACTTCACCGTTGGATTCGTCGACGGCGTGATCCGCCCCGAAGATCCAAAGGTCGCGGCCAGCAACCTGAAGCGGCTGGCCCCGATGGTCCCAGCCTTCCTGCCGTGGTATCTGCGCAAGGCCGTCGCACTGGGCGGCACCATGGCTCCGCTGCTGCCGGGAATCGTCGTGCCCGTGGCCCGCAAGGTGCTGCGTGAAATGGTCGGCCACCTGATCATCGACGCCTCGGATACCAAGCTGGGCGGCGCGATCTCCAAGATCAAGCGCGAAGGGGTGAACCTGAACGTGAACCTGCTCGGCGAGGCGATCCTCGGCGAGGGCGAAGCGACCCGCCGTCTGGAGGGCACCTCCAAGCTCTTGGCCCGCGATGACGTGAACTACGTTTCGATCAAGGTTTCCTCCACCGTGGCCCCGCACAACCACTGGGCCTTCGACGAGGCCGTGGAGCACATCGTGGCCAAGCTGCGCCCGCTCTACGAGCTGGCCAACAACGCGAGCGCGAAGAAGTTCATCAACCTGGACATGGAAGAGTTCAAGGACCTGGAACTGACCATCGCGGTCTTCACCAAGCTCCTGTCGCTGCCGGCGTTCAAGGACCTCTCGGCCGGGATCGTGCTGCAGGCCTACCTGCCCGACGCCCTGGGCGCGATGATCGAGCTGCAGGAATTCTCCGCCGCGCGCGTGGCCGCCGGCGGCGCGCCGATCAAGGTGCGCGTGGTCAAGGGCGCGAACCTGCCGATGGAAATCATGGAAGCCGATATCCACGGCTGGCCGCTGGCCACCTGCCACTCCAAGCAGGACACCGACACCAGCTACAAGTCGGTGCTCGAATACGCGCTGCGCCCGGAACATGTGCCGAATGTGCGCATCGGCATCGCCGGGCACAACCTCTTCGACGTGGCGCTGGGCTGGCTGCTGGCCAAGGCCCGCGGCGTGCAGCATGGCATCGAGTTCGAGATGCTGCTGGGCATGGCCACCGGCCAGGCCGAAGCGGTGCGCCGCGATGTGGGCGAGCTATTGCTCTACACCCCGGTGGTGCACCCGGCAGAATTCGACGTGGCCATCGCCTACCTGATCCGCCGCCTCGAAGAGGGCGCCAGCCAGGAGAACTTCATGTCCGCGGTCTTCGAACTGGAGAAGAACGAGGAATTGTTCGAGCGTGAAACCAACCGCTTCCTCGCCTCGCTGGAAAACCTGACCGACGTGGTGCCCGCAACGCACCGCGTGCAGAACCGCCAGCTGCCCGACGCTTCGCTGACCGAGGTAGTGGCCGGATTCGCCGATGGAAGCACCGAGTTCTTCAACACCCCGGACACCGACCCGAACCTGGCCGCCAACCGCGCCTGGGGACGCGAGATCCTGTCCAAAATGCAGGATTCAAATCTCGGCAAGGACCTGGTCGCCGCCCATACCCTGTCCTCGACGGCGCAAATGGATGAGGCCATCGCCATGGGCGTGGACGCATCGGCTAGCTGGCAGGCGCTCGGCGCGGCCGGCCGCGCGGAGATCCTGCACCGTGCCGGGCTGCTCTTCGAAGAGCGCCGCGCGATGCTGCTGGAGGTGCTCGGCTCCGAATGCGGAAAGAACATCGACCAGGGCGACGTGGAGATCTCCGAGGCGATCGACTTCGCCCACTACTACGCGCAGCGCGGCCTGGACCTGGAAAACGTCGACGGGGCAAGCTTTGTGCCCTCGAAGCTGACCGTGGTCACCCCGCCGTGGAACTTCCCGATGGCGATCCCCGCCGGGTCGACGATGTCCGCGCTGGCCGCCGGATCCGCGGTGATCATCAAGCCGGCCACGCTGGCCGCCCGCATCGGCTCGGTGATGGTGCAGACCCTGTGGGATGCGGGAGTGCCCCAGGACGTCTTGCAGCTGGTCTTCGCCGGCGAGCGGAAGCTCGGCACCCAGCTGGTTTCCGACGAGCGGGTTGACCGCTTGATCCTCACCGGCGGCTACGAGACCGCGCAGCTGTTCCGCTCCTTCCGCAAGGATCTGCCCTTGCTGGCCGAAACCTCGGGGAAGAACGCGGTGATCGTCACCCCGCACGCGGACCTGGACTTGGCCGCACGCGACGTGGTGGCCTCGGCCTTCGGGCACGCCGGGCAGAAGTGCTCGGCCGCCTCGCTGGTGGTGCTGGTCGGCTCGGTGGCCGAATCGCGGCGCTTCAACAGCCAGCTGATCGACGCGGTGAAATCGCTGACCGTCGGCTACCCGTGGAACCCGGAATCCCAGATGGGACCGCTGATCGACGTACCGGGGGAGAAGCTCGTGCGCGGCTTGAGCACCCTGGGCGAAGGGGAGCGCTGGGCCATCGAGCCCAAGCAGCTCGACGAGTCGGGCAAGCTCTACTCCCCGGGCGTGCGCTACGGGGTGCAGCGCGGCAGCGAATACCACCAGACCGAGTACTTCGGTCCGATCCTGGGCGTGATGACCGCGCAGAGCCTTGAAGAAGCGGTCGAAATAGTCAACGACATCGACTTCGGACTCACCTCCGGGCTGCACTCGCTGGATTCGGAGGAGATGGCCTACTGGCTGGAGCACATCCAGGCCGGCAACATCTACGTGAACCGCGGCATCACCGGTGCCATCGTGCAGCGCCAGCCCTTCGGCGGCTGGAAGCGCTCGGCGATCGGCGCGGGCACCAAGGCCGGCGGCCCGAACTACCTGGTCGGCATGGGCAGCTGGCGCGATGCTCCGGTGACCGAAACGGCCACCTTGTCGGCCTTCGACGAGCGGCTGCTGAACGCCGCGGAGCTATCGGGCGAAGACGCCGACTGGTTGCGCGGTGCGCTGGGCAGCGACAAGCTGTGGTGGCACCAGGAGTTCAACGCGGCCAAGGACCGTTCGGGACTGGCCGCCGAGCGCAATATCTTCCGCTACAAGCCGGTGGATGTCACGGTGCGCTTCGAAGCCGCCTCCAGCGGGCACGGCATCACCGAGGCCTTGCGCGTGGTGGCCGCCGGGGTGACCGCCGGTTCCCGGGTGATCTTCTCCGCGGATGCGGACCTGCCACGCGGGGTGCGCAACCTGTTCGCCGAGCACTCGGTGACGGTGGTCCGCGAAGATGCAGCGGCGTTCGCCGCCCGGGCCGCGCGCCTGGCCGCGAAAGAGGGGCCGACCGCGGCCTCGCGCATTCGCTTGATCGGCGGTTCGGCCAAGGCCGTTGCCGAGGCCACCGACGGCAAGCCCGATGTGGCGATCTACGCCTCGCCGGTCACCGGTGCCGGACGCGTGGAGTTGCTGCCGTTCCTGCACGAGCAGGCGGTATCGATCACCGCGCACCGGTTCGGTACGCCGAACCACCTCAGCGACGAGCTGATCTAGTCCGCTAGTTTCCTGCGTTGACCGTGGGCCGGTCCGTACCTCGTTTGAGGTCCGGGCCGGCCCGCGGTTTTTTGTGCTTCGTTTCAGGCCCGAGACTCGCTGGTCATTCAGTCAGTCAGGATCAGCGCAGCGCGATATCCATCTGCCTCAAGACAAGACATGGCATCTAATTCTTGGCCGGTGATGGGAAGGCAGGTCGCATCCACCCAACTCTCCCCGCTAGGAGCATCAATCCACGAATCATCGATGATGATCACCGGATGTTCCGCGGAACCCGCTGTCCCATGGCACAAGATCCAATGCGGGACGTCGTAGCCGAGCATCTGCTGCAACGACACCAGCAGCAGCACCCGGGCACCGTTACCCACCGCTTCTTGGATCTGTGAGATCTGCAGCCGCGTAGAAGTCACCGGCAGTCCGGTCGCCTTCGCCCGGCGGTGCGATTCAGCTTGGAGGATGCCGCGCCAGCCGCGTTCGGCCTCGGGATAGTAGTCAACGATGACCGGCTTTCTGGTATCCAGAGACACCTGGACCGAGCTGGCTGGCCAACGCTCTGCGATGGCCAGCCCGAGCCCCACTGGTTCACAGGCCATGAAGTTGGTCGCTTGACGCCACAACAGCAACTCCGCGGTGCGTAGTTGATCCAGCTCGGCGATGCTGGTGGTTTCCCCGTGCGCGGCCAGGGCGGCAACCGCCGCGCAGGTGAAGTTCTCGCTTTGCTGGTAGTGCGCGGTTCGCAAGTAGCTGGCCGGATGCATCCAGCGCACGTAGCCTGCTTGTGGAGTCGAGTCCGAAGCTTGTGTGGCGCAGCGCGGGGCGGGCAGCGTCTGGAAACCGGTTTGTTCGGCCAGGGCGGCTAGCCGCGGATCTTGGGTCCAGTTTTCCCATTTCACGCAGGCTAGGTTTTGAACCCGGGCGTAATCCAGCACCGCGCGGATGACCTCTTCGCGTGTTGCTGCGTCGCGGGCGAGGAGCCCTGCGATCTTTACGTAGGCTGCCGCCGGACGGGCGGTGAGCAATGCGGCACCGACTATTACGGCTTCGGAAAACTGTATCGTCAGCAGTCGGGTGCTGGCAGCCGGAATTTCGCGTTCCCACGGACCGGTCATGGAACCCAGGTGCTTCAGTTGCGCCGGATGCTGATCCGGGTCGAAGTCTTGGAGCCTAGCGCGAAGAGCAGGGTGATGTGCCATGGGAGACTTTCGGTTCGGTGGGTAACTGGTTTCAGCTCCTTGCTTAGCAACTAGGCGCGTGAGCGGTAGAGCAGCCAGATGAAGTACGGCGCGCCAAGGAGGGAAACGATCAACCCGGCTGGGATCTGTGACGGCGCGATCACTGTACGGCCCAGCGTATCGGCCAGGCAGACCAGCAATGCTCCGAAAACCATGGATACCGGAATCACCCGGTGATGGCGCGCCCCCACCAGCGACCGGGCCAGATGCGGGGCGATGAGTCCGACGAAGCCAACCACACCCACTGCTACCACGCTGAGCGCTGCGAGCAACGCTGCAATTGACAGAGCGATCAGCCGGGTGCGGGCCGTCTTGATGCCCAGCACCCGGGGCAGATCCTCGTCGATGGCCAGCAAGTCGAGTTTGCGCCCCATGAGCAGCACCACCGGAAGGCTGAGTGCCAGCACCGCCACAACCGGCGCCACGTCCCCGAACTGACGGCCATAGGTTGAGCCAGACAGCCAAGTATAGATGCGCGGGGTTTCCCACGAGTTAATGCTCAACAACAGGTAGGTGGTGACCGCGGAGAGGGTGTAGCCAGCGCCAATGCCGATCAGCACAAAGCGTTCCGGGGAGAAACCTCGGCGCCAGGCCAGCGCAGTGATGACGGCGAACGTGGTTAAAGAGGCTATGACCGCAAAAATCACCAGCAGCGAGCGTGAACCGCCAAGGGCGGTGATCACTATGGCCGCGCCCAGCCCGGCACCCGCGGTGATGCCAAGGATGCCAGGTTCGGCCAGGGGATTGCGCACGGTGCCCTGTACCAAGCAACCAGCTAGGCCCAGTGCGGCTCCGGCGCCCAGAGCCGCAGTGATCCGTGGTGCCCGTTCGGAGAAAGCGCGGGCGATGAGCTTGGGTGCATCATCCTGGAACCACAAGGCCAGGTCTCCCAGCTTCAGGAACATGCTCCCAGCCAGAAGGCCTAGAATCACCGTTCCGAGCAGCAAAATGAGACCCAGCACCATGGTGAGAATGAACCGGCGGCGGCTAAGCAGTTTGCTAGCCACCTGCAAGGAGTTGCGGGTGCTGGAAGCTTCGGGCAGCCGCATCGCCAGGATGATAATCAGCACCCCGCCCAGGATCGCCGTGGGGACGCCGGTGGGAATGGAGGCTGCACCTTGTGCGCCTAACAAGGAACGGAGGACCGCATCGGCCAGCAGGATCAGTAGCGCACCGATTAGCCCAGTGGCTGGAAGCAAAAATAGCTGGCGGCGCAACACGGTTAGTCGACGTGCGAGCAGCCGGGCGAGCACCGGGGCGCCGAGCCCGACAAAGGTGATGGGTCCGGCCAGCGAAACGGAGACGCCGGTGAGCACCACGGCGCACAGGACGGCTAGGGTGCGCGTTGAACGAACGGGAATGCCGAGCACCGCAGCGTTTTCATCGCCCAGGGCGAGCACGTCCAAACGGCGACAGAGCAAGAGGCAGATGAGCAAGACCGCCAGGATCACCGGAAGGCTGCGTAAAAAAGCATCCAGGTTCAGCTGGGACAGTGAGCCTGAGCCCCAGGCGTAGAGTCCGGTGGTATTTTCCTTGAAGAGCAGCAAGATGATGCCGCTGCCGGCTTCCAAAGCCATCGCGATGGCTGAGCCTGCGAGGATCAACCTGGTAGTGGCGGTCCCTACACTGCGCCCGGAGATAGCCAGCACGACCCCGGCGGCGAGCAGACCGCCGGCGAATGCTAGGGTGCTGGATGCCAAAGTGGACAGGCTCAGGCCCAAGGCTGCGGCCACGCTCAGCGCGAAGTAAGCTCCGGAAGTGACGGCCAAGGTGTCCGGTGAGGCCAACGGATTGCGGGTAACCGATTGGAGCAGGGAGCCGGCGACTCCCAAAGCCAAACCTACCGCGGCCCCCGCGCAGAGTCGTGGCATCCGGGAGCCGGTGAAGATCTCGGCGACCCCTACGCCGCCAATCCGGGTGTTCTCCCCGAACAAAGCGCGCAGCAGTTCACCCAGCCCTACCCCGGAAGTTCCTTGCGTCAGATGCCAGGCGCCGACCAGCAGCACTGCTGCTGCCAAGGCGGCTAGCAGGCCTAGACCTGCTGCGATTCGAGCGCCGGTGGCCGGCACGAAAGAATTTTCCGTGCCGGTCATCGAGACGCTCACGTCACCGGCAGCTGGCAGCCGGTCTGCGGATTTTTCAGCGGTAATCATGCTTTGCCGTGGACTACTTGGCTTCCGAAGCGGAGGTCAACGCATCGGCGAAAGCATCCACGGCCTGGCTGGTGGACTTCGGTCCACCAGCACCCCAGATGTTCGGGAACTGGAAGGTCCGGCCTTCCTTGACTGCGCTGAGGTTCTTCCAGATCTCGCTGGAAGTCAGTTCGGTGGTCCAGCCAGTTCCTGCGTCGTTGGAGTAGAACAGGTTGGCTTCGCCCACACCGGCCAAGCCTTCCACATCGGTTTGGGCTAGACCGTATTCCTTGTTCACTCCGCCGGAGCCAAAGGACTTGTTGATGCCGTCGCTCCAAGCCGGTGTCAATCCCAGTTCCTTACCGAGCTCGGTGAACAGCGCGCCGTCGGTGTAGGGACGGATGGTCAGGTTGGAGCCGTCAACCCAACCGTCGAAGAACATGAAGTCAGTGGTTTCCATCTTCACATCGGCCACCTCCTGCTTCTTGGCCGCTAGGTGGGCATCGAATTCGTTGAGCACTGCGGTTGCGCGCTCGGTGCGGCCGGTGGCCTCGGCGACCTGCGAGAAGACGTTCTTCATATTGCCAATGGGGTCTGAAGAATCGTTGCCCCTAACCGCCAGAACTGGAACGTCGCCCTTATCAAGCTGCGATAGCACAGGGTCCTGGTCGCTAAAGGCATCCACGATAATCAAATCGGGATCTAATGCGTAGATGGAATCCAGATCTGGTTCGCCGCGTTCGCCTACCGAGGCGACGCCTTCTGGAAGTTGCTCTGCTGTGACGTAGGTGGTGTATCCATCGGGGGAGGCGACGCCGACCGGGGTGACACATAAGGTTAGTGCATCTTCAATTTCCTGCCATTCGAGCACGACCACGCGTTCGGCTGGCTTATCTAATTCCAGCGTGCGGCCCAGATCATCGGTCATCGAGACCGAGTCGGTGCTCGTGGCAGTGGTGTCATCCGCGCAGTTTGCAGAGGCCGCGGAGGGGCTCTGTGCGGAGGCAGATCCGGAGGTGTCGGTGGTGCCGCAAGCGGTGGCCGTGAAGAGAAGGGCGAGGGCGGCCACGGAAGTGACGGCGCTACGGACGAGTGGAGACATAGTTTTTCCCTTGTTAATGAGTGTTTCGGTGGTAAGCAGAAGTGGTCAGCTTTGCCGGTGGCGGCTGACCGGTTCGATACGCAGCAATCCGGTCTGCTGATCGGTGCTGACCTGCACGCTGATCTCATAAACCTCTGAGAGGTTCTCGGCGGTGAGGACCTCGGCGGGAGTTCCAGTGGCGTGCACCCGACCTTGCTTCATCAGCACCAGCCGGTCCGCCAGCGCGGCGGCCTGGTTCAAGTCATGGAGCACAATGCCGATGGCCAGCCGGTTTTCACGGGCCAGATCGTGGACTAGGTCCAGGGTCTCGACTTGGTATCTCAGGTCCAGATGGTTGGTAGGTTCGTCGAGCAGCACCACGTTGGTTTGCTGTGCCAGGCACACCGCTAGCCAAACACGCTGAAGTTCTCCGCCAGAAAGCTCCCCGGCTGCCTTTTGCGACATAGCTGTTGTGCCGGTCAGCTCCATGGCCCGAGAAATAGCTGCGTGATCCGTCTGGGATAGTCCGGCGAATCCGCGCCGATACGGGTGGCGGCCGAAAGCGATGATATCTGCCACCGCCAAGCCCTCCGGGGTGGCGTGGGACTGAGCAAAGAGCGTGACTTCGTGCGCGAATTCGCGTCCGTTCAGCGTGCTGATTTCGCGGGGCTTCGAATGGGAACCGGTGAGGGTGATAACCCCTGCGGCTCGCTCATGCAACCGTGCCATGGAACGCAGCAGTGTCGATTTTCCACTGCCATTGGGTCCAATGAGCGCGGTGACTTCACCCGGGGATAAGCTGATGGAGGCACCGTCGACCACGGTGCTTTTGCCATAGCGCAGCACCACCTCATGGGCGTGCATGCTTCCGGCCCCAGCGGAAGCTGATCCGGCTGCTACGCCTGGCATGAGCGTTGGGCGGACTGATTACGTCCGGATTTGTTAATGATTTTCACTTAGGTAAGTCTAAGTTAACTATTGTGTGTCAGCAATCAATGATTTCTGACATTCAATCAGGTTTTCCGGTCACTTCTTCGAGTTCGCCATGGTGAATGCGCCGGGTGTCGATCCCATAGTGCGCCGAAAAGCATCAATAAAAGTACTCGGCTGAGCGTAACCTAACAAGTCAGCCACGTCCTGGACTCCTTCGCCAGTGGCCAGCAGCTCCATTGCGCGGTGAACTTTCACCGCTTGGCGCCACTGGGCAAAGGACAGGCCTGTCGCCTCACGATAGGCGCGGGTGATGGTGCGTGCGCTGATCCCAGTTTCCACTGCCCACTGCTCAAGGGGTCGATTATCCGACGGGTTTGCCAATAACTGGTGTGCAATGCCACTGATCCGCGGGTCATCGGGCAGACGCAGCGCCACTTGGTGGGCGGAAGGTTTGAGCACGTCAAAAACGACGGCCTCTGCACGGGCTCTGGCTTCTTGGCTCAGTTCCCGACTAGAGAGGTGGATCAACAGCGACTCAAGCAGCGGTTCCATGTCGATCACCGTCGGGACTCTGAATTCGGTGGTGGTTCGTTCGGGGGCGAAGAAGGCGCTAAAGAGTTTTATGTGTGCTGTCAGCCGTCCACCATGAAGCATCTTGGCTGGAATCCAGAGGCCGTAACCCTCGGAGACCGTAAAAATCTGTCCCTCAATTTGTGCGGTGAGCGTGCCCTCCTGTGCCCACAAGAGTTCATGGGCCAAGTGCGAATGCGGCTCCCATTCCGTGGACGCCTCAATGTCGAACGCTTCGCTCAAGATCACGAATGAAGAAGTCGCGCCGAGGGGCAGCTCGGTTGCTCGCACCAAGGAGGTGTCCGGCTCACGGGACCAGGTGCCTAGCCCGATAGCTGGTGCAGAAATACGGGTCATGCTAGCAGTATAGAAAGTTATCGACATGACGCAGACCGCGCCATAGCCATGCAGGAATCTGATCAGCGTTCCACTTCATAAACAAGGCTAACCCAGTGTGCAATGCGCAAGCTGGCGGAGACAGCGTTACCCGGAGCGACTCGGGCGCTGAGTTTATTGATTCCGAAGGCCCCGGGAATGATGGACAGGGCATTGTCGAGCATTGCTCCGCCGATTCCTCGTCCCCATTTATCTGCCGATACTCAGAAGCCGAGCTCCACACAGGCTTCTTGGCGGGTGGAAAACACGATGCCGACGGGCTTCGTTTGCCTCAGTTGCTACGAACCAGCGCGATGCTCCCACAAGGTCCAGCGGTTCTTGTTCAAGGGCTTCGCGAACGCAGGCCGTGATAGTTTGCCGTTCCTACGGTTGCCCATAACCAATAAAGCGGACTGCTCGTTCGTCCGTGGCCATCGTGGCAATGAAGTCTGTGTCTGCATTCGTGAATGGAAGCAGGGTGATTGAGGAAGGAAGCAACATCCCGACCCTTTTGATGTCGAAGAATTAAACTACCCATGGAAACAAGAACTTTCCCAAAACACCAAGCCAGCGCAGAATCTGGTGCTTCTGCGACCAGAGGCGGCAGTACTGTCAGCAGCAATCACAAGACTAGATTAACAACATGATTACCGCTGGATTTGCCCGCGTCAGGGGCTTAGTGCCGCACGCCCGGCAACGGGTAACTAGGATTTTGCCGATTTCTTCTTTGCTTGACGTTCGCCACCGCCGGGGCGCGCGGCCAGCACGTCTGCGGCCACGGAGAGCAGCGCGGGCAGGATGTAGCGGGCGAGCGTGGCGAGCACGAAGAGGGCCAGCGAGCCCTCGGGGGCCTGCGCGGCGGCCAGCGCCAGGAAGCCAAAGCCGAGCCCGCTGGCCAGGCCCACGATCCAGCCGGCGGCACCGCGCGGGCGCAGGATGAACCAGCCGGTGAGGGCCACCAGCGGAAGGATCAGGCCCAAGGTGTGGAAGTAGCCGGTGTAGGCGCCGGTCAGATCGAGCGCGGAGACGAAGAACCAGTCGCCGTATTCCACGCTGCCCAGCACCGGGAGCTTGAGCAGCAGATCGAGCAGGAAGCTAAGCATGATGATTCCGATGCCGAAGATTTTTGCCGCACGGGTGATTGGCAACAACCAAAAAGTGGCTAGTACCAGGCAGCGCAGCACCCAGAGGCTGACTACTACCAAGGCGTTCGAACCTAAGACCAGATGGGTCATGGCTAGCGCGGTGTTGCCGGCCAGTCCGAGGATCACCGCGAACCAGATGAAGATGGACAGGGCTGAAAGCTGCATGCGGGGTTTGTTCTCGGTCACCGAATCAAGTGTAGTCAGCGCGGCTGTGTACTGGCTATATTGGCGGTTTAGAGTTCCAGTTTGAGCGCCTTGCGCAGGGTCAGCGCCCCGCCGGTGTGCATCACCGCACGGCGGTAGATCCGTTCGGCGAACAAGATAGTGAACCAGCAGGTAGCCAGCGTAAGGGCCAGTGAGATGAGCGGTTCAACCAGTGAGACTTCACCGCCGAGCAGGCGGATTGGCATCGCGACGGAGGAAACAATTGGCACATAGGAGGCGATGACCAAAAATCCGTCCTTGGCGTAGATTCCGATGAACAGCACCGCCATCAACACACCGACTACCGGCCCAGAGGATTGTTGGAGGTCTTCGGTACGGCTGGCTAGTGCTCCCAGCGTCGCCCAGATTCCGGCGAGGACCAGGAACCCGACGAGGAAGAAGGCCACAAACCAGCCGGCTACTTGCGAGACGACTCCAAGGAACGGGATCTGAACTGGTGATAGATAGGCGGCGAACAGGCCCACGGAGAGGAAGAGCAGCAGCTGGGCCAGCGCGAGAATCACGTTGCCCAAGATTTTGCCCGCAAGCAGCTGACGCAGATTGATCGCGCCGGCGAGGATCTCCACTACCCGGTTTTGTTTTTCTTCGATCACCGAGTTGGCTATCGGCATGCCGAAGATGAGTGCTGACATATAGAACAAGAAGGAGAAGAGGAACGCCATAGCCTTGATCATGGAGGCACGTTCGGCGTCCCCATGCATTTGGGTGACCGTTAGTGCACCGTCGCCCGGTAGCTGATCTGCGTTCAGCCCGGCCGAAGTGAGCAGTCGCGCGGTCAACACCTTCTCGGTGGCTTCGCGCAGCGCCCCATGGAGTTTGTCCGGGACTTCATCGGATCCGGTGAGCGTAAATTTATTTGCTGGGCCCTGGCTCAGCGTGGCATCAAGCTCCCCAACATCAAGTTGCGCGGTGGCATCATCGGCCGGTAGCTGTTCGACGTTGATTTTCAGCTGGTCTTCGGCGTCCGAGGCCGCTTGGTTGAGGACGGTGAGACTGGCCTGATCGGTGGCCGCCACCGAAAACTGCGTGGTGCGTGTGGCGAGAAATCCGGTAACGGCGATCGAACCGATGATCAGCAACAGCGTGACCAGGGTGGAGATGATGAAGGCCTTGTCGCGCAGCTTCGTTTCGACTTCGCGCAGGGTGACGATCAGCCAGGCGGGGGTGGCAAGGGTGTTCATGCGATGATCTCCCGGTAGATATCCGCCAGCGCGGGGCGGTGCAGGGCGAATTCGGTGACCGTGCCGCGGGAGAGCGCGTGGGCCAGCACGCGTTGCGCGTCGCCTGGCGTGCCGAAGCTGACCAGGGCGTGCTGCCCGGAGAGGTCGATCACCTCGACCCCCGGCTCGGTGCGCAGCCAGCCGGCGTCGGCGCCCAGGGCCAGGCGGTGCCTGCTGGCTTGGGCGGTGCGCAGCTCGCTGGCCGGGGCGTTGGCCAGGATCTTGCCCTCCTGGATGATGACCAGGTGGTCCACCAGGGTATCGAGCAGATCCAGCTGGTGCGAGGAGAAGAGCACCGGGACGCCGCGGGCCGCGTAGTCGCGCAGGATGGAGCTCATCGCGTCCACCGCCAACGGGTCCAGCCCGCTGAAGGGTTCGTCGAGCACCAGCACGTCGGGTTCGTGCAGCAGCGCGGCGGCCACCTGCACGCGCTGCTGGTTGCCCAGCGAAAGGGCCTCCAGCCTGGATTTGGCCCGGTCCGCCAGGCCGAAGCGGGCCAGCAGGTCCATCGCGCGGGTGCGTGCGGTGCCGCGGGCCAACCCGTGGAGCTGACCGAGGTAGATCAGCTGGTCGATCACCGGCTGCTTGGGATACAGCCCGCGTTCCTCCGGCATGTAGCCGAAGTTGGGGCGGGTGGGCGCGTCCAGGGCGGCCCCGTCCAGGGTGAGCCGGCCGCCGTGGGCGTTGAGCAGTCCCATGATGATGCGCATGGTGGTGGTCTTCCCGGCGCCGTTGGCACCGACGAAGCCGGTCAGCGCCCCGCGCGGCACGGTGAAGCTCACCTCGTCCAGGACCTTGGTTCCGGCAAAGGACCGGGTGATCTGCTGAAGTTCGAGCATGCTCGGTCTTTCTGGCTTGGGAATCTCTTCGCTTGCCTTCCAGCTTAGGAAGGCCGGGGCGGATCCGCCTGATGCTTGGGGATGAAACTATTGGATGAGCCCGGCGCGGTGGGCGTAGAGGGCCGCCTGGACGCGGTCGCGCAGGTGGAGCTTGGCCAAGAGATTCGACAGGTGGGTTTTCACCGTCGCCTCGGACAGGGCCAGCAGGGCGGCGATCTCCTGGTTGTTCTTGCCGCTGGCCAGCGCGGTGAGCACCTGGCGTTCGCGGGCGGTCAGCGCGTGCAGCGCCGCGCTCTCTGCGCCCGGTGCCGAGGTGCCGGGGCGCGCGCTGGTCTTGCGGGCGATGAGCTTGAGCGTGGCCTCCGGGGAGAGCAGCGCGTATCCGGCGTGGATCTGGTGGACCGCGTTGAGCAGCAATTCCGGTTCGGCGTTTTTCAGCAGGAAGCCGCTGGCCCCGGCATCGAGCGCGTCGAAGAGGTAGTCCTCGCGGTCGAAGGTGGTCAGCACGATGATCTTGGTGTCCACGGTGCCCGCGAGCCGCGCGGTGGCCGCGATGCCGTCCAATGCGGGCATCTGGATGTCCATCAGCGCGACATCCGGGGTGCGGGTGCTGATCAGCTCCACGGCTTCGGCGCCGTTGGCGGCGGTGCCGATGACCAGCAGCTGCGGATCGGTTTCCAGGATGAGCTTCAGCGAGGAGCGGATCAGTGGCTGGTCATCGCAGATCACGACGGTAATTTGGCTCATGGGCTTAGCCTAGTTCCCTTCGGGGGATCCGGGCAGGCGCAGCCGGGCGCGGGTGCGCCAGCCGCGCGGGGTGCGCGGGCCGATCTCCACCAGCCCGTGATGCAGCGCGGCGCGTTCGCGGATGCCGCGCAGCCCGAAGCCGCTGCCGGCGCTGTCCGGGCGGGGGCTCCCTCGTCGGTGACTTCCACCTCCACCCAGGATCCCTGCGCGTCGGTTCCGGAGCGCAGCGCGAGCGTGGCGGCGCGGGCGGTGGAGTGGCGCCGCACATTGGCCAGCGCCTCCCCGCAGATGCGGTAGAGGGCCAGCGAGAGGCCGGGGGCCAAGGAGGCGAAGAAGCCCGGGGCGTGCTCGTCCTCGGAGAGCTGCACGTGCAGCCCGTGCGCGGCGTTCTGCTCTAGCAGCCCGGGCAGCGCCGCCAGCGAGGGCTCCGGGGCGCGGGCGGCGGAATTGCCGGTCTCGGGATCCTGCGGGGACTGCTCGCGCAGCACGCCGAGTAGCGAACGGGTTTCGGCCACCGCGCTGCGTGCTGAGGACTCGATGCCGCGCATCAGTTCGATGGCCTGGGCCGGATCGCGGTCCTGGACCAGCCGGGCGGCGGAGGCCTGGACTCCGACGGAGGCGATGTGGTGGGCGATGACGTCGTGCAGCTCGCGGGCAATGCGCAGGCGTTCGGCGTTGACCGCGCGCGCCGCGAGCTCTTCGGCCTGCGCGGCGATGCGCGCGGCCTGGACGAGCACCAGGGATTTGGCGTAGGAATTCGACCAGCTGGTCAGCCCCAGGAAGATCGCCCCGCCGAAGAAGAGCACGTTGATCAGGAAGCTGTACAGCGGCAAGGCCAGCTCTTCGGGGATCGAGCCCATCGGGTTTTCGACCAGCAGCTGGTTCGCGGCCGAATACAGGTCGCTGGTGAAGAAGGAGAGGACCAGCCACACCGCCATGCTCAGCAGCACCAGGGCCATCGCGGTCCACAGCCCGCGGCGGTTGCGGGCCCAAGCCACGGCCGTGTACAGGCCCAGGAAGTAGGCCAGCTGGGCGCAGAACTGCATGACGACGGTGGCCGTGGCGGGGGAGCTGCCGATCAGGAAGGCGGCCGAAGAGATGAGCATCATCGTGATCGGCCAGCGGCGGCGGAACATCAGCGGCAGGATCAGGGCCGCAAGCAGGGCGAAGGCCAGCGGGCGCTCGGCGCTCTTGCCCGTCTCGGTCAGCGAGAGCACCAGTTCCAGCATGAGCAGCGCCAGCAGGTAGAAGCCCAGCGCCACCGCGATATCGCGGCGCAACGCGGTTGCCGACGGTGCCGCGCGTTCCCAGTCGGCCGGCGGCAGCGAGGGGACCTGGCGGTGCAGCAGCTGCGAAAGGCGGTGCATAGTTCTTCCTGTTCGGTGCATTCGTTGCGGATGCGAGGGCTCTTCCGCACTGGACTTTACCCGCCGACCGGGCCCGGGTGAATGCGCCTTGGGGATTACGCCATTTGTCGCGGTGGGCGGCGGCGGGCTTGGCCACATAAGTTACTAAGCGGTAATGTGATCTCATGCACATGATTTTTCGCATCCTGCTGATGCTGCTCCAAGGCAAAAAAGCCCCGAGACTGTCCATGCTCGACTCCGGAACCCTTAGGATGCGCGCGACGCTGACCGATATCGACTTCGCCGGGCATATCAACAACGGCATGTACTTCTCGATCTTCGATCTGGGCCGCTTCGATCTGATGTTCCGCTCCGGGGCCTGGAAGGTGATCCGCGAGCACAAATGGAGCCCGGTGGTGCAGGCCGAAACCATGACCTTCCGGAAGTCGGTGAAGCTCGGGGTGAAATTCACCCAGGAGACCCGGGTGCTGGGCATGGATGAGCGCTGCATCTACTTCGAGCAGCGCATCGTGGTGGACGGCGAGATCTACGCCCGCGGCTACATCGCCACGCGCATGACCTCGAAAAACGGGCCGGTGCCCAATGAGCAGATCCTTGCCGCGCTCGGGCTGCACATGCCCGAAGACCGGGTCCTGCCCGAATGGGTCGCCCGCTGGCGCGAAGAAACTGCCCTGCCTTCGGCGCGCAAGCCCGCCGTCCACAGCTGGATCCGCTAGACCGGACGGCGCGCGGCGTCCAGGAACCGGGCGATCAGCTCCGGGTCCTTGACCCCGCGGGCGGACTCGACCCCGGAGGAGACATCCGCGCCGCTGGCCGCGGACTCGGCGAGCGCCGCGGCCACATTCTCCGCGGACAAGCCGCCGGCCACCAGCCAGTTGCGCCCGGCCGCGCGGGTGCGCACCTCTGCGTAGTCCCAGCTTTCTCCGCTGCCCGGAACCGCGGCGTCGATCAGCAAGAAGTCCTCGCCCCAGTCCTCGAACTCTTCTGGCTGCGCGTCCATGCGCACCGCGCGGATCACCCGGAACCCGGCCGCGCGCACCGCTTGCACCTCTGCGCGGCGCCGTTCCCCGTGCAGCTGGATCCAGCCGAGCCCGGCGGCGGAGGTGCGCGCGATGGCCGTTGCGGTGTCCTCATCGCGGAACACCGCCACGGTGGCCACCTCGCCGGGGACCTGCGCGGTGAGCGCGGAGGCCAATTCCGCGGAGACCTGACGCGGGGAGTCGGTCAGCACGAAGCCCAGCGCGTCGGCCCCGTGCTCCAGCGCGACCGCCACATCCTGTGCCGTGGCCAAGCCGCAGATCTTCACAAACGGGAGGGCGCTCATCGGGTAGCCTCCGCGCCGGCCTGCGGGCCGCTCAGATGCGTGGGGGTGTAGCCGCCGGGGGCGTTGGCGCGGATCTCAAGCAGCTCCCGGGCGTGCTCCCAGAGCCGGGAGTCCTCCGCGCTGACCGGCACCCAGGTTTCTACCGGCACCGCCGTGCCGGTGCCGTCGCGGGCGACCAGCACGGTCAGGCAGTAGGTGGTCAGCTCCATCTGCGTGGTTTTCGGATCCCCGGAGCGCACGTGCACCGCGATGTGCATGCCCTTGGAGCCGGTATAGACCAGCCGGGCCTCGACCTCGACCAGATGGCCGATGAGCAGCGGGCGGTAGAAGCGCACGCCGCCGGAGAACACCGCGACGGTCTCCCGCCCGGCGTAGCGGCTGGCGCACAGGGCGGCCGCCTCGTCGATCCACTTCATCACGATGCCCCCGTGCACCTTGCCGCCCCAGTTCACGTCGGTGGGCGCGGCGAGGAAGCGCAGGGTCACCCGCGGCGCGGTGCCGGCGTCGGTATAGGACTGGTCGTTCATCGACTCGACGATGCGTTCGCGGATCTCGATGCGCGCCAAGGCATTCTGCCGCAGCTGCAGCTCGCGCGGGGTGCCCGGGGTGAAGGAGGGGACCGGGGTCGGTTTACCCTTCTCATCTACCGCCACGAAGATCACCAGACAGGTGGAGGAGGTGACCGGGCGCAGTTCGCGCGGATCGGAGAAGGAGACCTCGGTGCGGATATGCATGGAGCTGGTGCCGGTGTAGACCACCGAGGCGGTGACCTCCACCAGGTCCCCGGAGTGGATCGGGTCCGCGAAGTGGATATTTCCCACGTAGGCGGTCACGCAGTAGCTGGCGGACCAGCCCACCGCGGCGGCATAGGCGGCCTTATCCACCCATTCGAGCACCGTGCCGGCGGCCACCGTTCCGGTGATCCCCACATCCGTGGGCGCTGCGAGGAAGCGGAGGGTCACCGAATGCGGCCGGCTGGCCGTTTGCAGAGCAGTCATTTGACTAGTTTCCCCCGCGCGGGCGCCGGTTGCCAACCTATGACGCCGGGCTTTCGACTTAGGATGGAGGGGTGCGTAGGGTCTTTGGAATTTTTTCGGCATCCACCGCGGCGGTGGTCTGCCTCGGGTTGCTCTCGGCCATCGGTGCCATCGGGCTGGCGGTGCTCATCGGGCGCGCCATCGATGCGCTGCGCGCGGATCAGCCCTTGGACGTCGGCTGGTATGTCGCGGTGGGGTACGAACTGCTGGTGGTGGCCGCCGCGGCGCTGCTTACCCCGGTGCTCATCGCCCGCTCGGGGCGCAAGCTCGGCGCGCTGCAGCGCCACCAGCTGGTGCGCCACTATTTGGCCATCGGCCCGTTGGCGGTGCGCCGGCTCGGCGAGGGCGAACTGGTCGATGCGGCCATGGACGCGGTCGATCGTTCGGTGCGCTTCCGCACCGGCTTCATGGGGCCGGCCATCTGCGCGGTGGCCACCCCGGTGCTGGTGCTGCTCGGCATCATGTTTTTCATCGATCCGCTCAGCGCCTTGATTCTGCTGCTGCCCACCATGCTGGTCCCGGTGCTGGTCATCGGCTTCCAAAGGCTTTTCCGCGGTTCTTCGGGCGAGTACCGCCGGGCCCAAGGGCTGCTCTCGGCCACCTTCCTCGACGGGTTGCGGGCGCTGACCATGCTCAAGCTCAACGGCGGGGCATCCTGGATGGGGCAGCGCATCGCGGTGGCCAGCGAAAGGGTGCGCCAACAGGTGATGAAGCTGCTGGCGCGGAACCAGCTGGTGCTGCTGGTGATCGATGCGAGTTTCGCGGTGCTGCTGCTGGCCACCGCCGCGCTGCTTGCCTGGTGGCGGGTGGGCAGGTTGGCGATCACCGCCGGTCAGGGGGCCGCGCTGGTGCTGCTCAGCTTCCTGATGCTCGCCCCGGTGAACTACGTGGGCAGCTTCTTCTACATCGGAATGACCGGCAAGGCGGCCGAGCAGAAAATTGCGAGCATCATGGGCACCGAGCGGCACCGCGCCGCGGCGAATCCGCTGCGCGTAGACCTGCGCGCCGACGCCTTGCAGCTGCTGGATCTTGGGGCCGGATACGAGGGGCACCCCGCGGCGCTGGAGCAGCTGAACTTCAGCTTCCCCGCCGGCTCGAAAACCGCGGTGATCGGGGCCTCGGGCAGCGGTAAAACCACCTTGCTGCGTGTCTTGCAAGGTCAGCTGGAGACCACCGCCGGGATCATCCACGACGGGCACCAGGCCTTGGGCCCGGCCACGCTGCGCTCGAACACGGCGGTGGTGGAACAGGGCACAACGCTCTTCGGGATCAGCCTGCGCGAGAACCTGTTGCTTGCCGCGCCGCAGGCCAGCGACGATAAGCTGCGCGCGATGGTGCGCCGCGCCGGGTTGGCGTCGTGGTTTGCGCAGCAGCAAGCGGGGCTGGACACGATACTTGGTGAAGGCGGGGCAACGCTCTCCGGAGGCCAGGCCCAACGCCTGGCCATCGCCCGCGCGCTGCTGGCCGAGCGGCCCATCCTGCTGCTCGACGAGCCGACCAGCTCGCTGGATGTGCAGACCGAAGCCGAGGTGCTGGACACCCTGCGCGAGGCGGCGGCGGAGCTCACGGTCATCACCGTGACCCACCGCTTGGGGCTGCTCGCCGACTACGACCAGGTGCTGGTATTGGACCGGGGGCGGATCGTGCAAGCCGGGCCCCGGGAGGAACTGCTGGGCGCCGAAGGGTACCTGAAAACGGCGATGGAGAATTTCGGCCAGCGCGTCGCAGCGCTGGGCAGCCAAAGCGGAAACGAGGCGAAATGATGAATCCGCGCATCCAGCAGCCAAGCAGCCTCGCCAGCGCCCGCTGGCTGATCGCCCAGACCCGGGACCTGCTGCCTCCGGTGCTGCTTGCCTGCCTGCTCGCCTGCCTCACCCGGCTGGCCGCACTGAGCATCTATCTCTTTGCCGGGCTGGGGCTGGTGGCGGCCATCGGCCTTCAGCTGCCCGCCGGGCTGCCGCGGCTTCCCTTCGGCCTGCTGGTGGCGGCGATTATCCTCGCCGGGCTGTGCAAGGGAGGGCTGCGCTATGCCGAACAGTATGTGGGGCACAGGCTCGCCTTCCTGGCCCTGGCCAGGCTGCGTTCAACCATGTATGCGGCCTACCAGCGGCAGGCGCCCTTCGCGGCGGCCAGCAAGAATTCCGGGTCCATGCTGGCCAAGGCCACCCGCGATATCGACAAGGTGGAAGTGTTCTTCGCTCATACGCTGCCGCCGGCCGCGGCAGCGCTGCTGGTCAGCGGCACGGTGCTGGGCTGCGTCTACCAGGTCTTCGGCGGCACCGCGACGCTGATCCTCGCCGGAGGCTATCTGCTGGTCGGGCTGCTGCTGCCGCTGCTCGGGGTCGGCGCGCTGCGCCAGGCGGCTGGCAGCGCCGCACAGGTGCGCGGCAATCAGAACCGGATCATCATCGAATCCCTGGCGGGCATCGAGGTGCTGCACGCCTTCGGCGCCGGTGGGCGGATGCTCAAGCGCATGGACGAGGCCGGAGCGGCGGATGCCCGGCAAGCCCACCGGGCCGGCTGGGTGACCGGGCTGCGCGCGGCGCTGAGCCAGATCGTGCTCTGGGGCAGCGCGCTGGCCCTGCTGCTGACCGATTCGGCCCAAGGCCCGGCGGCCACCATCATCCTGGTGGTGATCGCGGTCCCTTCCTTCGAGTCGGTGCGCGCCGTGGACGGGTTCGTGCTGGGGCTGCAGGACTCCCTGGCGAGCGCTCGCCGATTGTTTGCCACCGCCAGCGCGCCACCGGCCGTGGCCGAGCCGGGCGCGGCGGGCGACCTGCCGCATACCGGGACGCTGCGCGTCCAAGACCTCACCGTGCGGCACGCGCAGCGCCAGGCGGTGCAGCAGGTGGACTTCACGGTGGAGGCCGGGGAACTGGTGGCGCTGGTGGGGGCCTCGGGTTCGGGGAAATCCTCCATCGCCGCCGCGCTGGTCCGTGCGCTGCCTGCCGGCGGGAGGCTCAGTTTTGGTGCGGTGGCCCTGGATGCGGTACCACTTGAGCTGCTGCGTGCGCGCATCGTGGTGGTCTCCCAGGAGGCGGTGATGGTCCGCGGCACGGTCCGCGAAAATCTGCTCTTGGGATCCGCCGGAACCACCGACGCCCAGCTTTGGGCGGTACTTCACGAGCTGGGCCTGGGTGAATGGCTGGAGCAGCAGCCACAGGGGTTGGACACCCGGCTGGCGGATCGTTCCACTAGGCTTTCCGGCGGCCAGCGCCAGCGCTTGGCCCTGGCGCGCGCCCTGCTGCGGCACCCGGCGCTGCTGGTTATGGACGAATCGACCAGCGCACTGGATGCCGCGAGCGAAGCGCTGGTGCTGAAGGCGATTAATGAGCGCCGCGGATACGGGATGGGGGTGCTGATGATCAGCCACCGCCTTTCCATCCTGCAGGAGGCCAGCGAGGTGCTGGTGCTGCGCGAGGGGCGGGTCATCGAAACCGGCTCTCCCCAGCACCTGCTGGCCGATGGCACCAGCGAGTTCTACCAGATGGTGCTGCGCGAAAACGATCGGATCAATACCGGGGGCTAATCCCTGACAAGTCCCGGTGCAGGCAGTAGGGTCGAAAACATGATGCGAATAGTAGTGATCCTGTTCCTGTTCGTGCTCGCCGCCGGGTTTGTGCTCACCGCGCTGCTGGCGGGAACTTCCGGCAACTGGGTGTGGTGGATTCTGGTGGCGCTCACCGCGGTGCTGGTGGCCGTGGGGATCCGGGATATGACGCAGAAACGGCATGCGATCCTGCGCAACTTCCCGATTCTGGGACATGCCCGCTACCTGTTCGAATTCATCCGCCCGGAGATCCAGCAGTACTTCATCGAGCGGAACACCGACGGCACGCCGTTTGACCGCGACACCCGCTCGATGATCTACGCCCGGGCCAAGGGCACCGACAGCCACAAGGCCTTCGGCACCGAGCTGAAGGTGAACGAGGTCGGCCACGAATACCTGCTGCATTCAAGCGCCCCGGTGGCTCCGAACAAGGAGCAGCACCGGGTGAACATCGGGTCGAGCCAGTGCGCCCAGCCCTATGAGATGTCGCTGCTGAACATCTCCTCGATGAGTTTCGGCTCGCTCTCGGCCAACGCGGTGCTGGCGATGAACAAGGGCGCGGCGATGGGGGATTTTGTCCACGAGACCGGCGAGGGCGGGCTGACCAAATACCATCTGGAGCACGGTGCGGACCTCTTCTGGGAGATCGGTTCGGGCTATTTCGGCTGCCGCACCCCCGAAGGCCGGTTCAATCCCGAGACCTTTGCGCGCAAGGCCAACCTCCCGCAGGTCAAGGGCATCACCATCAAGATGTCGCAGGGTGCAAAGCCCGGACTCGGCGGGGTGCTTCCGGCGGCGAAGGTGACCGCTGAGATCGCCGAGGCCCGCGAGGTGCCGATGGGCCAGGACTGCATTTCCCCGGCGAGCCACGGCGAATTCTCTACCCCGCGCGAGCTGCTGGCCTTCGTGTCGAAGCTGCGCAAGCTCTCGGGCGGCAAACCGGTGGGAATCAAATTCTGCGTGGGTTCGCGCACCGACGTGATGGCTATCTGCAAGGCCATGATCGAAACCGGCGTGCTGGTTGACTTCATCACCGTGGACGGTGCCGAAGGCGGCACCGGAGCCGCACCCCTGGAGTACGAGGACCATGTGGGAACCCCGCTGACCGAGGGGCTGATGCTGGTCCACAACGTGTTGATGGGCGCCGGGTTGCGCCACGAAATCCGCTTGGCGGCGGCCGGGAAGATCGCCAACGGCTCGGATATCGTCAAGAGAATGATCCAGGGCGCGGACTTCGCCTTTTCCGCCCGGCCGATGATGATGGCCACCGGCTGCATCCAGGCGCAGAAGTGCCATACGAACCACTGCCCGGTTGGCGTAGCGACGCAGAACAAGCGGCTCATGCGCGCCTTGGACGTGGAGGACAAGGGCCACCGGGTGTACAACTACCACCGGCTGACGGTGACCGAGGCGGGACAGATCATGGCGTCCATGGGCCTGCGCGGCCCGGACCAGCTGAACACCCGGATGCTGCGGCGCCGGGTGAATCTCCAGTCGACCCGCTCCTACGCCTCGCTGTTCCACTGGCTGCAGCCCGGCGAGCTGCTGGAGAACCCTCCGGCCTCGTGGCGGGAGGACTGGCAGGAGGCGGACCCGGATCACTTCGGTGAACACGCCCCGGTGCATTTCGGCATCCCGAGCAATGTAGCCTTGGCTCCCGCCCGCCAGCTGCGCGAACCGGTCGAAGCGGTGAAGGCCGCGCGCGTGGAGCCGCGCGATTCGCAGAAGGTCCATCCGGTGCCCAGCGATGTCACCCGGCCCGAGGGCCAGCCCGGGTCCTGAACCGGGGCTATTCGCCCATGAGGTCCAGCAACGCCGCGGCGTCGACCTCGCGCGGTGCTGCTGGCTGCCACCTGGGATTGCGGTCCTTGTCGATGACCTGGGCGCGGATGCCCTCGGCCAGGTCGGGCCGTTGCATCAGGTGTGCTGCCAAGCGCAGCTCCCGGTCCAGCGCGCCGCGCAGGTTCTGCTCGGCGCGGGCCGCACGCACCGAATGGAACGCGGCGGCCACGCTGGTCGGGGAGTTCGCGGATATCGCCTCGGCGGCGCGGCGCGCGCCGGGGTGCACCATGGACTGCAGGCGTTCCAGGACCGCGTCCGGGGACTCGGCGCCGAAGGCGTAATCGATCCAGCCCTGTTCGATTTCCAGCCGGCGGGATTCGGGAACCGAATGGAGCACCTCGAAGGCGGCGGCGATCTCCGCGGCGCCCAGGCCGATCAGGTCATCGAGTTCATCAACTATGGACGCGGCGAGGGATTCGCTAATGACCGCGTCGGCGAAACCCAGGAAGACCGCGTCCGCGCCGCTGAAGGAAGTGGCCGTCATGGCGAAGTACTCGCCGAAATGGCCCGGCGCGTTGGCCAGCAGATGGGTTCCGCCAACATCCGGGGTGTAGCCGATGCGCGCTTCGGGCATCGCCAGCTTCGCGTCGGCGGTGACCAGGCGCACCGGTGCGTGGCTGGCCAGGCCGATGCCGCCGCCCATGGTGATCCCGTGGGCCAAAGTAATCAGCGGCTTGGGGTAGACCGAAATCAAGTGGTCGGTGCGGAACTCCAGGGCGAGCAGTTCCAGGAAGTCCGCGTGCCGGCCACCGGTGAGCGCGGCATGGAAGTCGGCGATATCCCCTCCGGCGCAGAAACCTCGCTCGCCGCGCCCGGTGAGCAGGACGAGCTGGATTTTCGGGTCCTCGGCCCACAGGTGCAGGACCCGGTGCAGCTCCTGGAGCATGGGCAAGGTCAGGGCGTTGAGTTTGCCCGGACGGTGCAGTTCAAGATGACCTACCGGTCCGTGCACTGAGGCTACGACAAGTTCTTCCACGATCGCCCTTTCCGAGGCTGCCTACCGATGACCGCTTTCCAGCCTAGTCGGAAAGGATCTGTGTGAGCCGGTCCAAAACGAGGGCAACCTTGGGCTTCTTCGAATTCTCTGGCTTCAAGGCGAAAATCGAGCGGGCGAGCCGGATTTCCGGTGCGTCGACAATACGCAGGCCGGCGGGGGCCTGGGTCATGGCCAGATCCGGCACCAAGGCGGCGCCGAGGCCCGAGGAGACCAGATTCAGCGAAGCGTTAAAATCGTCGCAGTAGGCCGCAACCTGCGGGTGGATGTTGTACGAGGCGAAGAGCCGGGAGATCAAGGTGGCATCCGAGGTGCCCGGGTGGTGGAAGATCCACGGCCATTCGGCGAGCTGGTCCACGGTCAGCTGGGCGTCGTCTGCGATCGGCCACGAGGCGGGGATGACGACGCGGAACTGGTCATCGCCCAGCCAGGCGCGCTCCAGCGAGGCGGGCCAGCTCAGTCCGCCGGGTCCCACCTGGAAGATGAGCGCGAGGTCCAGGTCCCCGCCGTTGCCCAGGCCGGCGACGGTTTGCTGGGGTTCGCCGATCCACAGGCGCAGATTGATGCCCAGGGAGTTCCAGTCTTCGCTGGTCAGCAGCTTGGGCAGCGCGTAGGTGGCCAGGGACGGGAAGATGCCGAGCTTGATCTCTTCACGGTCTGTGGAATCCGTGGAGATGGTTGCTACGTCGGCCATCAGGGCGTCGAGGTCGGTGAGCACGCGCTTGGCGTGGCGCACCATGCGCAGCGCCCCGGGCGTGGGGGTGATGGAGCGGGCACCACGCAGGAACAACGTGGTTCCGGTGCTGCGTTCTAAGGCGGTCATCTGTTGGGAGACGGCGCTGGCAGTGTAGCCCAGCCGGGTTGCGGCCGTGGCAAAGGAACGATGCGCCACCACTTCGAGCAGGGTGCGCAGATGAACTGGATTGATCACTTCTAAAGTCTAAACGCTGAAGCCTAAGGGCTGCTTAGTCAGTGAGCTAGTCCTCATCTTCGTCGGCGTTGGATTCTTCGGTGAATTCGTTATCCAGCTGCGCCTCGGTTTCCAGATCGTCATCGAGCAGGTAGGCGCGGGTGGCCAACGGGTCGATGTTCCGCATCGTTTCGGGCGAATCGCTGGAGCCCTCATAGGCTTGCGAATCGCGGCCGTCGTCGGGCTCGTAGATGTCGTTCCCGTATTCGGGTGCGAAGTCGGTTGGTTCAAAATCCTTGGTCATCACGTACTCCTCCACAGAATGCGAGGGACCCGACGAGAGCCGGGGCTATCCCTCATGACTTCTCGTAATCACAGCCTAGGCCGGGAAGGCGCACAAGGAAAGACTTGTATTTTCGCGCTGCTCAGTGATTGTGTTCGGCGTAGTGCTCCAGCAGCGGAGCGGCCCGGTAGGCCAGGTGGGTGTGGAGTGCGAAGGTGGTTTCGGACCGGGTGACACCCTTGATCCGCAGGATCTGCCGCAGCCCGGACTGCAACTGGTGGGTATCGGTAGCGATCAGCCGCACCCAGACATCTCCACGGCCGGAGGTTTCGTGGATTTCCAGCACGTTGGGAATCTGCCGCAGCGAGGTCACCACGGTATCGAGGTCGCGGTGCAGCACCTCCAAGGTGACAAAGGCCAGCACGTCGTAGCCGAGCTTGGCCAGGTCGAGGTCGCGGCCGCCTTCGCGCAGCACATCCGCGCGCTGCAGGCGGCGGAGGCGCGACTGGGCGGTGTTGCGGGCCACGCCGACCTCGTCGGCGAGATCCGAGATCTGGATCCGCGGATCGCGGATCAACGCCAAGAGAATTTTCAGATCCACGTCATCCAAACGCACCATTTGCTCACTCCTAGGACCCGCGGGGGCCAAGTTTTTGACTATTTTGCTCAAACTCTAACAACTTTAGAGCCGAAGCGTCCTTCTTTGGCGGATATTTATGAGTGAACGATCTAGATCAGTAGACATTTTCTTACAGATCGCTCAACTAGCCGGTGGGGTAGCGAGCAACCCCACCGCTAAAAACTTTTGAGTGCAACAACCTGGCGACATCCTTTGGACCACCCGCCTTTTGGGAGACCCCATGTCGGTAATCAGCGAACTGCGCATGCAGCCGGCTCGACTCAGGCCGCTGACCTGGAATCCGGGCATCACCACGCGGCTGAGCATCACCGTGCTGGTGAGCTTCACCTTGCTGGTGGGCGCGAATTTGGCGACGCCGCTCTACCCGCAGCTGCAGGCCGACCTCTCCCTGGGCGCCATGGGGACCACCATCGCCTTCGCCAGCTACGTCTGTTCGCTGATGTTCTTCCTGTCCATCGTGGGCCACTGGTCCGATCACATCGGCCGCCGGGCCGCGCTGGTGCTTGCCATCATCATCTCGCTGGTGGGCACGCTGAGCTTCGGTGCTGCCTCAAACCTGTGGGAACTGTGCCTCGGCCGCGGCCTGCAGGGGGCCGGGGTGGCCCTGGCCACCGGGGCCAGCGCCGCGGCGCTGCGCGAGTTGCTGCCGCATAAACCCGAATGGGCCTCGCGCTTCACCCTGCTGGCTTCCTCCGGGGGCGTGGCCTTCGGTCCCTTGCTCGGCGGCGTGCTGGCCTTGCTGCCCGGCGGACGGGCAACGGTGTTCACCGTGCAAGCGGTGCTCTTGCTCGTGACGCTCATTCCACTGGTCGCGCTGAAGGCGCGCCCGGCGATAGCCATGGCCGAGCGCGGGCAACGGCACCGCGCGCTGGCCCCGCGCCGGCTGGGGATCCCGCGCGAGGCGCGCGCCAAATTCTGGATGGGCGCGCTGGTCGGATTCTTGAGCTTTGCCGTGTTCGGTTTCACCTTGTCCTTGGCCCCGGGCTATTTCGCGCAGGTTTTCGAGCTGACCTCGCTGCCGATGATCGGGCTGGTTGCGGGACTTCCCTTGGGAATCTCGGCGCTGTCCCAGGTGGTGATCCGCGGCGGCCAGCGCCTGCTGCCGCTCGGCCTGATGCTGCTGGCCGCCAGCACCATTGGCCTGGTGGTGGCCGCCGAGCTCGGCTCGCTCTGGTTGGCGATGCTGGCGCTGGCGCTGATCGGCCTGGGGCAGGGGATCGCGTTCCGAACCGCGTTCAGCGGCGCGGTGAATGCCGTGGCGGCTTCCTGGCACGCCCAGACCGTGTCGACCATCTACCTGGTGACCTACCTCGGCAGCGCGCTGCCGGTGATCGTCTTGGGCTGGGCGGTGGGGGTCTATGGCCAGGAACTGAGCATTCTGGTCTTCAGCGTGCTCTGCGCGCTGCTGGCGCTGCTGCTCACCGGGTGGTCCGTGGCCTCGTTGGCCAAGGACCGCGCCGCTCGGGCGTAGCCCAGAATCGCTGAGTGCTTCCGCCTTTCCGCCCGGCCACTCGGTCCGCTTGCCCACGTGGGCGTTAAAACACAAACGATCCACCCCGGAATCCTGCCACGCACCGCTATGGTGCGTGGCCGGTTCCTTTCGGGGCGGATCGCTGTGGCGCTAGGGCGGCGACGAGATTGCCGGCCCGGTGCGCATCAGCCCGCGCTAACCAGCTTGCAGGCCTGCGCGGTGAGGTTGACCGAATTCAACCGGTCCTCTTCGAGCAATGGGTGGTGCACGGTGATCAGCTCGTCCGCCTGGGCGGTTTCGGCGAAATCGGCAAGGTACTCGGCCACGTTATCCCCGGTTCCGATGGCGGTGAAGCGCATCATGTCCAGGATCTGCTCGGCCTGCGGGGTATCCATGACCATGTCGAGTTCGGCTTCGGTGAATTCCTTCTTTGCATTGCGGCCCAAGAAGGACGCGACGCGGTGGCGTTCGGAGGCCACCTTGAGCTCGTGGGCGTGCTGCACGCTTTCGGCGGCAATCACCCCGACGCCGGCGATGACATATGGTTCGGCCAGCTGGGCCGAGGGCTTGAACTGCTCGCGGTAGGTCTTAACCGCCTGCTGCAGGGCCGCCGGGGCGAAATGCGAGGCGAAGGAGTAGGGAAGGCCGAGCTGCGCGGCTAGCTGCGCGCCGAAGAGCGAGGAGCCCAGAATGTAGAGCGGAACGTTGGTGCCCGCCCCCGGGATGGCCTGCACCCCGGGAATGCGTGACTCGCCGGCCAGGTAGGCCTGGAGTTCCAGCACATCGTGCGGGAAGGAGTCGGCGGAGGAGGCGTCGCGCCGCAGCGCGCGCAAGGTGGTCATATCGGTGCCCGGGGCGCGTCCCATTCCCAGATCGATCCGATCGCCGAAGATCTCGGCCAGGGTGCCGAATTGCTCGGCAATCACCAGCGGCGAGTGGTTGGGGAGCATAATGCCGCCAGAACCCAAACGGATGCGCTCGGTGTGGTGGGCCACGTGGCTGATCAACAGGGAGGTCGCGCTGGAGGCGATGGTCGGCATGTTGTGGTGCTCAGCGTACCAAACACGTTCATAGCCGGTGCGCTCAGCAAGCTGAGCGAGGCGTACAGATGACTTGAATGAGTCGGAAATGGTGCTATTAGGTGCAACCGGGGCAAGGTCCAGAATCGAAAGCTTCACGTTTGGTACAACCCACCGAGGTGCGGGACTATTCCGTGAAGCCAATTACACGTGAAAACGGCGTCTTCCCGGATGATTCCGGGAAGACGCCGTTGACGCTAATGTCTAGGGGCTATTCGCCTAAGACGCTTTAGAGTCCGCGGATGTCCGCTGCCTGAAGACCCTTAGGGCCCTCAACTACTTCGAACTCAACCTTCTGGCCTTCTTCCAGGGTACGGAAGCCCTGGGTCTGGATGGCGGAGAAGTGAGCAAAGACGTCAGGATCTCCGCTGTCTGGAGCGATGAAGCCGAAGCCTTTTTCAGCATTAAACCACTTGACGATACCGGTTGCCATTATACTATTTGGTCCTTTCAGACGTTCCTCACCGATTTTTTGGTGAGCTTGGTTGTAATCCACGAGAGACGTTGAAACCGAAGTTCCCTCGTCCTACGAAGCAGCCAAGTCATTCACTTCACGTCTAGAAGGGGTTCGCGCCAACCATGCGGATCGACATTCACAAACTTCTAAAGGGTTCTTCGCGAATTACTTTGGAACTACACTGCCTAGCCTACGTCGAGATTCGCAACTTTTGAATAACTTTGACCTAATTAATCTAGATTTTCGGAAAGTGTCCCAAATCGTTTACCGAGTAGCGGGTTTGATGATTCGAGCCACCACGATTGCGGCGACCAGGGCCAGCACCGCTGCGATGCTCGAAGTGATGAGCACCCCGTGGTCAAAAGCGTGGGCGGCGGAGGCCAAAAGCGCCTGCGCCTGATCGGCGGGCAGCCCCTGCGCAATCTGATGCGCACCGCTCAGGGTCTCCCCGGCCGCTTGGGTCGCCGCGGCGTCGAGCGCCTCCGGAACCTTGAGCTGCGCGGCATAGACGGTATTCAAAATTGTGCCGAGCACGGCCACCCCGAGCACCGCCCCGACCTCATAGGCGGTTTCCGAGATTGCCGAGGCCGCCCCCGACTTCGAGGCGGGCACCGCGGTGAGCACCATGTCATTGGACAGGGTCTCGGACATGCCCACACCGATTCCCAGGACGCAGAAGGCCGCCATGAGCCAGAAGACATCTCCGGAGGAACCGGCGAAAACGACCACCGCGTAGGCCGCGGCCGAAAGCATCAGGCCGCCGACCATGATGGCCGGTGCGCCGAAGCGCGCGGCCAGTGGGACCGAAACGAGGCCGAAGACCATCGTCAAGACCAGGCCCGGGGTCATCAGCAGACCGGCATCGAGCGGGCTGTATCCGGCGATGAGCTGCAGATGCTGGGAAACGAAGTAGATGAAGCCCACCAGCGAGAAGACGCCGATCAGGTTCACCGTCAGCGCTCCGGAGAACGCGGCATTGGAAAACAGGCGCACGTCGATCATCGGATTGGCGGCGGCCAGCTGGCGGCGTACGAAGCCCACCCCGCTGGCAACGGAGAGCGCTACGGCGCCAATGACCACGTACAGCGGCTCGGAGGTGAAGGACTTGATCGCGTAGACGAAGGGCAGCAAGGTGAAGATGACCAGGACGATGGACAGCGGATCGACTCGCCCGGGATTCGGGTCCTTGGATTCGGGCAACAGCAGCAGGCCGCCGATGAGCAGCGGCAGCAGCATCGGAACTGCCAGCAGGAAGACCGAACCCCACCAGAAGTGCTCCAGAAGGAGCCCGCCGATGATGGGGCCGAGGACCGCTCCGCCGGAGAATGCGCTGGCCCAGATGGCTACCGCGGTCCGGCGTTCTTTGGCGTCGGGGAAGATATTGCGGATCAAGGAGAGCGTGGCCGGCATCAGCATGGCGCCGAAAATACCGAGCAGGGCGCGGGCGAGCACCAGCTGGAAAGCGTCGGTGGCGAAGGCCGCCAACGCGGAGATCAGCGCGAATCCCGTGGCACCGATCAGCAGCACCTTGCGTCGGCCAATCCGGTCACCCAGGAAGCCCATGGGGACCAGCAGTCCCGCGAGGATCAGTGGGTAGATGTCGATGATCCATAACAGTTGCGTACCGCTAGGCGATAGCGCACCCGAGATGGCGGGAACCGCGAATGACAGCACCGTATTGTCCACGGAGACGAGTAGTACCGGGAAAAGCAGTACGGTCAGAGCGGCCCAGCGGCGCGAACGACTCAGCGTGGAGGCGCGTTCGGTAATCTGTGAGCTCATGGGATTGGCCTTTGAAATTAGTGCGTAGGAAATTGGGGTGTGGTTTCACCCTCAAGAGTAACTATACCGTCCGGTTGGTATAGTTACCATCGAATGTAAGGTTAAATCCGTCACCGTCTAAAATCCTAAGGAGATTCATGGCCCGTCCACCTGCGGCACGCACGAAGGTACTGGATGCTTATATCTCGCTGCTCTGCGAAGAAGGGGAACGCGCGGCAACCCTCGAAGCCGCCGCGACACGAGCAGGAGTTTCAAAAGGCGGACTGCTTTACCACTTTGCCTCGAAGGAAGCGCTCGCCGCCGGGGTGATCGAGTCCACCGAGGAGCACGTCCAACTGGATCTCGATCGGATGCACGAGGCCGCAGAGGGCGCCTCGGTTTATTACGTGCAGACCTCGGCGGAAGTCGACACCGAATTGGACCGCCATCTGGTCGCGGTGCAGCGCCTGGCGCAGGCCGGAGTCGGCAGCGCCGCGGCGATGCTCGAGGACGTGCACGCCCGGTGGCTGCAGCTAATCCTCGACGAAGTGGGGGACCCGGCGATCGCGCATCTGGTCATCCTGATTGGCGAGGGGCTCTATGCGCATCTGGCCATGCCCGGCTCCTGGTATCAAAGCAATTTTGAGGGTCGGCTCAAAGAATTACTAGAATTGGTCCCGCAACTCAAAAAGTTGAAAGAACTCAACGAATAATTCTGCAGGGATGTGTCACATGGCCGAAGACGGCACAAGGAACCGGCTCAAAGGCCGTATCGGGGCGCTGCTTGGCATCTTGCTGATGGCCCTGTCGCTGCGCGCGGCGGTAGTGTCCGTGCCGCCGCTGCTGGCCCGCATCCAAGAAGATATCGAGTTCACCGAATTCACCACCGGGCTGCTGGCCATGCTGGCACCGATCTCATTCGCCGTCTTCGGGCTGTTGACCCCGCGGCTGATTCGGCTCTGGGGCCTGGAGCGTACGCTGGTCATCGCGGTCGCGCTGGCCGTGGCCGGACAGCTGGCACGGCCATTGATGCCCAATGTCTATCCCTTCCTGGCCTTGTCCATTGTCACCCTGGCCGGTTACGGCATGGGCAACGTGGTGCTGCCGCCGTTGGTGAAAAAATACTTCCCGGACCGCATCGGCGTTGTCACCAGCGGATACGTCACGATGATCGCCATCGGCACCTGGCTGGCGCCGCAATTCTCGGTTCCCTTCGCCAATGTCGGCAGCTGGCAGACCTCGATCGGCTCGTGGGCCCTGTTGTCCGGGATCGTGCTGATCCCCTGGATGATGCAGCTGTTTGCGGACCGCCGCGTGGAGCGCCCGGAGGCGGCATTGCCGGCGGCCGGGGGACACGAGATCGCGCGGATCAACCCGTGGAAGTCCAAGGTCGCCTGGGGGCTGGCCATCTTCCTTGCCGGCAACTCAGCGCAGACCTATGTGTACTTCACCTGGCTGCCGCCGTACCTGTACGCCCAGGGCCTGGACGAGGCGGCCAGCGGAAATATGCTCGCGCTCTTCGCGATCCTCGGATTGCCGGTGGCACTGTTGGTCCCGCTGTGGGTTCCGCGCTTGAAGAACCCGATCATCGCGGTGGGCGTGTTCACCGCCTGCTGGATTACCGGCCACCTCGGAATCTATCTTTCCCCGACCCAGGGAACCTGGTTCTGGGTGTCGATGGCGGGCCTGGGCCAGGGCACATTCGCCATTGCGCTGTTGATGATGAACCTGCGCTCGCGCACCACCTACGGTTCGGGCGTGCTTTCGGGCTTTGCCCAGGGCCTGGGCTATGCCGGCGCCGCCATCGTTCCGATGCTCTTTGGCGTCGTGCAGCAGGCCAGCGGATCCTGGGGCGTGGCCTTCTCGATGCTCGGGGTGTGCATCGTGGTGATGCTGCTCGGAGCGGTGATCATCAATCCATCGCGCACCATCGAGGACAGCGCGCCGGGTGCCGAAAACGAGGGCAAGCTCGAACGCGTGGACTAGGCGGAACTAGAAATGCCGTTGCGGTCCGTTCTCCGGTGGGGATCCCGGGGTAGGCCGGTGCCAGTGTCCGGCCGCCAGCGGGATGCGCCAGCCGAACTTCAGCGAGGCCAGCCGCGTGGCAAAGGTCAGCGCCGCGATGCCCACGCCGACCATGGGGTTGAAGAGCTCAAAGCTCCAGCACACCGCGGTGAGGATGCCGCCGATCATCGCCGGGATCGCATAGATGTCCCGCGGGTTGAACAAATCAGGGGTGACATTGGAAATGACATCACGCATCAGCCCGCCGCCCACCCCGGTAATCATCCCTAGCAGCACCGCGGTGACCGGATTAAAATCGTGCTGCAGGGCCTTGAGTGTGCCGGTCATGCAGAACAAGCCCAGTCCCGCGGCATCGAAGACCAGCACCAGGCGGTGAAGTTTTTGGATGGCGGGAGTAAAGCCATAAACGAGCAACGCGGCCAGCACCGGCGGCAGGAAATAAATGGGATGCCCGAAGGTGGCCGGGGACTCGTTCAGGATCAGGTCGCGCACCACGCCGCCGCCCAGGCCGGTGACGCCGCCGAGGAATACCGAACCGAGCATGTCAAAACCGCGGCGCGCGGCCATCAACGAGCCGGCGACGGCGAAAAAGAAAATGCCAACGAGTTCGATGACAATGAGCATGTAGTGGCCCTCAGCGAGTTGGAGTGGAAGCAGATGCAGAGCTTATTATTCTCCGAGTTCCTGCGCGCGAATAATCGTGGAAAGTTTTACTAAGGTATTCAGGTTGCGCGTGGTGATAATCCGCTGGCGCGCCTGCGCGGTGACAAGCTTCGAAACCGGGGTTTCAAGGCTTTGGCCCTTTGGGCTGATCCAGCACAAGCTCCTGGCGCGCACCGCCACCACCGTAGCATCGGCGAGTTGGGCCGCCGCGGCATATAGTTCCTGGGCATCGCGCTCACTGGCGCACAGGGTCAGGTAGCGGTGGAACTCGGCAGCTGCCGCGGGCACCGGCACCGGGAAGTCGGCGGCGAGTTCATGGACTTCGGCGGCGCTGAAAGCCAGCGCCGGAATGGGGCGGCCGTAGTAGTCGGCCAGCAATTGCTCGCAGTGCGCACGCAGCTCGGGCGCCGCGCCGTGCGGCGCGTCGAGGATTGCATTGCCGCTGGCGAGCACGGTTTTAACCGGGCCGTAGCCGGCCTCGCCGAGCAGTGTCGCGAGATCTTTCATCAAAACTTTGACGCCGCCGACGTTAACCCCGCGCAAGAACAATACGAACTTTGCCATGGCTCCATCCAAGCGCACCGAGTTAGCGCTTGTCGAGGGTCGTTCCTGGCCCGAAATATGACTAGGATCGAACACATGCTTCAGCACATGCCCTTTGGTTCCTGGCCCTCGACCATCTCAGCTGCGCAAGTAGCGGCTGGCACTAAACCGCTCGGCGGCGCCTGCTTCTTCGGAGACAAGCTGATCGTGCAGGAAGGCCTGCCCGCCGAGGGCGGACGGGTGACCCTTGTCGAGTATGGGCGCAGCGCTGCCGCGGCGGGGCGTCAGCTGATCGCGGCACCGTATAACGTGCGCTCGCGGGTGCATGAGTACGGGGGTGCCAGCTGGCTGCTGCTCGAAGGGGCGGTCCCCGCGGTGGTCTTTGCAAACTTCGAAGACCAGCGCGTCTACCTGAAAGTGCTGGCCAATGAAGAGCCGGTGGCGCTGACCCCGCCAAGCATGATCGACGGCGATCAGGCACTGCGCTTCGCAGAATTCGTTCCGGGGCCGGCGGGCCAGGTGCTGGCAATTATGGAAGACCTGCGGGCCGAACCGGTGCGCCATATCGTGGAAATCCCGCTGGACGGCAGCGCCAGCGAAGATCTGGCGGCCATTCGACTGCTCAGCACCCCGGCGCGGTTTGTCGCCGGGCCGCGGCTGAGCCCGGATGCCACGCATCTGACCTGGATCAGCTGGGAACACCCGGATATGCCCTGGGATGCGACCGAACTCCACCTCGCCGAATACACCGAGCAGGGAACCTTGCGGGGCTCGGTGATCGCCGGAGGACCGGAGGTCTCGGTCATGCAGCCCGAATGGACCGACGATGACCGGCTGACCTTCATCTCGGATGCCTCGGGATGGTGGAATCCCTACACCTACCAGCTCAGTTCCGGGCGCACCGTGCGTTTGGTTGACCGTGCCGCAGAGTTCGCTGGTCCGCTGTGGCAGGTAGGCACCGGATGGTATCTGAACGAAAATCAGCAGACGCTGTTGTGTTCCTACGGAACGGGCACGACCAAGCTGGCACGGGTGCATACGATTACCGGGGGACTGGAAGACCTCGCCTTGCCCTTCACCCGGGTGCGTCCGCTCGCGTTGCAGGATGGGTGGCTGCTGGCCGGCACCTCTTCGCTGACCCAAGGCGAAGAGATCTCCTTGATCAACGTGGAGACCCTGGAGCACCGGTCGGTGACCCGGTCGATCGCCGAGCTGCCAGAGCCCGCCATGCTTCCGGAAGTCGAAGAATTCGAATGCGCCAACGCGGCCGGCCAGGCGGTCCACGCGTTGCTCTACAAGCCCCGCCAAGAAGGCTTTGCGGGAGCAGAAGGGGAACTGCCCCCGTATGTCACCTTCGTGCACGGCGGGCCAACCAGCCAAGCGGTCGCAACGCTGAGCGCCACCGTCGCCTACTACACCTCGCGGGGCATCGGTGTGGTGGACGTGAACTATGGTGGCTCCACCGGTTATGGCCGGGACTATCGAAACCGGCTCCGTGGCGCGTGGGGTGTAGTCGACGTGGCGGACACCGTGGCGGTGATCAAGGCGCTCATCGCCCGGGGACTTGCCGATCCGGCAAGGATCGGCATCGAAGGCGGCAGCGCCGGCGGCTGGACGGTGCTGTGCGCGCTGACCTTCTCCGAGGTCTTCACCGCCGGCATCAGCCGGTACGGCGTCTCGGACCTGGTGGGTTTGGTGCAGGATACCCACGACTTCGAATCCCAGTACATGTTCTCCTTGGTCGGTCCCTACCCGGAAGCGGCAGAGCTGTACGAAAAGCGTGCGCCTATCAACCATGTGGAGAAGATTTCCTGCCCGGTGCTGCTCCTCCAGGGCGATGAGGACAAGGTGGTCCCGCCGGCTCAATCACAGGTGGTGGCCGACGCGTTGGCCAAGCGGGGGATTCCGCACGCCTACATCCTGTTTGCCGGAGAACAGCATGGCTTCCGCAAGTCGGTAAATATCATCAAGGCGCTAGAAAGCTCGCTGTCGTTCTATGCACAGATCTTCGACTTCGCGGTGGACGTGCCAGCGATCGAGCTGACTTAGTCTTCGGGTCCCTGCCAGGAGGTGCGCAAGCGATCAATTTCGCGGCGGTCCTTCTTGGTGGGGCGCCCGGTACCCCGGTCGCGGATCGGGACCTGCGGGATGACGACCTTCTCGCGGGGCGGGGTGTGGTCCAGATAGCATTTGACGGCTACCGGCGCGCCGACGCGCTTAGAAATGAGCCCGGTGACCTCAAGGTCCCGGTCCCAGCCGTCCTTACGGACCCGGATGCGGTCCCCGGGAACGACGATCTGCGATGCCTTGACCGGATCCCCATTGAGCCGAACATGACCGGCGCGGCAGGCGGTGGTTGCCGCCGAGCGAGTCTTATACATGCGCACCGCCCAGAGCCAGGCGTCAAGACGGACCTTACCGCCGGTGGGAATTTCGACCATAGGTCAAAAGTCTAGATCACCGTGGGATTAGTTGTTGTTTGCGTTGGCATCATCGCAGGCCTGCACCAGGCGATCTTGCAGTGCTTGCGGCGCCTGGTCTCCCGAACTTGCCAGTTCCTTGAGCACATCGACTATTGGCTGCGGCAAACCGCCGCCTTCAACCGAACCGATGATGGAACTGAGCACACGCAGCTCTCCGGCATCTATGCTGCCATCCTGGACCGGCGCACAGGCCTGGCGGACCATCTCCGTGGCGGCAGCGTCGGTGAGCTGCGTGGCAGCCGACGTGGCGGTGTCTTCCAGCACGGAACAACCAGCGGTCACCATGATGAGCGACGATACTGCGAGTATCGCGGCTGACTTTCGAATTGCTACATTCCCCATAGCTAGCAAGTCTAGCGTCCAAGTTTTAGGATCTGCTGGGTGTGAACCGAGTTGATCATCTGAAGATTAAGCTCTTTGGGGCACAATGGTTCGGTGAGTAGCACAGAGCAGAAGATCATTGAACAGCTGGCAGCCGAACTATCTGGAAACTCCAAAGTCGCGGTCTGGCAGGTCAAAGCGGCCGTGGAACTTTTGGACTCGGGGTCAACGGTTCCCTTTATCGCCAGGTACCGAAAAGAAGTCACCGGGATGCTCTCGGACACGCAGCTGCGTTTGCTCGAAGAACGCCTGCGGTACTTGCGAGAACTCGAAGAACGCCGCGTCACGGTACGCGAAGCCATCAGCGAAGCCGGAAAACTAACCGATCAGCTTGACGCCGCGATTTCGGCGGCTGCCACCAAGGCCGAGTTGGAAGACATCTACCTTCCGTTCAAGTCCAAGCGGCGGACCAAGGCGCAGATAGCTCGTGAAGCTGGGCTGGAACCGTTGGCGGATTTGCTGCTTGGCGATCCGAGCACCGATCCGCAGGTGGCCGCGGCCGCTTACCTCAACGTCGAAGCCGGCTTCGGCACCGAGCTGGATGTGCTTTCCGGTGCCCGTTCGATCGTGACCGAGCGGGTTTCCCAGGATGTCGCCTTGGCTTCCGAGCTTCGCGAGCGGCTGTGGAAGTCGGGCAAGATCGGGGCCAGCGCCGCGGCCGCCGCTACTGTTGAGGCGCAAGGTAAATACAAGGACTACCTCGACTATGTGGCGACCCTGGATTCGCTGCCTTCGCACCGAGTGCTGGCCTTGCTGCGCGGCGAACGCGACGGAGCGCTGAAACTGCAGTTCGCCGAGGCGGATCCGCGCGATGAGCAAGCGCTCGCCGCGGCGCGCACCGGTTACGAAAACGCCATCGCTTCCTCCCTCGGAATTTCCACCAGCCCCGATGCACCGGCCGCTAGCTGGCTGGCGCAGACCGTTCGTCTGGCATGGAAGGCCCGGCTGCTCACGCGATTTGAATCCGATCTGCGCGCTCGCCTCTTCGAAGCGGCCGAGGATGAATCGGTGAAGATTTTCGCGGCCAACCTGCGCGATGTGCTGCTGGCTGCGCCGGCGGGCAGCAAGGCAGTGCTCGGCCTCGACCCGGGTCTGCGCACCGGGGTGAAGGTCGCGGTAGTCGATCTCACCGGCAAGGTCGTAGATATAGCCACCATCTACCCGCATGCCCCGGCTAATCGGTGGGACGAGTCGGTGAAGACGCTGACCAGATTGGCGCAGAAGCACGGCACCTCGCTGATTGCCGTGGGCAACGGCACCGCGGGACGCGAAACCGATCGCCTGGCCGCAGAGGTCATCAAGGCACTGGGCGGCAAGGACCTGTCCAAGGTCATCGTGTCCGAGGCCGGAGCGTCCGTCTACTCTGCCTCCGAACTTGCCAGCCAGGAACTACCTGACCTGGACGTGTCGATCCGCGGCGCGGTGTCCATTGCCCGGCGCCTGCAGGATCCCTTGGCCGAGCTGGTCAAGATCGATCCGAAATCCATTGGTGTGGGCCAGTACCAGCACGATGTCGGGGCCACGAAACTGGACCGTGCCTTGGACGCTGTCGTTGAGGACTGCGTGAATGCGGTCGGCGTGGACGTAAATACCGCGTCCCCGGCGCTGCTTTCCCGCGTGGCGGGTGTAGGCCCCCTGCTCAGCAGGAATATCGTCGATCACCGCAACGCCAACGGGGCTTTTGCCACGCGCAAGGAGCTGCTGAAGGTGCCGCGCTTGGGCGCCAAGGCCTTCGAGCAGTGCGCCGGCTTCTTGCGTATCACCGGTGGCAAGGAACGCCTGGATGCCTCCTCGGTACATCCCGAAGCGTACGCGCTGGCCAATAAGCTGCAGCAGGCTGCCGAAAGCCAGGGACGGCGTTTAGAAGAGCTGAACCCCGCCGACTTCACCACCGAGCAGTTCGGCGAGCCGACGATACGGGATGTCATTGCAGAACTTCGCCGTCCGGCGCGTGACCCCCGCGGCGAATTCGTTACGGCCGCATTGCGTGAAGGCGTGGAAACACTTTCCGACGTCAAGCCGGGGATGATCATGGAGGGCACCGTGTCCAACGTGGCAGCCTTCGGCGCGTTCGTAGATTTGGGCGTGCACCAAGACGGACTGATCCATGTCTCGGCGATGAGCAACAAGTTCATCTCCGATCCGCGCGAAGTAGTCAGCTCGGGACAGATCGTCAAGGTGAAGGTCCTCGAAGTCGATGCGACGCGCAAGCGCATTTCGCTCACCTTGCGTTTGGACGACGAGCTGCCGGGCGAGAAAACGACGCCAGAACAGACAAAACCGCGCGGTCAGGGTGGGCTCCGGTCCAACGGCGGGCCAAGCAAGCGGGGCGAGCGTGGCCAGGAGGGGAATCGCAAGGCCGCACCGGCAGCCAACGCCAATACGGCCATGGCCGAAGCTCTGCGCCGCGCTGGGCTGGGGAAATAGGTAGGACCCAGGTGGTTGTTGCCCTTGCCTTTGTTAGCATCGGCTCAATTAACTACTGGTCAACGCTAAAGTGTGCGCTAATTACCCTCGTGATAAGTGTGTCCGAACTTCGGTGACAAGCAGGAAAATGAGTCGTAGTCTGTAGACATGGAACTTACAGGAAAATTGGCAGAGGCCTTCAACACTCAGTTAACTCTCGAATTGACAGCTGCGACCGTTTACCGTCAGCTGGCAGTGGAAATGGACGTTATGAGCCTTTCCGGCATTGCCGGTTGGTTCCGTGCGCAGGCGGCCGAAGAAGTAGTGCATGCGGAGAAGTTCATGACTCACATGACCGACCGTGATGCCCGCCCTAAGATCGGCGAACAGCCGGCACCGGTGATGAACGTCAAGACCGTTGTCGACGCTTTCACCGTTTCCCTGTCCCACGAGCGCAAGGTTTCCGAAGCAATCCGGGAACTCTACCGACTGGCACAGACCGAGGGCGACATCGATTCGATCCCGATGCTGAACTGGTTCATCGAGGAACAGGTCGAAGAAGAGGCCACCGTTTCCGAGATTCTGGACCGGCTCAAGCTCGTCGGAGACGACGGCAGCGGCATTCTGCGACTGGACCGCGAGCTCGGGGCACGTACGTCGGCAGGCGAATAAAACTTCAGGAAGATAAAAACTCTTCAAACATGAAATAAACTTAGGGAATCAGCTAATTGCTGGTTCTCTAAGTTTTTCTATATCGAGGTGGTTGTGAACCAATTGGGTTATCCGCATCCTTCGGCTCGGACGTCGTCACCGACGCATACGCACCGCACGACGGCAGAGCTGAAACTACGTAAGGGTGCCGGGCGACACTACCTTGTGCAGAGCAATCTGAGCTCGGGAACGGAACTTGCGCTCGTTGAAGTGCGCGGCTCCTGGGCGCACGTTTACGTTCACCGAATCTATGGGTGGCTGCCGAATATCTATCTTGAACCGATTCCGGCGGCCTTTGAAGAAAACGTTGAAGGCAATCCTGAAGTAGCTAGCGGTTCGCGGGTGCTTTCGCGCTATTCGCTGATCGAGGCAACTCATCTCACCACCGCGACTCTCAATCTGCGCCAGGGCAGCGGCACGGGATATCCGGTACTCAAAGTCGTCGAGCAGGCGAGCAAGGTGCGGATGGTGCTGCAACAGGGACTGTGGTCGCAAATCCAGTTTGGCCAACTGCTGGGCTGGGTCCCGAGCATGTATCTGCAGACCTTGCCGTCGCGTCCGGCCAAGGGCGGGCTCATCGCGGTTCCCAACCAACGGGCTCTGACGACCATTCAACTCAATGCCCGACGCGGACCTGGAGACCACCACTCTTTGGCGCGCATTTTGCAGGCCGACACCGCCGTGGTGATCGTGGCCCGCCAGGGTGCCTGGCGGCAGATCGACCGCGACGGTGAAGAAATGTGGATTCCAGCCAGCCAACTGCGGACCGTCTACTAAGCGGTCAGCAGATCCGCTGAGGTAATGAGCCCTGTCTCTGCTGCGATGACTGCCAGCTGAACTCGGTTCGAAACGCCGAACCCGTCCATGATCCGGGCCAAATGCAATTTCACCGACCCTTCGCTGATGTGCGTTGATCGCGAAATCTGGATGTTCGTCATACCTGACGCGACACCACGCACGAGTTGCCTGTCGCGATCACTCATTTTGTCAATGATTGCTTGATTCTGGGATCGCCTGGCGAATCGCAGCGGCTTCTCCCAACCTTCGGAGGGCTGGGCAAATAGTTGATAGCCGGCGGCGACCATGCGAAGCGCGCTGGGCAGCTCGGCGCTAATCGAATTCTTCGAAATCAGTCCGGAACTACCCGACTCGTAGGCCTTCGCGAGTTCCGCGCGCCCGTATGAATTGGCGAGCAGCACGACCTTCGTCGATGGTGCTTGGGACGTAATATCCTGGATGGCGAGATGGATATCGGTGCCGCTAAGTGAGTACTCAAGAATCACGATGTGCGGGGTAAAGCTCACGGCATTTTGCACTGCTTCATGCATCGAGTCCGAGATTTTCTCGATCGTAATGTCATTGGCCGATGCTAAAACAGCGGAAATCCCTGCGCGCGAAAAATGATCGCTATCGGCCAAATGGACTCGAATAGGGGGCAAGGGGCATCATCCTTATTCAGAAAATACTCAGGTTGAGGTGCAACAGATCGCCCCTTCATGTCCCCACATGAGTTCATCCATTGCTTGTAGTGTAATCCTATAGCCATGTGGCTAAAAAAACACTCCGACAGTCGGCTGTTAAGTCTCAAATCAGACACGGTTTTCCGAATTAGTTTTTACTCAAGTGGCGTCAATACCTGCATTTGATGAATTTCAGTTGAAGTGCATATACAAACTACTTCCCAGTAACCCCTATTAGCTAGATTTTTTAGCCAAGTGGCCAAGATTAATAACCTGAATTAGCAAAGAATTGGCTGAAAGAAACCTGAGAATTGGGGTTTGCTCGGCATAGGGTCAAAGTTGGGTCACTTTTGCAGGAGTGCACTCGAAGAATTCCGATTGAACGACTTGGCTTCTGCTCCGACAGGAGTAAAGGGGCATCGCAACTTGAGGACAAATTGGGCTCGCTGCAAATCGGGCGTCAGTGAAAGACTTTGTGGGAGGACACGAGTTTTGAAAGATACCAACAAGATGCCGCGTTTTCGGCGTAGGGCCACTACAGGCCTAGCGTTTGGAACAACAACGGCTGTATTTGCTGCTTCGGCAGTCTTTTGCGCAGCACCGGCTAGTGCATTCAGCGCTGACGATCCTTCGCAAGCTCAAGCTCATATTATTGACCTTGATTTGTCGACCTTAGACCTCGTGGGTTCCGGCTTTACTCAGCAGAGTTTCCCGGATGACGGTGCTCCAGGAGCCGATAAGGGGCAGCTGGATGTCGGACTACTTTCCGATGAGACGATTGATCTAGGTTCAGGCATCCAACTTCCACTCTTGAAGAATGCCGCTGGAGAAGGTCTCATTGATCTCGGGGAGCTGGGCGCGCTAAACAGTTACAGCCTTGCTGATACAGAGACTCATGCTCGCGCATCTTCCGGTGCCGTTACCGATGGTGGAGCGATTGCAACTTCCCCCAATAGCGGCGTAGGGGATGACCCTGCATACATCGACCTTGCATCTCTGTTCGATCAGGCCGGCATTGAAGGTCTAACGGATCAGATATTGGATGAAGCTCGTATCGAGCTTGGTGCGTTGGCATCGGAAGTTGACAGTACTAATGATGTAGTCACCAATGATAATTACGTAATTGCTGGCGCAGAGCTGGAATTGAGCAGCCCGCTTGTGGCTACTTTGGGCACAAATTTGGGTGAAGTGTTCCAGACTGCGGTAAACCCGGTGAGCGGGCTAATTTCCACGGGCGGTGCTCTGGACTCGCTGCTGAACGACGTGGAAATTGCTGCGGAGGCTATTCCACTTGTTAACGTCAACAGCGCGCAAGTGACGATTGACGGTCTGGATACCGTGGGCCAGACGGTCGTTGATCAACTGATCGCGACGCCAATTGCTAACGATAGTGGCTCGATTTCAGTTGATATTGGAACAGGTGAGGTTCACGTTGACCTGGCTAAGCTGATTGAAGAAAACGGCCAGGATCTGAATAACTTCGATCCGAACACTCCGCTCATTGGTGAAGATGTCTTAAATGCTATAGCCAATGGCATTACCGAATCGTTGTCTGGGATCACTACCAAGGCGACTTCCATCGTCGAGTCAGTCTTGAATGACTTGAACGTGAAGGTCGAACTGAACATTACAGCAGGAGTGTTCCCTCTCACTGCGACCGGTGGCGTACTGATCGAAGGTACCTTGGCCCAATTTGCTGGAACGCAAACGCCAGCACCAGAGGCTGAGACGCAACTTGATTTGCTTGGGATTATCGATGTTGGTGACCTGCTAAACCCAATTACTGCCGCTGTTGCAGATGGTATTACCACTACTACTGGCCCATTGGTGCAGGGAGTGCTCGACAACGTCGGCAATGGTCTTGGCGAGGTTGTAGACCCAGCTGTAGGTCTAGTTGCCGGTCAACTTGAGCCAATTTTGCGACAAGTGCTTGATCGCGTCGTAACCATCACGGTCAACGAGCAGCCAACTGAGGCGCCGTTGCTCACAGACGGTGACTTGGGCCCAGATAGCTTCACCGTCCGTGCTCTGGCTGTGACCGTATTGCCAGGTGCTGCTCAAGGTGGTCTAGCTAATCTTTCTCTAGCGTCGTCATCCGTGCAGTCGGCAGCCGAAGCAGTAGAGATCGCTCCAGTCGTTATCCAGACTCCGGTTGATGGTGAGGAAGTTCCTGTCGGTCCCGTTAATGTGACTGGTACCGGTGAGCCAGGTACAGGAGTAACTGTCTCAATTCCGGGACAGGCCGATCAGGTGACTACTGTTGATGCTGAAGATGGTACCTGGACTGTTACATTCCCTGACTTGCCAATTGACGACTATACAGCCACTGCAACTGACGAAAACGGATCAAATGACGCAGTGAACTTCAGCGTTGTTGGAGCCAACACCGATGTGAACACTGCGGATAATACCGAG